>CAYNLG010000007.1:0-78219 GCA_964397995.1 uncultured Anaerolineales bacterium
TCTTCCTCAAAATCCGACAGGCATTCCCCGGTGTTGGGTCATGAACCTTTTTTTTACCTTTTTTGTTTCCGGCCGGCCGCGAGCGCCGCGCCGGCCAGGACGAGCGCCAAGGTCGCCGGTTCCGGGGTCGGCGCGGCGCCGCCGGGGGTCGTTTCGAACCAGTTCGCGGCGAGCTCGAAGTAGTCGGCGGTGTCGACGACGCCGTCGCCGTTGAAGTCGCCGCCGGCCCAGCCGGCGGCGTCGAACCAGTGGGCGGCCATCTCGAAGTAGTCGGCGGTATCGACGGCGCCGTCGAGGTTGCAGTCACCCATATAGAGCCGTTTCGTCCCGCCGCCGTTGCGGTAGTAGAGGTTGAGGCCGGCGAGGTCGAGGATCGCGCCTGGCCCGATGGTGAGGGCCTCGACATACATCGCCTCGTTGCCTCCCCAGCCGGGCTGGTTGTCGTGCAGGTCCACCAGGTGCAGGTGCCCGGGCGCGGCCCCGCCGACCGCGAGCGTGCCGAGGGCGAAGTTCATCGTCCACCCGGCGGCGTCCGCCCCGAGGTCGCGTCCCGCGACCTCGACGTCGGTGGCCGTGGCCTGCCCCGCCTCCAGCACCACCGCCAAGGCCGCGAGGTCCGCCAGCGCCGCCGGCGTGGTCGAGACGTTCCGGAAGGCCGTGCCGGCGAGATGGACGGTCGCGCCGGGCGCGGCCGCCAGGGTCCCGGCGTTGCCGAGGCTGAGGACGCCGGTCACGGTGACGTCGGCGGCGCCCGTCAGGGCGAGGTGGCCGGCGCCGAAGTGGCCGACGTAGAGGTTCCCGGCCTCGAGGGTGCCGCCCGAGCAGTCGAGCCACCCCTCCGAGCCGACCCAGTAGCCAAGGGTGAGGGTGCCGGGCACCTGGAGCGAGCCGCCGGTCTGGTGGAGGTGGCCGGAGGCGAAGCGTCCGACCGTGAGGTGTTCGGCGACGGCGGGGTCGGTGGCGCCGGTGATCTCGGCGGTGCCGCCGTTATCGACGTAGGCGCGGAAGGCGACGGTGGGGACGCCCTGGGTCCAGGCGTCGGCCTGGTCCCAGGTGTTGGCGCCGGCGGGGTCCCAGTCCCAGGCGGTGCCGAGTTCGCCGAGGGCGATGAAGCCGTCGCCGTAGGGCAGAACGGTCTGGTCGGGGCCGAAGAGGCCGTTGAGGTAGACCCAGGCGCCGGCCTCCATGGCGTAGACGTTGATGCCGCCGAGGATGAGGGCGGAGCCGCCGAGGACCTCGAGGCCGCCGGGCCCGCCAAGGCCGTTCAGGTACAGGGCCTCGCTGAGGCCGCCCGTGCGGTTGCCGTTGTCGACGAGGTCGACGAGTTCGACGCGCGTCAGGTGGCCGGTGTCGCCGACGACGAGCCGGCCGATGCCGAAGTTGCCGGTCGGATGGCTGCCGGGGGCCGGGAGGCCCAGGTCCTCGCCGCCGACCTCCAGGAGGTGGCTGGTGGAGGCGGGGAACCGGAGGAGGCCGGAATCGAGGTCGAAGCGGGCGGGGTCGGCCACCTCGAAGGTGAAGTCGCCGGCGACGTCGGCGGCGGCGCCGGCGGAGACTTCGACGCTGCCGCCCGCGTCGAGATGGAAGTCGGCGAGGAAGTCGACTTGGGTGCCGGCGTCACGGACGTTGAGGTCGAGGGGGTTGGAGACGGCCAGGTCGCCGAGCACGAGGCGGCCGCCGCTGGTGGCCTGGAGGCGGACGGGGCTGGTGCTGGTGACGACCTGGAGAGCATCGAGGCGAAGGGTCGCCCCGGCGTCGACGAGAAGGTCGAGGCGGTCGTTGGCATTGCCGTGAACGGGTCCCTGGATGGAGGAAACGCCGGAGAGGTCGATCGTGGCGCCGGCGGTGGCGGTGACGGTGTGCACGCGGCCGGAGTAGTCGCTGAAGCCGTCGTTGAGGACCGTGAGGCTGGAGAGGTCAAGGACGGTGCCGGGCCCCTCGGCGGAGAAGAGGGTGTAGTTGCCGCCGGTCAGGCCGGTGGCCGCGTAGGTGTCGGCGACCACGTCGCCGTAGGCCGTGCCGAAGGTCCGCCCGCCGCGCAGGGCGACGCGGGCGTTGTCCAGCACCGCGATGGCGCCGGTGGTGAAGGTCTCGCCGGCGTCGAGGGTGACGGCGCTGGAGCTGATGTTGGTGAGGTTCGGGGCGTCGAGGTGGGCGCCGTCCTCGAGAGAGACGCTGACGCCGGTCATGGCCGTCAGGGCGGGAGCGGTGCACGTGGCGTTCGGGGCCAGGGTATAGCTGCCGCGGCTGTGGGTCTGGAGGGCGGGCAGGGAGAGGGTGCTGCCGTCGGCCACGTCAAAGACGCCGGCGGTGGCGGAGGTCAAGGCCGGGAGGTCGTAGGCGGGGACGTCGACGTCGAAGCGGACGTAGCCCTCGGCGCTGAAGGACTGGAGGCCGTCGAGGTTGATGTCGCCGCCGGGGGCGATCTGGAACGTGAGGGTGTCGTTGCGGCGGTGGTGGGTGGGCCCGGCGATGGTCGCGACGCCCGAGAGGTCCACCGTGCCGCCGTCGGCGGCGCGGACGGTATGGGTCCTGTCGCTAAACTGGTTGTAGTTGTCGTTGAGGACGGTCAGGCTGGAGAGGTCGAGGACGGAGCCGGCGCCCTCGGCGGAGAAGAGGGTGTAGGAGGCGCCGCCCAGGCCGGCGGCGGAGTAGGTGGTGGCGGCGACGTCGCCCCAGGCGGCTCCGTACTGCTCGCCGCCTCGGACCTGGATGCGGGCGTTGTCGATGTCGGCAAGGCCGCCGGTGGTGAACGTGCGGTTCTGGTCGATGGTGACGGTGCTGTAGGCGAAGTCGACGAGGCTGGGGGCGTTGAAGACCGCCCCGTCCTCGAGGGAGACCGAGACGTTGTTCAGGGCCGTGAGGGAGGGGGCCTGGACCTGGCCGCCCGCCTCGACGGTAATGCTGCCGCCGTTGTGGGTCAGCAGGGACGGGAGCGAGAGGGTGGCGGCAGGCGCGACCTCGAAACGGCCGCGCGAGAGGGTCTCGAGGGCGGGCAGGCTGTAGGTGGCCCTGTCGACGTCCCAGCCGAGGTAGCCGCCGGAGGCGGAGGCGTCGCGGAGGCTGTCGAGGCGGATGTCGCCGGTGTCGCCGACGAGGAAGTCGAGGCGATCGTTGGCGTTGCCGTGGATGGGCCCAAGGATGGTCTCGACGTTCGAGAGGTCGACAAGGCCGCCCGCCTCGGCCCGGACGGTGTGGACGCGTTCGTAGTACTCGTTGAAGTTGTCGTTGAGAACGGTCAGGCTGGAAAGGTCGAGGACCGAGCCGGTGCCCTCGGCGGCGAAGAGGGTGTAATGCCCGCCGCCCAGACCGGCCGCGGAGTAGGTGGTGGCGGTGACGTCGCCCCAGGCGGCTCCGTACTGCTCGCCGCCTCGGACCTGGATGCGGGCGTTGTCGATGTCGGCAAGGCCGCCGGTGGTGAACGTGCGGTTCTGGTCGATGGTGACGGTGCTGTAGGCGAAGTCGACGAGGCTGGGGGCGTTGAAGACCGCCCCGTCCTCGAGGGAGACCGAGACGTTGTTCAGGGCCGTGAGGGAGGGGGCCTGGACCTGGCCGCCCGCCTCGACGGTAATGCTGCCGCCGTTGTGGGTCAGCAGGGACGGGAGCGAGAGGGTGGCGGCAGGCGCGACCTCGAAACGGCCGCGCGAGAGGGTCTCGAGGGCGGGCAGGCTGTAGGTGGCCCTGTCGACGTCCCAGCCGAGGTAGCCGCCGGAGGCGGAGGCGTCGCGGAGGCTGTCGAGGCGGATGTCGCCGGTGTCGCCGACGAGGAAGTCGAGGCGATCGTTGGCGTTGCCGTGGATGGGCCCAAGGATGGTCTCGACGTTCGAGAGGTCGACAAGGCCGCCCGCCTCGGCCCGGACGGTGTGGACGCGTTCGTAGTACTCGTTGAAGTTGTCGTTGAGAACGGTCAGGCTGGAAAGGTCGAGGACCGAGCCGGTGCCCTCGGCGGCGAAGAGGGTGTAATGCCCGCCGCCCAGACCGGCCGCGGAGTAGGTGGTGGCGGCGACGTCGCCCCAGGCGGTGCCGACCTGGAGGCCGTCGTAGACGGCAAAGCGGGCGTTGTCGATGTCGGTGAGGGCGGCGGTGGTGATCGTGTAATGGGACCGGTACGGGAGGTAGCTGTACTCCACGTTGGTCACGTTGGGGGCGTTCAGGTGGGCGCCGACGTCGAGGGCGAGGCTGGCGCCGGTCAGACCCACCAGGGCCGGGGCGTTGGCGCTCGCGCCGGTGCCGAGGGTGAAGCCGCCGCGGTTGGCCGCCGTCAGCGACGGCAGCTCCAGCGTGCAGGCATCGTCGACGACGAAGACGGCCTGTTCGGTGGTGGCGAGCGTCGGCAGGGTGTAACTCGGCACGTAAACGTTGAAGTGGACCTGGCCGGTGGCGGTGACGCTCTGGAGGCTGTCGAGGCGGATGTCGCTGCCGGGCGAGACGATGAAGTCGAGGCGGTCGTTGGCGTTGGCGTGGGTCGGGCCATAGACGGTTTCGAGGCCCGAGAGGTCGATCGTGGCGCCGCTCTCGGCCCGGATGATGTGGGTCGTGACGTAGTACTCGGAGTAGTTGTCATAGAGGGTGGTGACCGAGGAGAGGTCGAGCAGCGTGCCGGCGTTCTGGGCGTAGAGCAGCGTGTAGGTGCCGTTCTTGTACCCGGTGGCGCTGTAGGCGGGGGCGGCCAGGGCAAACGTGGCGCCGTCGGTGGCCTGGACGCGGGCCTGGTTGCCGGTGATCTCGGAGGTGGCGGCCGGGGCGTCGAAGAGGCCGCCCGTGCAGTAGACGACGCCCCCCATGGCCGCGTCGGCCAGGACCGTGAGGCTGCGCCCCGGGCCGACGCTGAGGGAGCTGCCGGCGGCCAGGGAGAGGTCGGTGACGGCGGCGGGGCCGGCCACGTCGTAGGTGACCGTGACGCCGCTCGGGATGATGACGTCGTAGGTGTGGACGCCGTTGGCGGGGACCTCGCCGATGTCCCAGTTGGCGGAGTCGTCCCAGGTCGCGTTGCCGCCGACCCAGGTGGCGACCTTGTGGTCGGCGCGGGCGGCGGTCGGTGCGGCCAGAAGCAAGGCGGCCGCGGCCACGAAGGCGACGGTGGCGGCGCACGATGCACGACGGATGGACGTGGACACGGGTTTCCCCTCCCTTTGCGGGTCGGTGGGGCCGCGCACAACGGGCTCGGCCAGCCGGGCGGCGCAGGCCGCCGGACGTGGACAGACTCCGAGAAACGACCCCTCGTTCGGGGGGAGTGTACCCCAAGAACGGGCCGGAGGCAAACCGGAGCGGGGAAACAGAGACTTGAGTGTTGATTTGGGTGGGAAACGACAGTTAGGGTAGCGCCGGGTTGAGGCGGCCTTGCGCCGCCGCTCAGATCGTCGGGCCGATGCGGTAGATGGCGGCCTCGGTGTGGCCGAGGCGTTCGGCGCGGGTCGGCGCCCCGCCGGCCGTGCGGGCCAGGAGGTCCAGGAGCGTCGCCCCGACGCCCTCGACGGTGTCGCGGCCGGCCAGGACCGGGGCGGCCGAGAGGTCCACGTTCCCCTTCATGCACCGGGCGGTCCGCGGGTTGCCGGTGATCTTGACGACCGGGGCCACCGGGCACCCGACGGGCGTCCCGAGGCCGGTCGAGAAGACGACCAGGTTGGCCCCGCCGGCGGCCATGCCGGTGATGGACTCGACGTCCTGGCCGGGGGTGTCCATGAACCAGAGGCCCGGGCCGGGGACGGGCTCGGCGTACTCGACGACGCCTTCCAGGGGGGCGGTGCCGGCCTTGTAGATGCAGCCGAGGGACTTTTCCTCGATGGTCGTGAGGCCGCCGCGGATGTTCCCCGGCGTGGGCTGGGAGCCGCGGATATCGACGCCCATGCGGCGTGCGGCGTCCTCGACGCGGGCGACCATGGCCAGGAGGCGGTCGGCGACGTCGGGGCTGGCGGCGCGGCGGGCGAGGAGGTGCTCGCCGCCGATGATCTCGGTGGTCTCGGAGAGGATGACCGTGCCGCCCGCCTCGACGATGCGGTCGGCGGCCCAGCCGATGGCGGGGTTCGGGGCGAGGCCGCTGGAGAAGTCCGACCCGCCGCATTCGGTGCCCAGGACGAGGTCGGCCAGTGTGCCGGGTTCGCGTTCGTCGGCGTCGAGGTCGGCGGCCAGGGCGCGGGCGAGGCGGACGCCCTCGGCGACGGCCTTGCGTGAGCCGCCGGCGTCCTGGATGCGAAGCGCCTCGGCCCGGGTGCCGCGCGCGGTCGCCTCGGACGCCAGGGCCTCGGCGTCGACCTGTTCGCAGCCGAGGCCGACGACGAGGACGGCGCCGACGTTCGGGTTGGTGGCGAGGCCGAGGAGGGTACGACGGAACTGGGCGAGGTCGGCCCCGAGGAGGCAGCAGCCGGCGGTGTGGATGAGGGGCCGGGCCCGCTTGACGCGGCGGGCGATGCGCTCGGTGACCGTGTTGGCGCACACGACGGTCGAGAGGATGAGCAGGTGGTTGCGGAGGCCGGCGCGGCCGCCGGGGCGGCGGTAGACGAGCAGGTCCATCAGGCGTCCTCCGCGGCGGGCCGGTCGCCCCGGCCCCGGGCGCTCTCGACGTTGTGCGTGTGAACGTGCTCGCCGGGGGCGATGGGGGCGGTGGCGCGGCCGATGGGCTCGCCGTACTTGACGACGGCGTCGCCCGGGGCGAGCGGCGCCAGGGCCAGCTTGTGGCCGGCGGGAATCGCCTGGTCCGCGGTGAGCATGCACCCGGCGGTCGGGTGCTGGACGGCGACGTCGGCCCCGGCGGCGATTTCGGCCAGGGCGGTGGCGACGTTGTCGTCGGGATGGAGACGGATGGCGCGGCCGGCGGGGGGCATGGTCGGGCTCCGGGGGCGCGTGTTTGAACCGGCGCGGCCGGGCGGGGTTATTCGGAAACCGGCGGGCGCGGCCGCGTCGCAAGCGGTGGCCGCGCGGGCCGGCGGCGACGCGCCCCATAGAGAGGAACGGCCGCGCATGGGCCGGGGCGCCCGGGGTGGGAGGTCCGGGCGCCCCTTGCGGCCACACACAGGGGTGGTGGTACGCGTCTTGGGGGTACGGCTCCTTTCGCGCGCTACTTGGCGGCGGCCAGCACCGCCTCCCGGCCGGCCAGCCGGTTGACGAAAACGACGACGGCGCCCGGCACGGGCTGCTTCTTGAGCGTGTAGAAGGCTTCGGTGCGGAAGGCGTCCCAGACGGCGGCGCCCGCCTTCCGGGCCGCCAGGGCCGTCAGGACGACCCCGTCCGGGCCGTGCATGGCCCCGGCGACGGTCTTCTTGAGCGTGGCGGCGTCGGGCTGCTTCTCGGCATCGACGAGGACCGCGGCGACGGGGAGGAAGGCGGCCACCTGCGCGTCGAGTTCGTCCCCGGCGGGGAGGTCGGCCGCCACCTTCGCCGCGAGGTCCGGGTGGACGAGGGCGGCGTAGACGGCCGCGACGAGGAGCGTCGCGTCGGCCCCGACACCTTCGCCGAGGTGAGAGACGACGGCGGCCGCCGGCTGCGCGGTGGCCTTACGGACCTCGGCGGCGAGGCGCGCGAGGTCCTCGGCCCCGGGCAGGCGGCGGCTCGCCTCGGTGACGGTCCAGGCGGAACGGAGCGCGAGGAAGACCGGGCCGACGCGCGGCGCGGGGGCGGCCTCGCCCTCGGAGGCCTCGGGCGGCTCAGGCAGGCGGAGCAGCTCGCTCATCGGGCCGGCGTGCCAGGCGGCCTCGAGCGCTTCGAGGGCCTCGACGTCGAGCGATCCCCCGGCCGCCGACGCCAGCAGCCGCCACCCGAAGGCGTCCAGCGCCCCCGCGACGCGCCCGCACGCCAGGGCCGCGTCGAGCGTCTCGGCGGCCTCGCGGCGCTCGGCATAGCGGGCGGCCGTGGTTTTGCGCAGCTCCGCGAGGTCGCCCTCCAGCGCCGCATCCGGGTTGGCGAGGTCCGAGAGCAGCCGGGCGGTCTTCGCGTGCACGTCCTTCGGGCCGATGACCAGCACCTGGCCGGGACCGTACCACGCGACGGCCTTGGCGCCGGCGGCTTCGAGGTGCGCCCGGACGGGGTCCATGAAGGCGGCCGCGACCTGGCTGACCGAGGCGATTCGCTTCTGCCAGTCGCCGTCGGTCTTGATCTCGTTCTCGCGCGGCATGGCGAGGAGCGAGGCGTCGTAGACCCAGCCGCTGGGGCCGTCCATGCGGCGGACGGTACCAGCGACGAGGGTCTTGCCGTCAAGGCGCCAGGTCATGCGGACCGGGTGGAGGAGCCAGTCGAGGCCCTGGGCGACGGTCGCCCCTCGGAGGTCGAGATACGCCAGACGCGTCGGATCCTCGCCCTGGAGCAACTCGCGGGCGTCGGCGGCGCTGCCCACGAGCAGGTCGGCCCGCAGGCCGGCGGCGTCGGCAATCGTCGCGAGCGCCGCCTCCAGCGTCGTGCCGCGCAGCTCCACGTCGAGCGTCGTCTCCAGGTCCGGCCGAGCCTTCGTCCAGCGGTCGCGGAGGGCGGCGTCGGCCTTGCCGAACCCTTCCATGGCCTTGTCGGCCACGTCGGGGCGATGCCCCGCCGAGGCGAAGAGGTACGCCGCCCCGTAGGCCGCGCGGGCCTCGTCCAGGCGGCCGGCCTCGGCGGCCTTGGCGGCCGCCTCGAGCAAGACGTCGGCCTGCTTTCTGCGGGCCTCGGCCTCGGCCTTTTCGCCGGAGACGGCCTGGCCCCAGTACGCGAAGGCGTACCCGGCGCCCAGGGCCTCGCCGAGATCGCCCAGGCTGAAGTAGTCGTCCATGGTGAAGAGGTCGCCGCCGTAATGGTACGCCAGACCCGCGGTCCGTGGGGCCTTGGCGCCAGCCATGGGCGCGCGGTTGCCGCCGTGGTAGCCCCATCCGGCGTCGGGCGTCGGGCCGCTCGCCACCGTGGTGTCGGCACACCCGGCCCACCCGAACCAGCCGCCCATCTGCCCGGCCTGTCCGTCCTTGTCGGCACGATACCGGCGGAGCGACGCCGGCCGGGACGCCGAAGTCCGTGCCATGGGCGGCGCCATGCCCCCAAACGCGCGACCAAGGGCGGGCAGCCCGAGGGCCAGGGCGTCTTTCGCCTCGCCCGAGCGTCCGTCCTCCCCGCCGAAGAACCCCTCGTACCGCGTTCCCTCGGGAATCGGCACGGGCACGAGCATGCGGCGCGGCGGCCGGGCGGGCGGGGTCATCTTGCCCAGCTCGCTCTCGTCGACGGC
This sequence comes from uncultured Anaerolineales bacterium, assembly GCA_964397995.1. Lineage (GTDB taxonomy): Bacteria > Planctomycetota > Phycisphaerae > FEN-1346 > FEN-1346 > CAYNLG01. Next base: position 9,179 of record CAYNLG010000007.1, read on the forward strand.
CACGAAGCTGGTGTACTGGCTCATCAGGCGGTACTCCAGGGCGATACTCGTCACGGCCTCCTCGACGGCCGGGCTCCCGGCGTAGTAGGTCTGGTGCATGAGGGATTCGATCTTCTGGCGGGCCCACACCTTGGCCAGCACGTCGTGCTGCTCCTGGCGCGCGGGCAGGGTGACGGGGACCGTCCAGGCGACCGGCTCGCCCTCGGCCTTGCCGGTGATGCGGATCGTGTCGGTTCCGCCGCCCGGCTCGTACATGCCGTAGACGATGATCGGCCGTCCGGCCCACAGCTCGGGGATGCGGGCGGGATAGGTCCCGTGGACGCCGAGGGTGCCCCAGTTGATGGCGACCTCGGCAAGCTGGGCCCGCTGGATGCGGTACATGATCTCGGTCGTCAGGGGCCCCGCCTCCTCGTTCAGGCCGAGGACCTTGCCCATGCCGCCCCCCTGCTTCGCCACGCCGTCCACCAGGTGCATGTTCGGGGCCTGGCCGATGCCGATGCACCAGAAGCGGATCCGGTCGCCGCACCGGCGGCCGACCTCCTCGATGATCTGGGCCTCGTTGCCGATGTAGCCGTCGGTCAGCATGACGACGATGCGGACGCGGTCCGGGTCGAGGGGGTCGCCGAAGGCGGCCTTGATGCCCTTGAGCATCTCGGTCCCCCCACCGCCCTTCAGGCCCTCGGTGAAGGCCAGGGCCTTGTCGATGTTCGCCGGCGTGCACGCGACGGGCGTCTCGAAGAGCTTCTGGGCGCGGCCGGAGAAGGTGATGACCTGGACGGTGTCGATCGGGCGCGCGAGCTTCAGCATCCCCTTCATCGCCTCGATGACCTTGGCGGTCGGCTGGCCCGACATCGAGCCGGAGACGTCGATGAGGAAGGAGACCTCGCGCGGCGGGCTCTTCCTCAGGCGCTCGTCCTCCTTCGGCTGGACCATCAGCATCAGGTACCCACTGCCGGAGGGATCGGTGTGCGTCAGGACGGCCATCTCGGGCTTCGCCCCGACGACCGCGTACTTGAGGACGAAGTCCTTATTGGGCAGCGTGTCGCTCTTGGCGATCTCGACGCTCGCGCGGCTCGGGCCCTGGCGCGTCAGGCGGACCTCGTGGTTCGGCGATTCCAGGTTCTGGATCGCCACGCCCGCGTCCACCCACAGCGACAGGCTGATGTCGTGGCCGTTGCGCATGTCGGGCTTCAGCACCGGCGGGCTGATCCGCGAGGCGTCCGGCACGGCCGTCGTGTCCGGCGACCAGCCGGTGCCCTTCGGCGCGTCGGGGCCTTCCTTGACCTCGGTCTTGTCGAGCTCGCCGACCTTGCCCTGGAGTTCCTCCGGGACGGGCGGGACGGTGGACGTGGGCGCCCCCGGCATGTAGCGCGGCCCGACCACCATCGGGAACCGGAAGGTGTAGGTGCCGAGGTCGTAGGCGAGGACGTCGACGTAGGAAATCTCGATGCGGATCGTCTCGCCGGGATCGATGTTGCCGACCGACTGGGTGAAGATGTTGGGCCGCTCCTGCTCCAGGAGGGCCGCCGTGGCGCCCTGGCGGAGGGCGGCCTCGTAGATGGCCCGGGCTTGGGCGCGGCGCTCGATGCGGCCGACGATGCGGCGGTCGCCGAGGACCATGGTCATGTCGTCGACCGCCGCCTCGTGCGGCAAGGGGAAGACGTAGATCGCCTCAATGGTCTCCTGGAGCGGGTTCTGAAAGGTCTGGGTGACCGTGACGCGGGCGATGAACCCCGAGACCTCGGCCTCGACGTCGGTGTGCTTCAGGGGACACTCGACGACCGACCCGTCCTCCCCGACGATCCGCAGGGCGCCCTGGGTCACGTCCTTCCGGGCGGCCTGGAACGGGTCGATCGGCTCGGTCTCGACGGCGCCGGCGACGCCAGCGAGGGTGACGGCCAGAGCAACGGTAAGGGCGGCGCGGCGGGTCATGGCGTGGCCTCCGATTGGCGTGTACGGAGGTATGGACGCCGCCAGGCCCCGGCGGGTTTCGGGAAAATGGGAACGGGCCGGCGGCTTCGGCAGCACGGGCATCTTGTCCGTGGGTTTTGGCTTGCCGTTTTCACACGCCGTGAAAACATCGAAGAAAACTCATGGCCTGGAAGGCCATGCTACGTCGGCGCGCCGCCGCTTTCCGTAGCACGGGCATCCTGCCCGTGGGTTTTGGTTTGCCGTTTTCACACGCCGCGAAAACATCGAAGAAAACCCATGGTCTGGAAGGCCATGCCACGCCGGCCGGCCATTGTCTCCGGGGGGTCAAGGCGAGGCCCCCGGAATCCATTTGGGCGCTTGGCGGCGCGCGGCTAGACTAAGGCCCCATGGACGGGACCGACCGGACACGGCCGCGCTGGTGGCACCGCCTGGCGGACCTCTTCCCGTACGGCTTGGCCCCGTCGGTCATCCTGCTGCTCACCCTCCTTTCGGGCGGGTACCTGGGGTGGACGGGCCTGGCGGCCCTGGGGCGGCCCGAGGCGGACCTGACGCTGTGGACGTTCGCGCGGCACCATTACAACGCGTACGTGCAGGCGCGGCCGTCGTTCGAGGCGGCCCGGGACGTGACGGTCGACATGCAGCTCGTCCACGGCGACACCGTCTCGCGCCGGCTGCGCTCGGCCTTCTGGGCCGGCATCGACGTCCCGGACGCCGTCGAGGTCGAGATCACCCGGGCCGGCAGCTTCTTCCGCGGGCCGGTCGAGGACGTCGGGTTCATCGACCTCGCGCCGTACCTGACGCGGCCGGACCCGGCCGACCCGCGGGGGCGGCCGCTGATGGCCCGGCTGGTCCAGTCGCGGTTCTCGATGTGCAGCCACAAGGGCCGCATCTTCGGCCTCCCGCACGACGTCCACCCGGTGCTGCTGGCGTACCGGGCGGACCTCTTTGACGAGCTCGGCCTCGACGCCGCATCCCTCACCACCTGGGACGCCTTCATCGAGGCCGGCCGCCGCGTCACCAACCACCGCGACCGCTACATGATCAACCTGTCGAAGCGGGCGGCGTACTCGCTGGAGGTGTTTCTTTTCCAGAAGGGCGGCCAGTACTTCCACGAGGACGGGTCGTTGGCCATGGACTCCGAGACCGCCGTCGAGGCGCTCCTCTGGTACGGGCCGCTGGTGGCGGGGCCGGAGCGGATCGCGGCGGACCCGGACATGTTCGGGGCGAACTTCGCCAAGAGCGTCCGCGATGGGTACTGCCTGTGCTCCATCGCGCCGGACTGGAAGAGCTACGGCATCGAGAAGGACGTGCCGGACATGGCCGGGAAGATGAAGCTGATGCCCCTGCCGGCGTTCGAGCCGGGTGGCCGGCGGACGAGCACCTGGGGCGGGACGATGATCGGCATCACGAAACGCTCGGCCGACCGCGACCTGACGTGGGCGCTGGTCGAGCACCTGTACCTGGACGAGGAGGACCTGGGCGAGCGGTTCCGGCACCTCAACATTCTGCCGCCCTACAAGGACGCCTGGGACCATCCCGCCTTCCACGAGCCGCGCCCCTACTGGAGCGGCCAGCGCCTCGGGGCCGAGTACATTGCCGTCGCCGACCAGGTCCCGCCGCAGTACGGCAGCCCGTTCCTGGAACTGGCGAAGTCGAAGATGGGCGAGGTGGTGGCGGCATGCGTGAACTACTACGACGCGCGCGGCGCCGAGGGGTACGAGGCGTTCGTGCGGCGGCGCCTCGCGCAGGCCGCCGACGAAGTGCGCCGCCAGATGCGGAGGAACCCGTTCTGATGCGCCCCGCCGGACCGCTCGCGAGCCGTCGCCTGGCCCCGTACCTGTTCGTGGCCCCGTTCCTGGTGGTCTTCGCGGTCTTCGGGGTGTACCCGATCGCCAAGAGCATCATCCTGTCGGCGCACGTGACGAGCGGCCCGACGTCGCAGGTCTTCGTCGGGCTCGCCAACTTCCGGTTCCTCGTGACGGACCCGGCCTTTCACAAGGCGGTGTCGAACACGGCGGTCTTCGCGCTCTACTCGGTGGGGCTCCAGCTCCCGGTAAGCCTGGGCCTGGCGCTGTTGCTGAACCGGCCGGACGTGCGGGGGCGGAACGTCCTGCGGCTCTGCTTCTTCTCGCCGCGCCTTGTGGGCATGGTCTTCGTCGGGGTGCTCTTCTCGCTGATCTTCGCGACGCGGTTCGGGTTGCTGAACGTGGCGCTGCACCACCTGGCGGGACAGCCGCTGGACCGCGAGTGGCTGAACGACCCGGACCTGACGATGCCGGTGCTGGTGGCGACGGCGCTCTGGCTCTTCGCGGGGCACAACATGATCTACTTCCTGGCCGCCCTTCAGGGGGTGGACCCGAACCTGTACGAGGCGGCCAAGATCGACGGGGCGGACGCGCTGGGGCGGTTCCTCCACGTGACGCTGCCCGGCATCCGGCACGTGGTGGTCTTCGTCGTGATCCTCTCGATGCTCGGGTCGTTCATGCTCTTCGAGATGCCGTACCTGTTGTATAAGAACTCGGCCGGGCCGGACGGCTCGGCCCTGACGGTGGTCATGTACCTGTACCAGAACGGCTGGGTGACGGGCGATCTGGGGTACGCCTCGGCCATCGGGTGGTCGCTGGCGGCGGGGGTGCTGGTGCTGGCGCTGGCGCAGATGCGCCTGCTGGGCACGTGGAAGAAGGGGTAGCCGCATGCATCCGCTGGTGCGAATCGGGGCGCACGCGGTGGGCGTGGCGGGGCTGCTGGCGGGCGTGGCGCTCGTGGCGTACGGAGCGAGCCGCGCCACCGTCGCCCTCGGGCCGCACGTCCCGAAGCGGGTGCGCCGGGCGGTCGGGGCGGGGCTGCTCTACGGCGTCCTGATTCTGGGGGCGGGCCTGACGCTGGTGCCGCTGGTGTGGCTGGTGGCGTCGAGCCTGAAGGGGCCGGAGGACTTCTTCGCCTACCCGTTCTTCCCGCCGCTCGGCAAGCTGACGCTGGCGAACTTCGCGCAGCTGATGGAGGAGATGCCGTTCGTGCGGCACCTGATGAACTCACTGTTCGTGACGGGGACGACGGTGCTGGTGCAGCTGTTCTTCGCGTCGCTGGGGGGCTTTGCCCTGGCGCGGTACGAGTTCCGCGGCAAGGGGCTGATCATGGTCCTGATGCTCGGGACGATGATGATTCCCGCCCAGGTGATGATGGCCCCGCTCTACGAGCTCATCTGCCGCGCCAGACTCGCCGACACGTACGCGGGGCTGATCGTGCCCGGGGCGGTAAGCGTCTTCGGCATGTTCCTCTTCCGGCAGTCGATGATGCAGCTGCCGGAGGAGCTGATGGAGGCGGGGCGGATCGACGGGTGCAGCGAGTTCGGGCTGTACTGGCGGATCGCGGTGCCGGTGTCGCGGCCGATGATCGGGGCGTTCTGCCTGCTGGCGTTCATGGCGACATGGAACTCGTTCCTGTGGCCGCAGATCATCCTCCAGTCGGCGGAGCACTTCACGCTGCCGATCGCGTTGAACCAGCTGGTGGGGCTTCAGTTCCAGGACTACGGGGTCCTGATGGCGGGGACGCTGCTTTCGATCCTGCCGGTGACGGTCCTCTTTCTGGTGCTCCAGCGCGAGTTCCAGAGCGGCCTGACGCTGGGGGCGGTGAAGGGGTAGTCCGGGCCCCGCCGGGGCCTGTCCCGGCGCCCGTGATCAAAGGTCGCTACCGCGGCGTGCCCTCGTGCAGGCCCACCTCCCGCGCCAGCGTCTCGTACTCGATCAGGTACCAGAGCGTGGGGCCGACGATCTGGTGCTTGTAGTGCGGCCAGGTGACGCGGTTCGACGCACACTCCATCGCGCGGTTCAGCTCCCCCGTCTCCGGGTCCTGGGCCATCAGCACGGCGGCGAAGAGGGCCCGCGCCTTTTCGAGGTGCAGGGGCCGCTTCGTATGGCGATACAGTGCCAGGTACACCAGCGCCAGCCGCGCGGTGAACGACGCGGGCGGCCCCGACGAGCGGTACCCGTCGCAGGAGCCGAATCCGCGCGGACGGACTGGCCCGCCCGGTTCCGGCTCGGCTCGGTCCCACCGGATGTTCCGGTCCTCGCTCCAGAGGGCCAGTTCCTCGGCCAAAGCCACGTCGCGCTCGGCCTCCCGCGCGTACGCTGCCAGGTACAGGGCGAAGTGCTGGGGCGACACGCTGTGGATGCGCAGCGGGTACGCCCAACAGTGGGAATGCGGGCCGACCTCGACCCAGAGGAACTGCTCCCGGACCCATCGCCGGAGATACGCCAGCGCCTTGGCCTCGACCTCGGCGAACTCGTCCGTCCCCAGCTCGTGCCGCAACCGCCCGAAGAAGCAGAGCAGCTCCGAGGGCTGGCCCTCGTAGTAGAGCGTCGCGCCGAAGGTGTCGGGCCACCGGTAGACCTGGCCCCCGTTGGTCACCCACCGGAAGCCGCCGTCCGGCTTCTGCTGCCGCGCCAGGCCTCGGGCGAACCGCAAGGCCGCCTCCTTCCACCGTGGGTCCTTCGTGGCGGCATACAGGTTCAGGAAGGCGTCGCCCGCGACGTTGTACGTGTTGGTGTTGAACTTGTAGGTGTTGACAAGGTTGGTCTTGCAGCTGAGGGAGTTGATCTCGCCGGCCGCCCCGACGTGGCGGGCCCAGTCCAGGGCGTCGGCCCGTTCGCCCGGGTCGTCCGAGAACCGGTAGACCACCAGGTTGGTCATCGAGTGGTCCATCAGGCGGTAGTTCTGCTTCCCGTCGCCACCCCCCGCCGTCAGCCCGGGGTACGGCGCCAGCCCCTTGTGCTGGCCGAGGTGCTGCTTCTCGCGAATGAAGCGTGCGGCGGCGAGGGCGGCGGCGTAGCCGTCGCGCGGCGGGTCGAAGTACGGCCCCTGGAAGGCCGGTCGCTTGGTCACGTCGAACCCGTCGGGGATCGGCATGGAGACGGCGTCTGTCGTCGCCGGCTCCGGCGCCTTGCCCCGGACGGCCGCGTACGGCAGGTACCGGGCCTCGATTGGCGTCGCCAGCGTGTCACCATCGGGGCCGAGACCGACAACGGTCAGACGGTACGTCGCCGGCGCCATCGCGCCCCACACCGGCACGAGCGAGTGTGTCGGCGTGTCGGCCGTGAACGTGTGCGTGCCGCCTTCGCCGGTGAGGCTAAAGCGGTACGACGCCGCCCCCGCCAGGGGCGCGAGGTCAAAGGCCGGGGCGTGAATGGCCGCGAAGGGCCCGCCGCGCGGCGCCAGCGACACCGTCTCGCCGCGCGCGCCGAAGAGCAGCCGCCACGTCCAGAGCAGCCGCGTCGCCGTGGGCTGCAGCACCCCCAACGGCTCCTGCGCCTGGGCCGCCGCTTCCTTCACGAGCGCCGGGTCGGGCTCCCGGGTATACGCGACGGTCCAGGTCCGGCGTGCCGGGGCGGCCTGCGGCCACGGGCGCTTCGAGAGGTTGACGCGGCCCAGCCCGCCGCACGACCACGTCTGATCCCCGTCGGTCATCTCGGCTTCCAGCGCGACAAACCGCCCCAGCACCGTCCCGCGCACCGTGTACGTGATGCGTCGCCGGACGCGCGCGCAGGTGGCGGTCCAGCGGCCCAGGAGCGCCGTCCCCTCGAACGTGACGTCGACCGCCTCGGCGGCGGCGGTCGGGTCGTCGCGCACACCGTAGTACATGAAGGCCCGGTCCGCCTTCCCGCCGCGGGTCGTCAGCCGCGTAAAGGCGGCGGCCCCGCCGCCGATACGCGGGAGCTGGTAGCCCCGGTAGACGGCCAGCTCGAACTGGACCGTCTCCGGCGGGGCGTCGAGCGCGCGGCGTGTGGCACGCACCGGCGTCGCCTCCACGCTCTCGGGGCGTCGCTCGCCCACCGAGCCGGAGGCCGTGCCGGTCCCGTCCTCGCCCGTGAAGGTCACGTCGAGGTCGTACGTCGCGGGGATGTCGGGATGCGGCCGGTCCTGGTGCTCCAGGTTCATGGGCGTCCGCCAGACCACGCGGACTGTACCGGTCAGCCGGTCCCCCGCCAGGCGGAGTCCTGACGCGTCCAGCGTCCGCGCGGGCTCCGGGTAGACGTGCGGCGCCATGGCGAAGCCGTCCGCGACCCCCCCGCCGCGCACCCGGAGCAACAGCCGCACCGGCGCCAAGTTGCGCGGCCCGACGGCATGGCGGAGCTCGACGTCCAGGACGCGGTCGCCTTCCTCCCCGGCCGCCGGCGCCGCCGTGAGCGCGGCACCCCACGCGAGCGCCGCTGCCGCCACAAGGAACCGGGCGGAGCGAGCCACCAGCACTGGCAGAGCATGTCGGGTCAGGGCCATGGGGGCTTCCCCTCCTGCAAGACGGCCTGGATGGGGGCCGGCCAGTCGGCGGGCCTTCCCCCCGTGAAACCCACCGCGGCCGCGCCCGACACGGGCATAACCGGGGACGGGACCGCCCGTCCCCGGCCCCCTCCGCACCCGGCGACAAGGCCGGTACCGCCGCGCCCGGGCCGGGTTGAAGGGGGGTCGGCCCGGGCGGCCGACGCACCCGGTCCCCCCTATCGGAAAGGTTCCGCCGTGACGACGCGCCTGCCTTCGTGCCCTTGCTTCGCACGAGCCGCCCTGCCCCGCCTGGCCGCCCTGGCCGCGGGGGTGCTCCTTGCCGCCGGGGCCGCCGGTGCCGCCCGCGCCGGGGCGCCCCAGGCCGAGACGCCGCCCCCGTACGAGCCGGTCGGCGGGGCGAACGCGCCGGAGCCGACGCCGCCGCCGACGCTCGTCGGTCAGACGACGGAGCTGGACTGCGGGACGTTCCGGGTGCGTGTGCCGTCGGGCACGTACACCGCCCCGGCGGGCGGGCCGCCCGACTACGGCGTGCCGGGGCCGATCGTGGCGTTCCGCGGGCCGGACGGCGTGTGGCGCGGACACGGCTACCTGGAGACGTGGCCGACGCTCGAATCGTTCGAGGGCACCGTCGAGGGGACGAAGGCGACGCTCGCGTACCGGTTCGCGGGCGGCGCCCGGTACGACGTCACCCTGACGGCCGCCAAGGGCGCCCTCCTGCTCGACGAGACCTCGACCCTCGGGCCGCGCAACGTCTTCGTCTTTGACTGCTATTACAACTGGCAGCCGTCGGCGGGGTTCGTGACGAACCTGGGGGGAACGCGGCACGCGTTCGTGACGTTGCCGTGCCATTACGACCGGCCGGAGGGGACGCTCAACCCGGCCGCCCGTGGCCGCCCCGGCCCGGACGGCGCGGCACCGGCCAGGGAAAGCCTGCCGGGCGGCCTGGCGGTGGTGCACCCGGCCCCCGCGGCGCGCGACATCGCCGGCCTCTGGTGCCGCACCCCCGACACCTGGCAGAACGGCGAGGCCATGCCGGTGGAGCTGTGGCAGCGGCGTCAGCGTCCGGGCCGCCCGGGGACGCGGCACGTGCTGGGTCCGGAGACGAAGTCGGACTCGACGCCGAACCCGCGGACGGCCGAGATGGTCGGGCCGAGCCTGTACGAGGGGCACGTGACGCTGGAGCTGCACCTCGGCGCGGGGACGCGCCGGCTGGGGTTCGCCGTGACGGCGAAGCCGGAGGCGAAAGCGGACCTCGCGAAACCGTTCGAGGCCGTCCAGCGGGCCCATCCGTAACCCCCGCCCGGGAGTTGCCGCATGCGATGCCCCGCTCTGATTATCCTGGCCGCACTCATTGCCGCCGCCCTTCTCGCGCCGGTTGGGCCACACGCGACGGCCACCTGCTGGCCGTCTACGACATCCGCGCCCGGCGGGACTAGGCCGGGCTGAACGCATGGAGGGCCCCTGCCCATGAAGCCGCTTGCCGCCCTGTTCCCTGCCGCGCTCCTTGTCTGTACCGCGCTCGCCCCGGCCGCCGGGGCCGCCGAGGTCACGCGGTTCGCCGTGAACGAGTACTTCGGCATCCCGTACGCCGACGAGCCGGTGAGCGTCGACGTCACCTTGCCGCACCCCACACCGGCGAGCGAGATCGGTCTGGCGGAGACGCCGAGCCAGGTCGAGATCGTCGAGGGCACGCCCGAGGCAGTCACAAAGGCCCGCGTCTGGACGGCCGTCTCGTTCCCCTTCGTCGAGCAGGAGCGCGAAGTCCAGAAGAAGGTCGACGGCGAGAAGGTCACCGTCACCGAGACGGTGCTTGTGCCCGGCTCGGCCGAGGCGCGGCACAAGGTCCTGACGGTGATGACGGGGGGCGGCGCGGCCAAGGCGGGCCCGAGCCCGTTCACCGTCGAGCGGCACCCCGCGAAGGCCGGCGAGGTCCCCCTTGCAACGATCTCCAACGGCTTCGTCCACGTCCGGGTCCCGTGCGGGAGCGTCCGGTTCGACGCCCCCGTTCGCTCGGTCGACGTCCCCGGGCCGGTCGCCAGCATCTCGCGCGACGGCAAGCAGTGGATCGGCCGCGGGTACCTCGACACGATGCGCGGCGTGCGTGGCGTCGAGTGCCAGTGGCGCGAAGGGCCCGTCTACGTCGAGTCGCGCCTGGCGTACGCCTTCGAGGGCGACCGGACCTACCGCGTCCGCGTCCGGCTCTACCGCGGCAAGCCGTACGTCCAGCTCGTCGGCGACTTCGACCTCGGGCGGCAGGCCCGGTTCATCTTCAACTACGAGGACTGGGTCGCCGACGGCTTCTTCCGCACCGGCGACCAGCGCCTCTACGGATGGGAGCGGATCACCAGCGGCAACCCGTGCGGCGACTTCGTCACGGTGCCCGGCCAGCGCGCCCTGGCGCGGATGGTCATCTGGACCCAGTTCAACTACTTCGGCGGCAAGCAGGAGACCATCGCCCTGAAGGCTCCGGACCCCGAGGCCCATGAGGCGGGCTATCGCGAGGCCCTCACCCGCTACGAGCGCGACGTCCGGGACTACGCCACCGCCCGCAAGGCCTACGACGCCCAGGTCCAGGCCTACAAGGACGCCATGGCGGGCCACGAGCGGGACCTGGCGGCCTACGAGGCCCAGCTCAAGGCCCATGAGAAGGACCCCAAGGCCGCCGAGAAGCCGACGAAGCCCCGCGAGCCGCGCGAGCCCAAGGCCTTCCGCCGCCGCGAGCCGCGCAAGCCCACGCACGAGCCGTACGAGCCGATCACCGCGCACTTGGCGGGCGCCCCGTATCCGGCGGCCACGGTCGTGACGCCGGGGAGCGACGCCACAGCCGTCGGCGCGTTCTACGTGAGGCCGGACCGCTGGACGCGGGCGAAGGTCAACCACGTGGACCTGATGATGCGGCCGGAGGTGCCGGGCCGGCCGCTGACGCGCGGGCAGGTCGGCCTGACGGGGGCGAAGGCCCGCGTCGCGATGGAGGCCTGGCTCGTGGACGGGCACCGGGAGTGGGCGATCTTCGCGGTGGCCTCGGGCGACCGCGAGTGGCTTGCCAAGGCCCACGTCCGCGAGGGCGCCTGGCCGCTCGACCGGCTCCTCCGGACGCCCCTGGTCTGGAACAGCGACGGAACGCCCGTCGCGCCGCAGGACACGAGACCCTCGGACGACGCGCCGGCCGGGGGCGACGCGCGGCGTGTGCTGATGGGTATGGGCGGCCGGTCGGGGCTCCAGGCCTACAACGGGTCGAACGGGGACATCCGCGGCACGTCCCCGCCGCGCGAGGGCTGGGACGGCTCCGTCGAGCCCCTCCGCGCCGCCGGCCACACCAACCGCATGGCCGGCGAGGCGATCACTCCCCACCTGGCCGCCGACGACTCGGCCTACCCGAGCGTGCGGGCGATGCTCCCCTGGCAGCATCCCGAGGCCCTGAACCCGTTCTACCAGGGCATGGAGAACATGAACTTCAACGCGGATCTCTACCGCTACATCTGCAAGCACGGGATGGACCTCGCGCGGATGGGGCACCCGGAGGCGCGGCGGTTCATCGACCACGCGATCACGAGCCTGGATATGGCTCTCGACCGGTACTGCTACCCGCAGAGCGGGTGCTGGGAAGAGAGCCACGGCTACGCCGGCCACACGATGAACGTGCTGGGGCCGATGGCACTCTCGCTCCGCAACTCCGGCCTCCGCGACTTCACGGAAGACCTCCGCTTCGCCCGGATGATGGCCTTCTACATGTACGTGCACTCGCCGGTGGACCCGGCGTTCGGCGGCCGCATCGTCCCGCCGATCGGCGACCACGGCCTTTCGAAGGCCGGGCCCGCCAGCCGGTTCGGCCGCGTGGTGGGCTTCTTCACGGAGGCGAAGAACCCCGCCATCCGCAAGATCGTCCGCCAGGTCGCCTGGATGATCCGCGAGGACGGCGGGGCCGTCCCGGCGGGGGTCGAGCCCGAGCGGCCGGACCTCACGAGCCGCTGGCTCCAGGGGTACGGGAGCGTGATGCGGGCCCGGGCCGACGCCCGCGAGGCCCTCGTCCTGACCCTGAAGGGCGCCGTCGCCACCGAGGACCGCGGGAGCAAGGAACTCCTCCGGCAGGACCTCTACGTGACGCTCCGGCCGACGGAGGACGGCGGCTGGGCGGAGGCCGTGACCGGCACCTCTCCGGAGTACAACACGGCGCGGCACACGGGGACGGTGACGGCCGGCGGGGCGGCGGCCTCGCCGACGCTGAAGCTCGACATGACCCTCGCCGACGACAAGTGGGTGAAGGGCGGGCCGGCAAGCTACACCGTGGCCCTCCGCAAACAGCGCGCCGGCTGGGCCGGCACGTACACCGGCCGGTTCCGCGAGACGGACGTCGCCGGCGAGGTCGCGGCCCGGTCGGCGACGCGGAGCGACGAGAGCTTCCTCATCCTCCGGGCCGGCCAGAGCTGGGGCCACCACCACAAGGACAAGGGCTCCATGTGGTTCTGGGGCCGCAACGTCCACTTCTTCGGCGACTGCGACTGGGGTGGCCCGCCGGGCGGCACCTACGGCAACGCCTACAAGCAGGGCCCGGCCGGCGGGACGCAGATCGAGATGGTCGGCATCAACAACTGGCCCCTGCCCTGCAAGTACCCCGCCCCCTGGGTCGCCGACGACGAGTACGCCCCCACGTATGACTATGCCATGGCCCGCTGTCTCTACCCGTACAACCCGGACCTGGACCTGGCGGCCTCGACACGGGTGGCCCTGCGCCAGGCATACGACCGGCAGGTCCTGTTCGTCCACCCGGACGTGGTCCTGGTGCGGGACACCGTCGAGGCGACCTGCCCGACCGTCTGGCGGCTGCACTCGTATCAGCCGGAGGGGACGACCGTCCGCGGGCCGACCGCGACCCTCGTCTCGCCCCAGGGCCCGACCGGCCACCTCGCGATGCTCTATCCCGACGGGGTGACCTTCACGGCGAACGACCGCGACATCCTGAACCGACACACCGACCGCGACGGCAAGCCCTTGCCGCATGACGAGTTGCCGACGTTCGACGGATCGCTGGAGTTGCGATGGCACATGCCGGGCGGGACCGACGCGACGTGGGCGTTCGTGGTGCGCGGCGAGGACGAGGCGGCGCCGGAGATCGCCCGGCTGGATGACGCGGGACGCGTGACGCGGGTGCGGCTGGACGACGGGACGGAGATCGTCGCCCTGATGGCGCTGGAGCCCTTCACGTGGCAGGGCGCGGGGGTCGCTTTCGAGGGCACCGTCGGCCTCGTGATGACGCGCGACGGCAAGACGACGGTGCACCCGATCCGGGCAACCCGGCTCGAGGCGCGGTGAGGCCGCCGACCCGCTTGCTTGAATCGGCAGCGGGGCGTTGCTAGGATGGAGTCCGGGCACGGGTGGCGGGCCGAACACCGTGGACCACGAGACGCGGAAGCAACGGGGGGCGTACTACACCCCGGACAAGGTCGTCCGGTCGCTTGTCCGGTGGGCGGTGCGCCGGCCCTCGGACCGGACGCTCGATCCCTCCTGTGGCGACGGCCGCTTCTTGGCCTGTCACGCGAACAGCGTGGGTGTGGAGCAGGCACCCGAAGCGGCCACGTTGGCCCGGGGCCGCGCGCCGGGCCACACCGTCTGGAAAAGCGACCTGTTCCGGTGGGCCACCGAGACGGACGAACGGTTCGATTGCGCGGCCGAGAACCCCCCGTTCATCCGATACCAGCGGTTCAGCGGAGACGTAAGGCGGCGCGCGTTGGCGCTGTGCGCCCGGCATGGGGCGCGTTTCTCGTCGCTTACGTCCTCGTGGGCGCCGTTCCTGGTGGCCACCGCGACACTCCTGAGGCCGGGGGGCCGTATGGCCTTCGTCGTCCCCGCCGAACTGGGCCACGCGACCTACGCGAAGCCGGTCTTGCGGTTCATGGCGGACCACTTTGACCACGTCCAGATTGTGGCGGTCGAGGAGAAGCTGTTCCCGGACCTGTCGGAGGACTACTGGCTTCTCTACGGCGCGGGGTACGGGGGCCAGACGGACGCCTTCTGGCTGGCGACGCAGAAACACTTCCGTTTCACTCCGTCGCCCCCCCGCAAGGGCACGTACGTCAGCCGCGAGGCGTGGGAGCGTTGGGGGGAGCGGTTGCGCCCGTTCCTGCTGCCCGAGGCGGTCCGGGGCGTGTACCGGGCGGCGGCGGAGGCCGACGGAAGCCGGACGCTGGGCAACGTGGCCACGGTGCGCATCGGGTACGTCACGGGGGCCAACGAGTTCTTCCACCTGAGGCCGTCAGAGGCCGGGCACTGGCGCATCCCCAAGCGGTTCCTTCGACCGGCGGCGCGCAACGCACGGTCCCTGCCGGCCAAGGCCATCACGAAAGCCACCGTGGGCGCCTGGAGACAGCAGGATGACCGGTTCCTGCTGCTTCACTTGACACGTCAGGACCAGGTGCCCGAACCCGTGCGGCGCTATCTGGCGTCCCCTGAAGCGGAGGCCGCGCGCCAAGCCTACAAGGGCCGTACCCGCTCGCCCTGGTACGCGGTGCCGGACGTGACCGTGCCCGACGCGTTCCTGTCGTATATGAGCGGCGCGGGGCCGACGCTGGTGGCCAACCGGGCGGGATGCGTGGCCACGAACTCCGTGCATGTCATCACCCTGACCGACGGGATGAGTGTCAAAGACCTGCAGACACAGTGGCAGTCTCCCCTGACGCGATTCCGTTGCGAAGTCGAGGGGCACCCCTTGGGGGGCGGTATGCTCAAGATCGAGCCGCGCGAGGCGGCCCGGGTCGTCGTCACGCCGCCCTGGAAGACCTCGCCCGAGGAAGCGCACCTGCTCCGGGAAGGCATTGCCATCATGCGTGCATGGAGACACTATGGCTAAAGCCGCAGTGTGCCGGTGGGTGAGCTTGCGAGACACCCTGGCGGCATTCGTCACCTGCAAGGCGGTCCATCAGGGCCAGAAGCACATCAAGCCGCTGCACTGGTATGTGGCCTGCCGCCTGGTTCTGGAGGGCGGCTTCTTCCCGGAGGAGATCACGCCCAGGCCGCCGTTCACGGTGGAGCGGCACGACGGGAGCCTGGGTCTCGAGTTCGACCCGGACGCCGGGCGCGCCGGCGAGCGTACGGTGTTCGGCGGCCTGAAGACCAAGGACGTAGACGTGGTCGTCACCAAGGAAGGCATCGGGCCGGTGGTGGCCATCTCCTGCAAAGGAGCCCTCCGAGCCTTCCGCAACCTGACGAACCGGATGGAAGAGGCCATCGGCGACTGTACGAACCTCCACATTGCGTATCCGGCCCTGGTGTACGGGTTCCTGATGGTCATCCGGGCCAATCGCGAGGGTCCGGGGGTCCATCACAATGACGTGGCCGTCTGCCAGGACGGTTCGCCGTCGGACGCGATCCGGCGCTATCATGACGTGATGGCTCGCCTGACACACCGCCGCGACCTGCGCAACGAGACGAGCAAGTATGAGGCCGTGGCTCTGGCGCGATACGCCGACGAGGCCCTCCGGGCCCTCCTGGCCGGACCCTGGGCCGAGCGGCGCCTGGACGAGTTCCGCGCGGCGACGCGCGGCCTCTACCAGCCGGTGCAGCGCATCGCCCGATAACACGGAAGGAGAGACGCGATGAAACGACGCGACTGGCTGGCCTTTTCGGCGGCCGCGGCCGCCGGGGCGGCCCTCGGCCCGGCGCGGGCCGCGATCGCCCAGAGCGGCAAACCGCCGATGCAGGCGGCCGAGGGCGAACTCCGGATCACCGACATCGAGGTCTACAATGCCGGCCGCCTCTTCCTCCGCGTCCGCACCGACGCGGGCCTGGAGGGCTGGGGCGAGGTCGGCGTCGCCCCGGCCGCCATCGCCGAGGCCATCCTCCATACCTACAAGCCCCTGCTCGTCGGCATGAACCCGACGCGCGTCGAGGCCATCTGGCAACTCCTCTACCGGGCCCACCGGAACGTGCGCGGCGGGGTGCTGCACGCGGCGGCCATCGCCGGCCTCGACATCGCCCTCTGGGACCTCCTCGGCAAGGCCGCCGGCATGCCCCTCTACCGTCTGCTGGGCGGGCCGTGCCGGGCGCGGCTGCGGCATTACCCGTCGCCGAAGGCCTTCAAGGTGACCGACCACCGGCTCCACCCGATGGTCGACACGCCCGCCCCTATCGACGCCATCGTCTCGGCCCTCGAGAAGAAGCGGGCCGACCTCGGGCCCGGCGGGTACCTGATGTACGACGGGCACGGCAAGTTCACCGCCCAGGTCGCCATCCAGGTCTGCCGCCGCATCGAGCACCTGGGCCTCCTCTACTTCGAGGAGGTGGTCCCGCCCGAGCAGAACGCGGACCTCGTGCGCGTCAAGCGGGCGACGACGGTGCCGCTGGCGGCCGGCGAGCGGATGGCGACCGTTTGGCCCTTCCGCCCGGTGCTGGAGGCCCAGGCGGTGGACGTGCTCAATCCGGACATCGTCGAGGTGGGCGGCGTCAGCCAGATGCGGAAGCTGGCGGCCCTGGCCGAGGTCTACGACGTGCCCCTCGCCCCGCACAGCACGCACTCGGCGCTGGGCCTCGCGGCCAGCCTGCACGTGTGCGCGGCCATCAACAACTTCCTGATCCACGAGGCGTACGAGCACATCGCCCTCGGGGCCCCGTTCCTCTCGGGCCTGGCGTGGTCGAAGGGCGACGCCCTCGACCTCCCCGGCGGACCCGGCCTCGGCATCACCGTCGACCTGGACGGGCTGAAGGAGGCGGCGGCGCGCCGCGCCGAGAAGGGCGACCGCGGCATCGGCAAGGGCTACTTCCTGGACGACGGGTCCGTGGCCGACCGCTGAATGGCCGCGGCGGCGGCTTCGCGGAGGCGGCGGGCGGCCTCGGGCGAGGCCGGGGCGTCGCCCAGGCACCGGTCGATGAACGCCCCGAGCTGCCCGCGCGTCCAGCCGCACCGCTCGCGCGCGAGTTCCAGGTACTCGATGTCCTGCTGGGCGCGGCGGAAGACCTTCAGGCGCAGGCTGTGGTGGAGGCGGGCGGGCCCGCCCTCGCGCGGCTCGAAGATGAAGAGGCCGAGCGTATCGGCCGTCGCCAGGGCCGAGCCGTCCTTGTCGATCGTCTGCCACGGCACCACGCCCGACGCCCCGCCGCGGTACCCCCCGAGGACCCACGCCCACGTCAGCCGGTTCGTGTGCTCGACCTTGCTCGTGGAGCCGTAAATCCAGGCGTCCAGACCGTCGAACTCCATCCGGTCGGCGACGACGCGCGGGTACCGCTCGAAGGCGCTCGTCGAGACGACCCAGAGGTCGGCCTTGCCCCAGAGCTGGCCCCGGTCGAACTGCGGACGCGAGATGTCGATGCGGTAGCGCACGGTGACCGGCGAGCCGGGCGGGCGGGCGCGGCGGACGAGGTCGCCGTAGTACGCCAGGGCCCGGTAGTCGAAGTAGCCCGCGGGCTCGTCCAGCGTCCACGGGCCCTTGGTCGGGTCGTCCGGGCTCCCCTTGTTGTTGAGGTAGACCTGGAAGCCGGCGTCGGTCCAACCCGCGCGGCGGGCGAGGCCGAAGAAGTCGGCAAGCAGCGCGACCCACGTCCGGGCGTACTCGGGATGGTCGGCGAAGGCTTGGTACGCGTCCAGGCGCCCGTTCCAGTACGGCCGCATCGGCAGCGGCCAGCTCTCGTGGAACGTCAGGTAGAACCCGGGGGCGGCGACGGGCCCGCGATGGCCGCCCGCGTGCAGCGCCCCGGAGAGGTGCGGACCGAAGGCGGCGGCGAAGTCGGCCCAGTACGTGGTCGTCGCGCCCGGCTCGACGCCGTTGTAGCGGCGCTCGTCCATGCGCCGGCCGTCGGCCATCCGCATGTCCATGGTCGAGCGGCGGGCGTCCGCCGCGGCCGTCCGGTGCGAGTAGTGCAGCAGGTTCACGTGGACGCGGTGGTCGTACGCGACCCGCTGCAGCGCCTCGTACTCGCTCACCCGGTCCGGCAGGCCGTAGCCGTTCATCTCGCACAGGAAGCGCGCGCGGCGCGGCAGGGCGAACGGGCGGACCGCGATCTCGACGGGCAGGCGGCGGCCGTCGGAGAGCACCAGGGCGCCTTCGAGGCGCTCCCGGCGCTCGTCGAAGGCGACGTACACGTCCACAGCGAGCGGCGTCCAGGCGTTCTCGCGCAGGGCGACGCCCCCCGCCGGCATCGGCACGAGCGGGTCGGGCAGGCGCCGGCCGTCGGCGCCGTCGACGTAGAGGGCACGGCGGACGTCGACCCGCAGGCCGCCCACCTCGCACGCCGCCGTCACCCGCCCCGTGCCCTTGACCAGGGCCAGGAAGCCGACCACCTCGCCGCGCGCGGCTGCCAGGCGCACGGTGCGGCCGTCGAAGACGGCGTTCCGCGCGAGGTACCCGCGGGGCAGGTCGCCGACGGCGCGGCCGGCCTCGTCGAGCTTGTCGAGGAGCGGCACGGCCACGAGGCCCGGGGCGTCGCCCTTCGCGGGGGGCGGCAGGTCCGGCGCGGCCGGCTCCGGCACCGGGCCGGGGTCGGGCACGCGGCCGGAGACCGTGACGGCACGGCTGCGCTCGCCGCCGCGGCTCACGGTGCGAACGCTGACCCGCACGCGCGCCCCGGGAGCGAGGCCGAGGTCGCGGACGGGTATCATCTGGGCCTCGCCCGGCCGGACGGGCGGGACGTTCCACCGCGGGAGCGGGCGGCCGCTGACCTCCACCTCGTAGACGAACCCGCGCGCCGGCCCCACGAGGTGCAGCCGCAGGCTCTCCGGGTCGCCCGCGTCGGTCAGGCGCAGGCCGGTCGGCGGGAGCGGCGCGGGCGCCGGCGGCCCGAGGGTGACGAGAAGGTGCGGCTCGCGGCCGCGCGCCTCGCGGCTGTGGACGGTCGGGTTCCGCGAATAGTCGACGGTCCACTCGTGAACCGAGAGGCCGTGGGCGGCGCCGACGGCGCACGCGTGGACGAGGTCCGGCGCGACGGCCCAGCGGTAGACTCCCTCGGCGGCGCGGCTCTCGGCCTGGCACGTCAGGGTCCAGCCGTTGCTGCCGGTCATGGCCGGGAAGAGGGCGGCCGGTCGGCCCCAGCCGGGCTCGGGGCCGGCGCCGCTCGTCAGGGCGCAGCTCTTGAGTTCGTCCCACGGGCACGCGATGGTCGCGAGCGTGACGCCGTCGATCGCGTGGGCGGCCCGGTGGTAGACGAGTTCGGCCCGCGTGACGGTGCGGCCGGCAAGGAGGCGCGTGTCGAAAGCGACCGCCAGCAGGTGCTGGTTGCCCTTGATGCGGAGGCGCGGGGCGGCGCCGGCGTTCAGGTGCGTCTCGCCGCGGTAGAGGACGATGGAGTTGTCGGCCGTGACGGGGAGCATCAGGACCGTGCCGCCCTCCCCCGCACGGGCCGGCGCCACGCCCGCCGCGAGCGCGAGTGCCGCCAGCGCAAGGCCCGCGCGGCCCGGCCAGGTGACGCGTCGCATGGTTCCCCCTTTCCGGTCAGGGCCGCTCCAGGACGGTGTACAGGCCGTCGGCGGGCAGCGTGACGCTCGTCGCGCCGCCCTCGCGGGTGACGGCCACGCGCACGTCGCGCGGGTAGCCGTGGGCGTCGAGGGCCCGGGCGGTCCACGGGCCGCCGCCCTTCAGCGTGACGGTCGCGTCGAGGTTCCGGACGAGCATCGGCGGGCCGCCGAGGTCGGCAATCGTGCCGCCCTCGACCCGCCACCCGTAGGGCTTCTCCTCGGTGACGGCCTGGACCAGGACGCGCGTCGCCGTCGCGAGCGGGGCGTCGTCGAGACTGGTCACGGTGACGCAGGCGAACTCGTTCGCGCAGGCGATAGTCACGTTGCCGAGCTGCTGCGGGCCGGCCTGGCCGAGGAAGCCGCCGACCGCCTGGGTGCGCGGGGTGTCGATGAGGCAGACGCCGGTGCCGTAGTCCCAGCGGACGGCGCCGGTGGGGGTCGCGAGGCGTTTCGCCTTGCGGTCGATGAGCGTCGCGAGCGGGCGGACGAGGAGGCGCGAGCGCCCCTGGTCGTAGCGTTCGACGACGCGGCCGAGGGCGAAGGCGAACGGGTCGATGCTGCCGGCGGCGGGGACGGCGCCCCCGGCGTCGGCCTGGCGGAGGGCGTCGAGGGCCGCCGGCGCGACGGCCGCCCCGCCCTTCAGGGCCCAGAAGTCCTCGACGGCGAGGGCCTGGCCGACGACCACGGGCCCTTCCTCCAGGTCGCCGCGTCGCAGCGCGAGCGCGAGGGCCGGGAACTGGCCGAGGATGGTCGGGGTGGCACAGGCGAACTTCCTGGCGGAGGTTTCCCAGCTGGGGCCGCCGACGGCAAAGAAGAAGAGCCCGTCGAGGCCCTGCGCGGCGGCGCATGCGGCCGCCAGGAGCGGGAACTCGGCCTTGAACCGGTTCGGGTTGGGCCAGCCGATCTCGGAGATGATCTGCGGGTGGTCGGCGGGCTGGATGCAGTGGGTCGGCAGGGCGCCGGGCTCGCGGACGCCGGCGCGGCTCTCGAAGGTGTCGCCGACGCTGACCGAGTAGCTCGACCGCGGGCCCTCGTGCTTGCCGCCGAAGTAGCCGTGGCGGTCGATGACGTCGCCGGCGGTGTAGGTCCACCGCTCGACCGGCCCGAGGACGCGGGCGTCGGCCGTCTTCCAGTTGCCGCACACCACGAGGCCGCCGTAGCCGAGGTCGCGCTTCAGATAGGCGGCGGTGGCGGCGTAGAAGGCGCGCTGGAGCTCGCCGAGGAAGCGAACCTGGTCGCCGACGCGGCGGCGCTTGCCGCCCTGCCCGTGGCCGTCGGCGGTCATGTGCCAAGCGTCGAAGAGGCCGAGGCGGCCGTCGCCGGGGGCGTCGCGCGGGTGCCCGGCGCCCTGCCAGGCGGCCAGGGCCTTCGCGGGCGAGCCGTAGCGGGCGGCGGCCCAGGCGCCGAAGCGGGCCTCCAGCTTGGCCATCTGCGGCGGGGGGACGTTCTTCGCGGTGAACGTCCAGAAGAAGAGGCTGTCCTCGTTGACGATCTCGACCATCGCCACCGCCGGGTCCTGGGCGAGCGGCACGCCCGTGTGCGGGTTCGGCGTCGCCAGCAGCGCCTTGGCCCAGGCCCGGTGGGCGGCCTGGAACGCGGGGTCGAAGAAGAGCAGCGCGAAGGGCTTCTTATTGTCCATGCCTTCGTAGCCCGCGAGGCCGTGCTCGGGCCGCACCCGGAACCAGAGGGGGAAGTAGAAGGAGAGGTGCGCGTAGATGCCTTCGGCCTTCAGGACGGCCACCAGGCGCTGAAGGTCGGCCAGGTATCGCTCGTTAACGGCGGCGGGGTCGGCGGCGCCCTGGTCGAAGACGGCCCCATGGATGCGGACGGCGTTGACGCCCACCTTCGCGAGGCGCCGGGCGAGGTACCGCTGGGCGCCCTCGCCGAGACGGACGACGTCCGGGCCGACGTTGACGGCCCAGAATCTGAGTGGCGTGCCGTCGGCGCGGACGACGCGGTCGCCCTCGGCCCGGACGAAGCCGCCCGCCCCGGCCTCCGCCTCGTTCCGCCCGCGCAGGTCGATCGGCGAGGCCGCGAACGGGTCGGGCGGCGGCTCCAGCGCCCACCACCCCGGCTCGGAGAGGCCGCTCGTCTGGCCCGGCTTCAGTTTGCCGCGCGGCACGAACGGCCCGGACGCCAGCGCGAAGCAGTCGAAGCAGGCGGTGCGTTTCTCGCCGGGGCCGGCCAGCAGCCGGAGCTCGAAAACGTGGACGCCCCGAGCGAGCTTCACCTCGCCCAGGGTGACCCAGTTGACGCAGAGGTGCTCGCGGATCGGGACGCTGTCGACAAGGCCGACGTCGCGGCCGCACACGCGCCAGTCGCCGCCGTCGAACCGCCAGCGGAACGGGCCGTGTTTCCAGAACTTGCGGCACCAGAGGGTGTAGGTGCCGGCCTCGGGGACGGCGACGCGGTAGCGCGCGAAGGCCTCGGGGCCTTTGCGCTCGCCGTCGTGGGTGAGCCAGTCGCCGCCCGAGAGGACGTCGCGCTTCTCGGGGAAGGTCGAGGCCGAGAACCAGGTCCGCGCCGGGAAGTTCGTCTCGGCGGGGGCTTCGCCTTCCCACCAGACGACGGCGGCGCGGGCGGCGCCGGCCGCGAGCGAAACCAGGGCCAGGGCGAGCAGCGGTGCGCGGCAAAGGGTGCGGGGCACGGGGGGCGGCTCCTTTCGGCGCGGGCCGCGCGGCGCGCGCGGCCTCGGTCCGCGCCTACCCGGCCTTGCGGTGGCGCGCGTCCTTCTTGCCGCGCCGCTCGGCCTTGGCGCGGCGGCGCTTCTCCTGCTTGAGGCGGCGCGCGGCGTGTTTCTTCTCCCGCTTGACCTCCCACCACGCGTCGAAGTCGGCGGGGGTGCGGAAGATGGTGGCGTCGACCTCGCCGTCGGAGGCCTCGCAGGTCTCGGTGTCGTAGTCGCGGCAGACGTCGAAGCGGCCGTCGTAGTTGGCGCAGCGGCCGTCGTCGGCCAGGTGCACGCATTCGTTGAAGACCTGAAGGTTCCAGGTCTTATCATCGTGGTCGATGTAGACCTCGATGGCCCGGTGGGCCAGCAGCCAGCGGATCTCGTCGCGGTCGGCCTTGGAGGTGGGCTTCGAGATCTCGACAACGACGTAGCGGCAGCACCTGGCGCCGCACGCCTCGCAGTCGCCGTGTCCGGGGTTGGCGGCCATGCGGAGTCTCCGGCCGCGCGGCCGGGGGCGCCCCGGCCCGCCACGGCGCGGGGCATTAGAGCAGGCCCGCGCGGGGGGGTCAAGCGCAGGCCTCGCCCCGCCGCCTACTCCTCGGCCATCTTGCCCGAGGCCACGTGGATGGTCCGCGTCGGGAACGCGATCTCCAGGTCGCGCGCCACCAGCGCCCGCATGACGGCCAGGTTCACCCGCTCCATCGAGTCGAGGTAGTCGAGGTAGTCGGGCGAGACCGTGAAGTAGATGACCGTGAGGTTGAGGCTGGAGCCGCCGAACTCGGTGAAGCGGACGGCGATCCATTCGTTGTCGACGCCCTCGTCGGCCTCGAGGATGCCGCGGATGTCGGCCACGAGGGCCTCCATCTGGTCGGCGGTGGTGCTGTAGGTGACACCGACGGTCTGGACGACGCGGCGCATGTTCCGGGCGGACCAGTTGTCGATGGCCGCGTCCGCCACGTGCTTGTTCGGGATCGCCACGACGCTGCGCCCGAACAGGCGTACGCGCGTCGAGCGGAAGCCGATCTGCTCGACGGTGCCCTCGGCGTCGTTGATCTTGACCAAGTCGCCGACGCGGAACGGGTGGTCGAGGAAGATGAAGACCGACCCGAAGAAGTTCGCGAGCGTGTCCTGCAGCGCCAGGGCGACCGCCAGCCCGCCGATGCCCAGCCCCGCCAGCAGGCTCGCGACGTTGTACCCCAGGAGCTGGACGACCCAGACGGCGGAGAAGGCCCCGATGGTGACCTTGAGCGACTTGCGAAGGAGCGGGACGATCTGGTCGTCGAGGCGCGAGTCCGTCCGCTCGGCCGCCTGCATGAGCTGGTAGACGACCACGTCCACCGCGCGGAAGAGGAACCAGACGATGTCCAGGGCCACCAGGACCTTGAGCGCGCCATACGCGAAGCCGCGCACATTCGGATCGACCGGCAGCCGCATCACCGCCGCCGCCCCGGCCAGGCCGGCCAGGGCCAACGCCCAGCCGATGGGCTTGGAGGCGGCCTCGCCCATCATATGGTCGAACTTGAAAGGCGTCTTCTTGAGCAGCGGGATCAGCGTGTGGTCCCAGACGACGTCCGAGACCTTGCGCATCACCAGGCCCAGCAGGATGAAGAGGAAGGCGGCCAGGAACTGCCAGACCGCGACGCCGAGCAGTTCGATGAGGACCCAGCGGCCGAGGTACCGCTCCGCCAAGTACGAGAGGTCCAGCGCCGGGGCGTCGGGCTCGGGCGGCGGGGGCGCTTCCTGGTCGGCCGCCCAGGCCTCGGGGTCGGCGGACGGGTCGGCCGGGAGGGGGGCGGCGGCAGGCCCGGCCGCGGCGGCCTCCGCGGGCGGGTCGGCACCTTCTTCAGTGGCGGCCGGCGCCTCGGCGGGGGCCTCGCCGGCCAGGGCGCGCCCGGCGGTACTTCCCAGAAGCAGCAGGCCCCATCCCACAAGCGCCAGAAGGAGCGTCGCCGCGGCCAGGCGCACGGCCCCCCGGGCAACCAGGCGGTGCACGCGGCGGATGCGGGGGTTCGGCATGCGGCAGCCCTCCGGGGTATCTCGGGACAGCCCCAGCCTAGCGCGCCGGCGCGCCGGATGCAAGCGCGCGACCGCCGAAGCGCCGGCCCGCCCCGGCTACACGATCGACCCGTCCGGTCGTTTCAGGACGATGTACCCGGCGCCCTGTTCGCGGCGCGGCTTCGAGGCGAACTCCAGCTTGATCACCGTCACGCCGACCTGCTTGTCCGGGCTCTGGGGCGGCAGGCCCGTCAGGATGATCCGCCGCGTCTCCTGGACGAAGTCGATCGGCTTTCCGGTGGCCAGGTACGTCGCCTTCTTCAGCGTCCCCTTCATGCCGCCGATCGTCAGCTCCTGGCCCGGCCAGCGGAAGACCCAGTAGTACGCCGTCTTTCCGCGCAGGCTCCAGCGGCCGAGCGGCAGGTTGCGCAGGCGGCCGTCGGTCCGGTCGAGCTTCCCGTAGACGGCCTCGCCGTTCTCTCCGAGCCACTTGCCGACCGGCAGGAGCCGCTCGGTCGCCTCGGGCGGCACGGAGCCGTCAGGCGTCGGGCCGATGTTCAGCAGCAGGTTCCCGTAGCCGGCCGCGCACGTCTGCAGCATGCCGACGACCTCGCGGCTGCTCCGCCAGTCCGGCGAACATGGCATGTAGCCCCAGGAGCCGTTGAAGGTCATGCAGGCCTCCCAGGCGCGGCCGACCTCCTGGGGGTTGACGCGCCCTTCGGGGGTGCCGAAGTCCTCGGGCGTGGCCGACCGGTTGTTGATCAGGATGGCGGGCTGGAGGCGGCGGACCATGCGGTTCATCTTCTTCGATTCCCACCGCTCCGCGTCGAACCACGGCCACGAGACGTCGTACCACAGGATGTCGATCTGCCCGTAGTTCGACATCAGCTCGCGGACGCAGCCCTGGGTGAAGTCGAGGAACCGGCGCCGGGCGTCCTCGTCGGTGTAGCACGTCGCCCCGTCCGGGTGGTGCCAGTCCATCAGCGAGTAGTACAGGCCGACCTTGAGGTCAAACTCGCGGCACGCCTCGACGAACTCGGCCACCAAGTCGCGGCCCGGGCCGTAGTTGACGGCGCTATAGTCCGTCTGCCCGGTGTCCCAGAGGCAGAAGCCCTCGTGGTGCTTGGTGGTCATGACCATGTACTTCATGCCCGCCTTCTTCGCCAGCCGGGCCCACTCGCGGGCGGGCTTCGGCTTGGGCTTCCACGTGTGGGCGAGCTGCTCGTACTCCTCGACCGGAATCTGCTCGTGGTTCATCACCCACTCGTGGCGGCCGAGCTGCGAGTACAGGCCCCAGTGGATGAACATGCCGAACCGGGCCTCCTGGAACCACTGGAGGCGCTTCTCCTGCGGGACGACGGCGGACCGTTTGGCCACGGGAACTCTCCTTCGTACGCACGTGAGGCGCCGGCGGCGCGCCGGCGCGGCGACCTTCTATACCACAGCCGCGGGCGGGGGCGGCAAGCGAAAAAGGGGCGGCAAACCTACCTCGGCCAGCGCAGGCCCTTCGGCACCACGTAGCCCGGACCGAGTACCTGGCGGGGCCTCGAGGCGCACTCCAGCTTCAGGACCGTCACGCCAGCCAGCTTGTCCGGGCTGCGCTTCGGAAGGCCCGTGAGGACGAGGCGGTCCCGGGTCTGCTCGAAGGAGACCTCGCGGCCGGTCGCCAGGAGCGTCGCGCGCTTCACGGTCGAGCGCGGGCCGCCGATCGCGATCTCCCGCCCCGGCCAGTGGAAGACCCAGAAGTAGGCCGTCTTGCCGCGGCTCGTCCACTGGCCCACGGGCATCTTCTCGAAGCGGCCGTCGGTGCGGTCCATGCGGCCGTAGACGGCCTCGGCGTTCCGGGCGATCCAGCGGCCGACGGTCCGCAGGCAGTCGGCCTCGTAGTCGGAGATCGTCCCGTCCGGCGCGGGCCCGACGTTCAGGAGCAGGTTCCCGTCGCCGGCGGCGCACTGGCGAAGCATCGCCAGCACGTCGCGTGTGCCGCGCCAATCGACCGCGCACGGCATGTACCCCCACGAGACGCCGTTGAAGGTCATGCAGGCCTCCCAGGCCCGGCCGGGGTCGGCGGCCTTGATCTCCTCCTCGGGGGTACCGAAGTCCTCCTCCGTCCACGCCCGGTTGTTGATGAGGATGTGCGGCTGGAGCTCGCGGACCCGGGCGTTCATTTCGACGCTTTCCCAGGCCTCGGCCCCCTTCAGCGGCCAAGCGTAGTCGTACCACAGGATGTCGACGCGGCCGTAGCCGGTCATCAGCTCTTCGAGCTCGGCCCGCGTGTCGTCGAGGAA
This sequence comes from uncultured Anaerolineales bacterium, assembly GCA_964397995.1. GTDB lineage: Bacteria > Planctomycetota > Phycisphaerae > FEN-1346 > FEN-1346 > CAYNLG01. The sequence continues at coordinate 35,778 of CAYNLG010000007.1, forward strand.
GCGGCGGCGCGCGGCCGGGTCCTTCCAGCAGCGGGCGCCGTCGGGGTGGTGCCAGTCCATGAGCGAGTAGTAGAAGCCGACCTTGAGGCCCTCGGCCCGGACGGCCTCGGCGAACTCGGCCACGAGGTCCCGCCCCGGGCCGCGCTTCCTCGCGCAGAAGTCCCGCCGCGCCGTGTCCCACAGGCAGAAGCCCTCGTGGTGCTTCGTGGTGAGGACGACGTACTTTGCGCCGGCGGCCTTGGCCAGGCGCGCCCACGCCCGGGCGAAGCCGGGCTTCGGGTGCCACGTGTCGGCCAGGGCCTCGTACTCGGCCCGGGGAACGCGCTCGCGGTTCATGGCCCACTCGTTGCGGCCGAGTTGGGCGTAGAGGCCCCAGTGGAGAAAGAGGCCGAAGCGGGCCTCGCGGAACCATGCCAGGCGCGTCGCGGGCGGCAGGGGCGTGCGTCGGGGCATCGGGGCCTCGTCGGGCTCGCGGGCGCTCAGTGGTTCCGGCAGGCCCAGAGCAGCTCGTCGATCGTGCTTGTGGCCATGGCCTGGGTATCGTCGCCGGCGCCGTAGTAGATCTTGACCTCGCCGTCGGGCTCCGGCACGGCGGCGCAGCAGAAGATGACGTTCGGCACGAGGCCGTGGCGTTCGTAGTGGGCCTCGGGCTGGAGGATGGGGTGCTCGGCCCGGGCGATGACCTTCGACGGGTCCTCCAGGTCCAGCAGGGCGACGCCGAGGGTGTACCAGGTGTTCGCGCAGGGCATCATGACGCCGTGGAAGAGGATGAGCCAGCCCTCGTCGGTGCGGATCGGGATGCTGCACGGGCCGATGCCGCTCGTGCAGAACAGGCCGCAGTCGGCCGCCTTCATGATCACCTTCGACCGGCCCCAGAAGTGGAGGTCCGGGGAGTAGGAGATCCAGATGTCGCCCTTGCCGGCGGGCTTGTTGGGGCGGTCGAGCCGGACGTACATCCCGTCCAGCTTCTCCGGGAACAGGACGATGTTCCGGTTGTCGATCTCGCCGAGCCAGTCGAAGAAGGCCACGTCCTCCCAGTCGGTCGTCCGGAACAGGGCCGGGCGGCAGCCCATGTGCCCGTGGACGGCCAGCGTCATGTAGTAGCACCCGTCCTCGGGCATGTGCGTGATCCGCGGGTCGTAGACGACGTGCGTCGCGAACATGCGGAACTCGTCGTCGTCGGGCAGGGCCAGGGGCTCGGGGCGCGGCGTGAAGTGGACGCCGTCGTCGGAGTCCGCCAGCCAGATGAGCGTGTACTGGCAGAGCTGGTTGACGCGGCAGGCCATGACGTAGCGGTCGCCGTGCTTGACGACGCCGGAGTTGTAGACGGCCGAGACCTTCCACGGGAAGGCGTCGGCGGTGAGGATGGGGTTCTCGGGATGGCGGCGGACGACGTCGCGGTCGGGCTTGCGCATCGGGTTCTCCTTCGGGCGGCCGCGCGGGCCGCGTCGCGTTCGGGGTGACCGGGGCGAAAGCCTACCGACCGCGTGGGCGGCGTGCCACAGGAAAACCCGCGCCGGCCGGCAAGCCGTTTGACGCAACGCGCTTTATGCGCCATAGTTACGTGCAGCCGGGGGAAAGGTGCGCTTGCGCCGGCCGCGCGGCCGGGGCGGCGCCGGGGTCGAGTCGCGGGGAGCGCAGGCGATGAAACAGGGCCTTCTGGGTGTCCTTCTGGTGGTAGCGGCGGCCGGTCCGGCCGTCGCGGACGACGTCTTCACGGTCACAACGTCGGAGACCTCGACGACGACCTTGGGCGGCGACTACGTCGGCGGCGCGGCCCGCAAGGCCACCGTCAACGTCAGCGGCACCGGCACCGTCTGGACTGTCGACAGCGGCTGGAACAACGGCTTCACCGGGGCCAAGAGCTACTGGACCATGACCGGCGGGGCCGACATCGCCGTCTCGCCCGCGGCCCGGATCAACAACAACATGAGCGACCTCATCCACGCCCGCGACTTCCACGTCGCCGGCACCGGCACGGGCGAGGTCATCGAGTTCGACGTGAACTTCGACGCCGACCTCAGCCCGGACGGCACGCCCACCGGCGGCCTCTCCACCCTGACCGTCCAGCGGGCCACCATGGTCACCCACCACTCGCGGAACCTGCCGACCATCTGGAAGTACATCCCCGGGCCCACGCTCAGCCACCACGGCCTGCTCAACTTCACCACGGGCCCGGGCGCCCGCTGGGAGGTCCGCACCCACGACCAGCAGTACGACGGCGGGACGTACTGGAAGTACGGCTGGACCCTCGACGTCGAGGCCGGCCGCACCCTCACCTACGTCGACACCTGGCACGAACGCCACGAGGTCGGCGCCGACGTCGGCTTCGGCCCGTACGTCGGCACCACCGGCACGACCCTGACGAAGACGGGCGGCGGGACGCTGGAGCTGGCCGGCGAGACCGGCTGGCAGGCCGATTCGACGCTGGCCGTCGACCAGGGCATCGTCGCGTTCACCGGCTACGACCCCGCCCTGGTGCACACCTACGGGTACATGAACGGGTCCGGCCAGGACCTGGCGGCCCGGGTCGCCCTCGGCGCCGCCTGCCGCTTCCTCCAGCCGAGCGACGCCGATGCCTGGGGCATCGAGGCCTTCGACCTGACCGGCACCGGGCAGGTGGGGCGCGGCACACTGAGCGTGCTGGACGACCTGACGTGCGCCCCGACGGCGGCAGTGGAACTCATCCTCACGGCCGCCGACCTGGGCCGCACCAAGGTCACCGTGGGCGGCACGGTGGCCCAGGCCGGGGACTTGGTGATCCTGAGCGACGGGACGGCCGGCCTCGGCACGTACGACCTCTTCGGCGGGACGCTGACCGGCGGGTTCGACCTCGTCCTGCCCGGCGGGTGGGCGGGCAGCTACGACGACGGCACGGGCGTGCTCACCGTTACGGCGCTGCCGGAGCCGGGGACGCTGGCGCTCGCGGCCCTCGGCGGGGTGCTCGCGCTGGTGCGGCGGCGGGCGCGCGGGGCCTAGGGCGCTTCCTCGACCCGCTCAAACGTGTATCGCGCCTCGGGCAGCAGGTAGCTGAAGACCTGGCGCGTCCGGGGCGGGCGGTCGCTCCGCACGTCGTGGTAGACCATGGCGACGCGCGGGTCGCCCTCGCCGTCGACGGCCTCCATCAGCAGCTTCACGTTGACCATCTCGTCGCCGCGCCCGCTCTCGGCCGCCACCAGCCGCACCTCGCGCAGGGCCGCGTCCCGAAGCGGCAGCACGAGCCCGCGCACGAGGGCGTAGCCGATCCCCTGGAACCGGACGACGACGTCGCCGGCGTCCGACTCGGGCACAAACGTAATGACGGTCTCGGCGTCCGTGGGCCGCGCGACGATGCGCGTCGTGCCGCGGAACCCGATCTCCGGCTGCATCACGAACAGGTCCACCAGCCGCACCTCCCGCCCGGGCAGGACGGCCAGCGTGGCGGCCGCGAGGCTCTCCCCCCGATAGGTCCGCAGGGCCATCTCCAGGTGGTCCATCCGGTCCCACTGGCGCAGCAGGGCGACGAAGACGTCGATGGCGCGCGGCGTCCAGGCGAAGAGCTGGTCGCGGGTCTTGCGGAGGTCGCTGCCGGGCGGCATACGGGGCGCCTCGTCCCAGGAGACGAGAAGCTGCGCCTCCAGCCGCTCGACCAAGGCCCGCGGGGCCAGACCTTCGCCCATGGTCTCGACGACGCGCGGCACAAGGTCGAGGGGCTCGCGTTTGCCGACGACGGCGAAGCCCAGCCGGAGGACCGCCTGCGCGAGCGCCGTCCGCAGGTTGCCCGTGTCGCCGCCCGACGGCCCGCCGAAGAGGTCGTTGCCGAGGTGCTCTTCGATCCAGGCGAAGGCCATCTGCAGGACGGGGCCGCTTGCCCAGTCGACCGACACGCCGGCTGCGGCCTCCTCGGGGCAGTCGGGGCCGGGCGGCCAGCACCGGCCGCCGGTCGCCCCCTCGACCAGGCGGAGCGCCCGGGCGACGGAGCCGGCCCAGCGGTCGCGGTCGGCGCCCGTCGGGGTCTCGGCCAGGGCTTTCAGTTCCTCCACGGCGGCCTTGACGTCCGTCAGCGTCGAGGCGATCTGCTCGGCGTGCCGGGGGCTGACGGCCAGTTCCACCGGGCCCGTATGCCCCCGGCTCAGCTTCCGGACGGTCTCGGCGATGGTCTCGGCCGAGAGGACGGCGTCGGGTTCCTGGCGGATGCGCCAGACGGTGGGGATGGTGCGGCCCTTGGCCTCGGCCTCCAGGGGCTCGGCCTCCGGCCACACTTCGGGGGTGAGCATCCAGACCCGCGCCAGCTCCGCCTCCGTCAGCGGGTGCCGCGCGATGCACCCCCCGGCCAGGGGCACCAGCATCACTCCGAGCAGGGCAAGGCGGCGAAGGGGCATGGGCAGGCCTCCAGGGACCACCTCCAAGGTAGGCCCCCCGCCCCGCCGGGTCAACGGCAAAGGCGCGCCGGCGGAGGCGGCAGTCCGTTGCGACCGGCCGCGCGCGGTGCTACCATCGGGACGGTCCACACTGGGAGGGAGCCCCGTGCGACACGCCCTGCTCGTAGCCTTGACCGCCCTGGCCGCCGGCTGCGGCGCGCCTGTCCTTCAGATGCACCACGGACCGGTGGCGGACCTGCCCCTGCCGGCGACGGTGGAGACGATCGGGGTGCGGCCGCTGGCGGTGACGGGGGCGGACGCGGCCTCCTGCACGGCGGCCGTGCGGGCGGCCCTGGCCCAGCGGCTGGCCGAGGGCGGCCTTCCGTACCGCGCCGCCGCCGGCGACCACGCCGACGCCTGGCTCGGCGGCTCGGTCGCCGTGACCGCCAGGGACACGCCCGGGACGCGGACGGTGCGGCAGATGGACCCGGCCACGGGCACACTGGGCCCGGTGACGCTCGAGACGCTCGTGCGGACCGTCGAGGTCGAGACGGCGCTGGTCCTCTCGGACGCGACGTCGGCCAAGCGGCTCGTCGCCGCCGCGGCCACCGAATCGTACGACTCGCGGCACGACCCGCGGGTGCGCGGCGAGTTGGGGCTGGACCGGCCGGCCGACCCGGCGCGTATCCCGCCCCTGGAGGCCATCCTCGACGACCTGCTCGGTCGCTGCGTCGGCACGTTCGTCGCGATGCTGGAGCCGGTGCCGGTGACAGGCGAGGTGGCGATGCGGCCGGTGGACGACCCGCTCGGCCAGCGGGGCCTGGGGGCGGCCGCCTCCGGCGACCTCCGCGCCGCGGTCGCCTACTTCCGGCGGGCCCTGGAGCGCGACCCGGGCCACCGTGCCGTGCGGTTCAACCTGGCGGCGGCGCTGGAGGCGTCGGGGTCGCTGGCGGCGGCGCGGCAGGAGTACCGGTTGCTGGCCGAGACCGCGGACGATGCCGAGGCCCAGGCCGGCGTGGTGCGCCTGACGCGGGTCCTGGGGGCGCCGCTGCGGCAGGAGCCGCCTAGCCCCGCGCCTTGACGGCGGCCACGCGCTCGGCGAACGCCGCCGTCTCCTCCCGCGTCTGGCGGACGAAGCTGTTGCCCTCGGCCGACCCGAGGACGGCTTCCATTTCCTCGTCGGACGCGTAGCACATGCGGCGGAAGTGGCTCTCGAAGTCCTTGCGGCGGCTGTCGAAGGTCTGGTCGCAAATGTACTGCTGGATGCGGACGCCCTCGTCCAGGGCCGCCTGCCACGCCTCGGCCGTCAGGGCCCCCCCCGCCAGGTCGCGGAGCACCGCCAGCGCGTGCCGCTGCTTCTCGCCGGGATAGGCCTCCCAGAGGGCGTCGCAGGCGGCGTGGATGTCGTCCCAGGTCTGGAGCGTGCCGGCCTTGATGTCGGCCCGGAGCGTGGTGACGTCGGCGCGGCGGGCCACTTGGCCGCCCATGTTCACCCACTCCGTGACGCGCTCGCCGTCGAGGGCGGCCTTCATGGCCTCGAACCCCTCGCCGGGGTGGGCCTCCATCCACGCCAGCAGGTTCCGCACCGCGTAGCAGGTGAGCATGTCGCGGTAGGCCGCGTAGCCGGCGTGAACCTTGAGCACGAGGACCGGCCGGTGCGACTTCTCGACGTCCTCGGCAATCACCTCCAGGGCGTCGACGGCGTCGGCGGGGCCCTCGAGCAGGGCGCGGCCGACATCGCGGAGGGCGGCGTCGTCGGCGCCGGCGGGATCCTCGCCGTCGGCCCGGCGCTTGGCCTGGCCGACCCAGCGCTCCAGCAGCACCATGCCGCGCGTCAGCGCCTCGGCCGTGTCCGGCGCCAGCGACTCGAACTCGACGTTCTGGACCTTGCGGAGCCGCTTGTCGCGCGAACCGAACTTCCAAGCGTTCCGCGCCAGGGCGTACATGTTGTAGAGCCACCAGTAGCCGGGCAGGAGTTGGCGGCGGTCGGCGGCCACGTCGGTCGAGAGCAGGCAGAACGGCAGGGGCACGTCCAGCTCGAGGGGGTAGTCGCCCTTGGCGATGAGGCAGAACGGGGCGAACCGCGAGTTGTGCTTCAGGCTGACGCACAGGCCCGGCCAGAACCCGCGTCCGGCGTGGATTTCGCCGTCGGGAGCGCGGCTGTTGTGGTTGGAGCCGATGGTGGCGCAGGCGGCGATGTTGGACTGGCCGTCGACCTGGGCGGCGATCAGGAACGAGTTGTTGTGGTGCTGTTCGTGGGCCGGGAAGATCAGGTTGTTGAGCAGTTCACAGCACGAGACGGTCGAGTTGTCGCCGAGGAACGAGTGGATGAGGCGGGCCCCGTACTTCAGGTTCGAGTTCTCGCCGAGGATGAAGCGGACGGCCTTGCAGCCGTAGAAGATGTGGCAGCCGTAGCCGATGATGCCGTTGACGAGTTCGACGCCCTCGCCGATCTGCGACGGCTGCTCCGGGCTGGAGTTGATGGTCAGGTTCTTCAGCTTGTTGGCGCCCTTGATGTAGGCGTTCGGGCCGACCTTGACGTCCTTGATGATGCGGCAGGTCTTGATGACGCACTCGGCGCCGACGGTCCCGTAGAAGCCGCGCCGCGCGTCGAAGCTCGCCTGGGTCACCTCGCCGAGGCGCCGGACCAGGTCGGGGTCGTCGCGGTGGCGGGCCCAGAGCCAGGCGTCGCCGGTGGTCATGCCGTCGAAGGGCATGACCTCGCGGCCGCCGGCCTCGTTGACGAGTTCAAGCCAGATGCGGACGTCCTCGGCCTCGCCCTCCTTGACGATGCCGTTGCCGAACTTCGCGTGGTTCGTGCAGTGCATCTCGTCGATGTTGAGCAGGATGACACGGTCGCCGACGATGTAGTGGGCCAGGTACCGGACGCTGTGGATGGCCGCATCGTCGCCGATGTCGCAGGCAATGATGCGGCTGCCGGTGAGGCCGACCGGAACGCGGAGGTCGTGGTACTCCAGGTACGCCTCGCGGAGGCGGCCGATGCGCACGAGGCCGTAGAACTCGCAATTGCGGACATGGCGGGGGCAGAACTCGTCCGTCACCAGGACCGTGTCCCAGTCGTCGGCCTCGTTGTCGTTGCGGACGAGGGCCTCGATCTCGTCGGCCCGCAGCCGCCGCCAGTGGTCCGGGGGGTGCGGCGACTGCTCGTTGCGGAGGTAGTATTCGTCGCGGCCCTCGGGCAGGTACGGGCCCTCGATGAAGTTGCGGCCCAGGGAGCCGCTCGGCACCACGCTCAGTTCGCTCATCGGTCGCGTCCTCGGTTGGGGCTCGGGCGAGGGGGGGCGCGGCAGGCGCGCCGCCTCAGGCCGCCCCTGCCGCCCCCCCGCCACGCATCTTACGACGCCTTGGCCTGCTGTATCCAGCGGTAGTAGTCGGTCATCGTCAGGTCGGCCGCCGACGCCTCGTCGCAGAAGACCCGCGTGTCCGGGTGATACTGCAGGGCGCTGGCGGTGATCATGCAGGTGACGGGCCCTTCGAGCATGGCCGCCAGCGCCGGCGCCTTGTTGGCCCCGTTGACGACCATCACGCAGGTCCGGGCTTCCATGATGGAGGCGACGCCCATGCTGATGGCGTGGCGCGGCACGTCCTCGGCCTTCTCGAAGAAGCGGCTGTTGTCGTCGATGGTCTGCTCGGTCAGGGTCACCAGGTGAGTCCGCGACCCGAGGCTCGTGCCGGGCTCGTTGAAGGCGATGTGGCCGTCGGAGCCGATGCCGAGGACCTGGACGTCGATGCCGCCCGCGTCGGCGATGGCCTTCTCGTACTCGCGGCAGAAGGCGGCGGGGTCGGCGGCCGTGCCGGAGGGCACGTGAACGCGGTCTTCGGGCACGTTGATGGCGCCAAACAGGTTCTCGTGCATGAACGCCCAGTAGCTCTGCGGATGGGCGTGGTCGAGGCCCACGTACTCGTCCAGGTTGAACGTCGTGCACCCGGAGAAGTCGAGGCCCTCCTCGCGGTGCAGGCGGATCAACTCCTGGTAGAGCCCCACCGGGCTGGAGCCGGTAGCAAAGCCGAGGACGGCGTTCGGCTTGGCCCTGACGACGTCGGCGACGACGGCGGCCGCCTTCGCGCTGAGTTCCTCATACGACGAACAGATTGCCACATCCATGTCGTGTCTCCTCTTGCGTGACCAGAACCGCGTGCGACATGCACTCCCGCCCGGGCCGACGCGGCCGCGGGACCGGGAACCGGGGCCTCGATGCTAGACCCGCTTCAAGAGGTGTGGCAAGCTTTTTCGAGGCGGTTGCGGCACAGCGTGCCGCCAGGCGACGCGCCCATGCGGCACCGGCGCCCGCAGCGCGCAAAAAGGTGGCCGCCGGGCGGCACTCGCGCCCGTCACGCCGTCCGGATGCCGCCCACCGAGATGGCCAGCTCGCCCCGGGCCTTGATGTCGGTGATCCGCCCGTCGGTCAGGTAGACGACGCGGTCGGAGGCGGCCAGCATCTTGTGGTCGTGGGTCGCGGTGATGATCGTGACGTGCATCTCGGCCTTCAGGTGCTCCAGCAGGGCGATGATCTCTTCGCCGGTCTTCAGGTCCAGGTTCCCGGTCGGCTCGTCCGCCAGGACGATGGCCGGGTCGTTCGCCAGGGCCCGGGCCACCGCGACGCGCTGCTGCTGCCCGCCGGAGAGTTGGACCGGCCGGTGCAGGATCCGGTCGCCCAGGCCGACGGTCTCAAGCAGGTCGGCGGCCTTGTGCTGGGCGTCGGCCTGGGTCACCCCGGCCAGGAGCATCGGCATCATCACGTTCTCCAGGGCCGACGCCACGGGGATCAGGTTGAACGTCTGGAAGATGTAGCCGATCTTGTGGCACCGGAGCCAGGCGAGCTCGAAGGTGTCGAGGGCGGCGATGTCGACCTCGTCGATGAAGACGCGGCCGGTGTCAGGCTTGTCGAGGCCGCCGATCATGTTGAAGAAGGTCGATTTGCCGGACCCGCTGGGGCCCATGATCGACACGTACTCGCCGCGCCGCACCGTCAGCGACACACCGGCCAGGGCGTGGACCTCCTCCTCGCCCATGCGGTAGACCTTGCGGACGTCGACCGCCCGCACCACGTGGGCCGCCAACAGCGCTTCGGCGGCCGCCCGGTCGTCGGCGTCGTGCGGGCTCTCGCCCGGGCCGAAGGGCGGCGCGGGGACGTCGCCGACCGGGTGGGCGGCGGGTTCGTCGGGGAGCGCCCGCGGCTCGGGCGTTTCGCGTCGGGCGTCGGCGTCCGTCACAGCGTGTCCTTCCGCGTCGTCTTTCCGAGGGGGGAGGTCAGACTTCCGTGCGCAGAGCGTCGATGGGCAGCATCCGGGCCGCCCGCCACGCCGGGTACAGGGCGCTCGCGAGCGTCAGGCCCACGCCGACGACCACGGCCACGCCCACGAGCCTCGCCAGCCCGCCCCACGGGGCGTAGGCCCAGGCGGCCTCGCCGTAGAGGGCCCCGCCCTCGACAAAGGCCAGGGCGAGGCCGATGGCGACGCCGGCGGCGGTACCGAGGAGGCCCTGGAAGAGCGTCTCCAGGAGGAACAGCTCGATGATGAGCGAGTCGAGGGCCCCGAGGCACTTCATGGTGCCGATCTCGCCGTAGCGCTCCGTCACGCTCATGAGCATGGCGTTGAGGATGCCGACGAAGCTGACCATGAGGGCGAGGCCCACGAGCCACCACGTCTGGGCCCGGGCCTCGGCGTCGTCGAGGGCGGCAAGGACCCCCTTCCGCTGGAGCGTCTCCAGGAGCCGCTGGGGACCCTCGTCGGCGACGCTCCGCATCAGGGCGTCGCTGGCGAGGATGTACGTCAGGAACGCCAGGGCCAGCACGATGCCGCTGGTGACGAGCAACGACCGGCCGAGGCGGACGCGGATGCTCCGCCAGGCGATGCCGACGGCCTTCGCGAGCGGCAGCTTGATGGCGCGGCGGATTTCGGCGTGGCTCGGGCCGCGCGCACCGTCCCCGGCCGCGCTGCCCGAGTGACCCGTGCTGGCCGTGTGGCGATCCATTCCGCGCATCCTAGACCGGAAGCTTGATGACGCTCTTGCTCATGAAGACGATACCGAGGCTGAACATGGTCGCGAGGCCCACCCCCGCGGTGAACCCGGCGGCAAAGACGACGCGGACCTTCGGCCAGCGGTCGCCGAACCGCTTGCGCATGACGTAGCGCCCGATGAGGGCCCCGATGAACATCGGCACGATGGCGTGCGGGGCCGACTGGTCGAGACCCCGGATGACGCCGTACACCAGGAACACCGGCAGCCCGAACCGGCTGAGGAAGATGTAGGTGCCGACGGCCAGAACGAACCCGAGGGTCAGGAACTCGGGCCGGAACGCCTCGTGGAACGGGCTGAACTCCTCGCCGGGCAGCGTGGCCGAGTACATGAGGCCGTGGTTGAAGGCCCGGAGCTCCCAGAACTTGTTCGCGTACGGGAACAGTTCGCTCGGGACCGAATCGATGGACCAGATGAACTGGCTGAAGAGGATGCGGCCGACGATCATGATGGGGAAGATGAGGAGTTCGGCCTTGATGAGGCCCGTGAAGCGGGTGCCCGTCAGCTCCGTGGTCCGGAAGAACTGGGCCTGCTGGGCGTAGTTGTGGAGCGGGATCGGCGCGAACCAGATGGCCGCCCCCTTGTACCCGGAGAGGATGAACATGGCTTCGCGGATGAAGGGGACCTGGACCTGGCGGCCGACGATGCCCTCCATGCGGGTCGAGACGTAGTTGATGAAGGGCGTGTAGACGAAGCCGAAGAAGACGAGGATCCACAGGGGGAACTCGTGGCCCGGGACGGTGGGGGCGGCGTGGTTGACCAGGACATAGCTGACGGCGATGTAGATGAGGGTGGAGACCACGTAGATGCCGATGCCGACCCAGATGCTGAAGTCGCCGCGCGCCTTGTCCGGGCGCCAGAGGCGGCTCCAGTCGACCTGGGGGGCGTCGTCGCCCCCGGTCTTGCTGCGGCGGAGCTTGGCGACGACGTGCCAGATGCCGATGGCCGCCACCGCCAGCGCCAGGCCCAGCCCGAACGAGAAGTAGAAGTCCATCGTGTTCGACTGGATGGTTTTGATGCCTCCGATGCCGCGCTCCCAGTTGTCGAGCAGCCCGACATGGTACAGGACGGGGTTGGCCACCATCGTGATGAGGACGCCGATGAAGGCCCCGGCCATCGCCCAGAACGGCAGGACCATGCCGATGACCACGAACGTGAGGTCGAAGCTGATCATGACGGCGAAGGCCGGCAGCGCCGTGTCGGTGTACTCGGTCAGGTCGACGAAGGGGATGGGCAGGATGTTCAGGCCCTCGCCGAACAGGGCGCTCGTGATGTTGGGCAGCGCCAGGTAGATCGCGCCGAAGACGGCCCCGGCCATCGCCCCGATGCTGAAGGTCCGCCACCGCCAGGTGTCCTTGCGGCTGGAGGCGTCGGCCAGGGCGGTGGTGCCCATGGCGTTGACGGGGGCCATCGGGAACGGGAGCTGCTCGACGTCGCTGGTCAGGCGAAAGAGGACGTACCCCAGGCCGAAGTGATTGAGGCGGCTGAGGGCGAGCGTCAGCAGGCTCAGGCCCACGGGCACCAGCCAGGCCCGCACGAGGAAGCTCCGCTGGGCCAGGACCGCCGGGTCGGACGGGGCGAACCACTCGGGGATGTGGTCGGTGATGCCGAGCTTGCGCATCTCCTCGCTCTGGACGATGAACTGCTGCCAGAGCAGCCCGCCGCCGAACCCCCCGAGGCCGGCGTGGACCACCGCCCCGCACATGTAGAAGAGCACGAAAATCTCGGGCCGGTTCAGCTGCTTGAACGCCCGCCGCGCCACCTCGACGTAGAGGATGACCGTCACCCACTGGGCCGCCGGGCCCATCTCGATGCCCGCCACGAGCTGCATGTACATCTGCGCGGGGGTCATCAGGAGGCCCACGAACAGGGCCATGACGACGGTCCCCCAGCCGAACCCCTCGTGGTACGTCTCGGGGGGCTCGACGAGGTTTCGGAATTCCTGGAGTTCTTTGTCTTCTTTCACGGTTCGGCCCGTGGTGCGCCGCCGCTCAGGCGGCCGGCGCGGGTCCCATCAGGTCCTTCGCGTCGCGAATATAGTCGAGGACGCGCTCCATCTTGAGCTGGCGCCAGCCCAACAGCTGCCGCCGCAGGTCCCCGAGGAAGACGCGGTTGAGCTTCCACCAGGACCGTTCCTGGCCGGATTCGCGGGTGAGGTCCACGTCGATTTCGTAGACGGCCTCGTCCTCGGTCGGGCGGATGACGAGGCGCAGCGTCTGGCGGACGCCCAGGTCGTACGGGGCCAGCCAGAGGGTCGCCTCCAGGCCCAGCGCGCCGGCCTCGGGCGGCAGCGGGCGCGCGTGGGCGGCCGTGAACGACCCGATGCTGCCCTCGCGGTGGGCGTCCAGGTACTCCAGCAGGAACGCCAGCACCCCGCCCGCCGTCTGGCCCGTCACGGTGAACGGGAGCGTGTCACGGATGCGGCCGTCCTCGGGCCGCGGGACGCGCCAGGTCATGCGGTTCGAGGGCACCGCCAGGCGCCCCGCGAGCACCGCCGGCACGAGCGACGACAGGACCACGATCCCGAGGACCATGAGCATGACGGCCACGGCCTGGGTGCCGGAGTAGTTGAGCGTGATGCCGCCCAGCCACCCGAGCGACGCCAGGGCCGTCGCGACGCCCTGGCCGACGACGTAGCCGAAGACGGCGCCCATGAGGCCGTAGGTGGCGGCCTCGGCCAGGAAAAGGGCCCCGACATGGAGCGGCGCCAGGCCCAAGCTCGTGTAAATGTAGATTTCCTTCTTGCGCTCGGCGATCGAGCTCAGCATCGTGTTGAAGATGATCAGGCCCGCGATCACCAGCGGGATCAGCAGGCTCTTGGGGGCCTGCGGCAGAAGGGGCGTCGTGACGACCACGCCCGCCCCGGCCTCGGGCGAGCCGAAGTAGATCGGGAACGCCAGCCGCTCCGCCAGGGCGTCGGCCACCGCGTGGGCATCCTCGCCGTCGGCCGCCCCGACGACGATGCTTCGCACCGTCGTGTACTTGAGCGGGCGCAGCAACTCCGCCGGCGCGACGAGGAGCTGATTGCCCGGGACGGGCGGCAACGGCACCTCCGGCTCCAGGCCCTGGAGCTCCGACTCCAGCAGCGAGACGTCCTGCTTCGCGAGTTGCTGGCGCATCTCCTCGCCGAGGGCGGAGTAGTCGACCGGCGCGAGCGGCTCGCCGTCCAGGTCCTTCGCCTCGCGGTCGAACCGGCCCGCGTCGAACAGGCCCACCACCTCCAGCGGCCGCCCCGCCGCCACCACCGTGTCCCCCGGGCCGACCCCGAGCGCTTCGCCGACCGACTCGGCCAGGTAGCAGCCGGCGGTATGCGGCAGACGGTCGGCGAGCTCGGCGAAGCGGTCCCAGTTCGGCAGCCAGCGGCCGACGCCCGTGATGGCGTCCTCTTCCGGCGCCAGGCCCAGCCCCGCCAGGAGGGAGACTTGGCGCCCGGTGGCGGGGTTGCGGACGTGGACCCGCCAGTCGCTCTTGTTCGGCCGCGTCCACCAGGCGCGGACGGCCTGGGGGCGGCCGGCGTCGAGCGCCGCCTCCAGCAGCCGGTCGGCGGCCCCCTCCAGCTTGCGCCGCCCCGGCTGCCGCACCAGCACCCCCGTGTACGGCGCGGGCGTGTCCAGGGTGCGGCGCCGGCGGCCGACGTAGCTTGAGGACGAGACGAAGCAGAGCAGCGCGAACGTCACGAGCACGACCGTCAGGCCCGTCAGGCCCGTCCGCAGCTTCCGTTTCCGCATGTTCGCGATGCCCAGCCGCAGCGCCGTCACCAGGACGCCGAACCGGCTCGTGCGGGCGCCGCTGGCCTCGGCCCGCCCCGTCCGCGCCTCCTCCAGGCCCACCTCAAACTTGCCGTACACCACCGAGAGCACCAGCAGGCTCATGAAGATGATCGCGAACGCCATCACGATCATCAGCGGCTGCCCGCTGATCCGGAACGCCGGGTGGAAGCTCCAGAGCAGCGCCGTCATCACCGCGAAGATCAGGAGCATCCCGGCGATCTGGCGGTAGATGTGCGGCGTGGCGATCAGGAGCCGCTCCATCGCGAACGAGAACGGCACCAGCGCCAACAGCAGCAGGATCGCCCCGCGGATCACGTCGTTCGCCATGTCGCGCACCGACTGGTACGCGCGAATCTCGTTGGACAGCGCGCCGGAGGCGGCGGCGTAGAGGGCGCGGCCGTCGTCGGCCCGGCCGGCCGCCTCGGCCTCCTCCAGCAGCCCGCCCGTCCGCGCGTGCAGCGCGTCGATCGCCTCGCTCGTCACCCCCGCCCGCGCGTAGGTCGACAGCCGCCGCCGGTCCAGACGGTACAGGTCCCGGGCCGCCTGGTGGGCGGGATGGCGCGGCAGGCCGCCGCCGGCGGGGAACCCCGGCATCAGGCCGCGCGTCGACACCGACGGGTGCGCCGCCGGGTCCAGCGTGTTCAGGAACGAGGTGCTGTTGCGGCCGGCGGCCACCTGGAGGATGAGCGTCCAGTGGAGGCCGTGCTCCGTCAGGGCCGCCATCTGCCCCTCGTAGAGCGCCAGCTGGATGCGCCGCGGCGGGCTGCCGCTCCGGGCGTCCAGCATCTGGCCCCGTCTCAACGCCGCCAGGAACCGCGGGTCGCGCAGGCCCGAGAGCGCCGTCTCCGTACACGTGAAGACCACGCCCCGGAGCGGCGTCGGGTTCCGGTCCGACGGGTTCAGCGCCAGGGTCGTCCCGCGCTCGACGCGCAACAGGTCGATCGCCCGGATCAGCCGCCCGTCCTCGGCCATCTGGTACGCCAGCAGCAGCCGCTTCGTGTGCTGGTCACGCTCGTTCTTGTGGGTGCCGAACCGCTCGGGCAGCAGGTCGAAGTAGGCGGCCCCGTCGGCCCCGGTCCGCACCGCCTCCCAGCGGCGCAGCCCGAGTGTCTTGGCGGGGTAGGTGGGCAGGAAGCGCGGCCCCTGGATGTGGCCCGGGGCCAGCACCGCCAGGTACCCCTCCATCGCCAGCCGCGCCACCGGTTGCCCCGGCGCCTGGTCGACCACCCGGGCCCGCATCCGCTTGTACTTCGGCGTGGGCGGCGGCTCGAACGCGAAGTCCGTCGCGCGGACCAGGCGGCCGACCAGCACCCACGTCGCCCGCGCCTGGGGCCCGAGGCGCGCCCAGTCCAGCCGGTCGGCCCGGTCCTGCGGCGTGTCAAGGCGCCACTTGATCGCGTCCAGGGCCCCCCACGTCAGGGCCCGCTGCCCGAAACTCTCGGCCGGGCTGGTCACCGTGCCGATCCGCCCGGGGACGAACGCGTCACCGCTCTCCAGCGTCCGCGTCGGCTCCAGCTCGACCACCGGGCCAAGGGCGCCCGGCCACAGGCGGTCGGCTTCGTCGCGGCGGAGGGTTTCGAGCCACCGCATGAAGGACCGGGCATTCCGCGTCTCGCGCAGGGCCAGGTGCCGGCAGTAGGGGACCGGCCCGACCGCCGGCCCGCCGTCCGACAGGTCGAGGCCCAACAGGAACCCCACCGGCCGCGCCCCCTCCGGGGCCGCCAGGCCGAGGGCCTCGGCCACCGCCAGCCGCAGCTCGTTCCGCCGGCTATGCAATGCCAGCCGCCCTTGGGCCTCCTCGTACTGGCGCCGGATGACGCCGCGCACCCGACCCCAGAGCGCCCGTGCAAGCGGTTCGCGCTCCGCGGTCACGGGGGTCTCGGTCACGAGCTGGAGCTGGGCGTCGCGGAAGGCGCGGCGCCGTCGGTCGAGCTCCGCGATCTCCTCCTGCAGGGCGGCCTTGGCGGGGCCCGTGGCCTCGAAGGCGGCCAGGCGCTTCGGGCGGAGGTCCGTCTCGATGGCGACGATCTCGCGGTCGACCTCGTCGCGCACGTAGCTGTGCAGCGTGCGGACCTCGTAAAGCCCGGCCAGCGGGTCGCCGCTCGCCTCCAGCTCGGCCGCACGGGCCTCCAGCTCGCCGTACTCGGCGGCGTAGCCCTCGTCTTCCTGGACGTCGTCGGCCCGGTCCCAGGGGAGGACGGCCAGGGCGGCCAGCATCTCCCGGCTGCCGCGCTGGTCGATCGCGAACCCGTCCAGAAACGTCACGAACACCGGGCGCGGCGGGGGCGCGGCCGCCAACTGCCGCACCAGCTCCAGGGCGAAGGCCGCGTCCAACGCCGCGTCGGCCCCCGGCGCCTGGTCGGGCACCAGGCTCATCGCGTCCACGGCGACAGCGAGGCCGAGGGCCTTGCGGCCGTCGGGACCGCCCGCCGGGGGGATGAGCACGTAATGGTTCACGGCCTCGACCTTGGCCCAACGGGCGCGCACCGTCAGCCGCCCCTCCGGCACCGCCCCGGCCCGCAGCGCCGCCGCCAGCGGCCCGTCCGACACGTAGGCGCGCGGCATGTTGATGGGGATCCACACGCGGTGCGACCGGAAGTCCTCCGCCGTCTCGGCCTCCGAGCCCAGCAGGAGGACGGCCGACGGGCCGTACTCGACGACGTGTTTCCAGGCCCCGCCACCCGTCGATTCCATGACGGCAATCTGGCCGCGCAGGCTCTCGGCGGGGATGTCGTCCAGGCCGCCCTTCCCCACGTAGACGAGGCGGCCCGCGAGGCCCTCGGCCGGCGTCGTGTTCAGCCGCACCGCCGCCGGCCACAGGGGATGGACCGGGTGGCGGCCGGCGTGGGGCCCGCCGGCGACCTCCAGGTACGCCTCCTCGGTCCGCGGGACGGTGACCGTGAAAGGGTGCGTCCAGACCCGGACGCCGCCGACCGCCCGGAGCCGCTCGCCGAGGGCGGCCACGGCCCGGTCGTGGGCCTCGGTCCCGACGACGCGCGTCGAGAAGCCCGCGAGCCATTCGGTGTCGCGGCGGACGGCGGCGAGGTCCGGCCCATCGGCACCGACGGGCGCGGGCGCGGCTTCGGCGCGCGCCGCCCCGGGCCCCGCCGACACGAGCAGCGCAAGCGCGAGCGCCGCCGTGACCCGTCCTATCCTGTCCGTGCGCATCGGTGCCTCAGAACGGTTGGACCTTGATCGCCAAGTACGTCTTGCCGAGGGCCACCAGGACGGCCGGGACGATGCCCCAGATGACCGCCGCGAAGACCTCGCCCATGATCAGCCCCATCACCACCGGCCGCGCCTGACGCAGCAGCCGCGCGCCCCCGTAATGGACGAGGCCGATCTTGACAAGCCAGCCCAGGAAGACGCTGGCGGTGGCCTCGCGGCCGTAGAAGGTCTCGACCATGAGCAGACCGATCGGGTGGACGGGCCAGTTCGGCGACGCCAGGCACGCCAGGTACAGGGCCAGGGCCAGCCCCACGCCGAACAGGACATGGGCCGGCTGGTTGTAGGGTGGCTGGCGGAGGTAGCCGTCCCGCCACTGCTGGAGGTCCTTGGCCCCGCCCTGTAACCGCCCGACGCCCCAGCCCGAGATCGGCTGCTGGGTGCCGTCGATGGTGGCCGTGTGGTGGTACGTGCCCCAGAGGTGGACGGCGCCGCAAACGACCACGCCGACCAGGAGGACGGCCAGCATCAGCCAGATCATCCGCCGGTGCCGGCGCGGGCCCGCCGTGTCGTCCAGGCTGAGGGCGTGGGTTGCCATGACCGTCGTGTTCACCCGCGAGGTCAGGTTGAAGAGCATGCACACCACCGCCTGGAACCAGAGGCTGGGCAGGCTGATCCACGAGACCGGGGCCATCTTGACGAAGGCCGTCTCGTACCCCGTGTCGACGCGGAAGAACGCCAGGCCCGTCTCGGCCACCACGCGCGTCGCGATGAGCACCACCATCAGCGCGAAGACCGTGTAGAAGACCGCCCACGGGAGCTGGACCCCCACCCACAGCATCCAGGCGAACATGCCAACGGTGCCCAGGCTGAAGAGCCAGCCGGCCCGCTGGTTGCGGCGGTCGACCTCGTCGCGCGGGCGGCGAACCATGGCCCGGGCGACGGTCGCCCAGTGCGACCGGCCCAGGTACAGGATCACCGCCGCCACCGCCACCATCGCCCCCGACCGGTGGTCCGCGACGGTCCGCCAGTGATGCGGCGGGTTATAGGAGGCCACCAGCATCCGGTGGATGCCGTAGGCCAAGCCGATGAACCAGATCGAGAAGCCGATGCGGCTGGGCATCAGGAACGCCACGCCCACGAAGACGAAGTAGATGCGGCTCTTGACGAGGTAGCCGGGGAAGTTCTGCCACGGCTCGTCCGAGAAGACCGACCGCAGGTTCCATTCGATGGGAACCGCCGGCACGCCCCCGGGGTCGTACTTCTCCAGGCCCGCCAGCACGTGGATGACCATGACGGCGCCGGCGGCGATCCAGAACCCCTTGCTGCGGAAGAGGGGCGGCAACCCGTGCCCCCGCCCGGGGTCCTCGATCAGCGACTGCTGCACCGCCACCAGCGGGAACGACAGACGCTCGTTCTCCCGCCACTGGGGCAGCACGATCAGCGCCATCCCCAGCATCATCATCCACGAGGCCGCCAGGAACACCCCCCACGCCAGCAGCGGCGGCAGCCAGGCGCCCCACGGCAACGCCTGCCCCGGCTGCAACTCCGTCAGGAACGCCTCCGACACCGGCGTGTCCTTGCCGAAGCCGACCACGTCCGGGAACAGGCTGGGCGGCAGGGCCATCTGCTCGTACGCCTCGGCCACCTCCTTGTTCCGGCTCACCAGCACCGGCACGTTGGCGATGGCGTACGGCAGCAACCGCAGGAGGCCCTGCCCCGGCAGGACCGACCCGACCAGCAGCAGGCCCAAGACGACCGCCAGCTCGCGCGACCGCAGCGCCCACGCCGACCTCAGCGCGTGCAGCAGCGGGTTGACCCCGAGGACGATGAGCAGCAGGACGAACAGGGCCGCCACCGGCAGGTAGCTGTCGGAAATGAAGGCGTTGCCCAGGATGAAGTTGTTGTAGGGGGTCCAAACCCAGACGACAAGGCACCCGGCCAGGCCGATGAGCACGGCCGGCAGCCAGCGGAGGCGGCCCTCGCCCCGGTTGTCGGCCCCGTGCCCGATCATGGCAACCCAGTACCCGTTCCCGGCCCCACTGTAGCAGCCCCACCCGCATAAGCCAGCATTTCCCGCGGGGGTTCCGCACAAATCGCGTGAGCGCGCCTCGGGCCGGGGCGGCCGCCGTTCCTTTTGGGCTAAGCCTTTCCGCGGGTCTATCCGATAAGGCTAGGGCCCGGGCGGAAAAGCGCGGCCTTTTCGGGCGCGCCCCGCAAGGGAGACGGCCGCGGCCCAGGGCAACAGGGCTCCTCGGCGGGGCCGGGACTCAGGCGTAAGTCCTTGTCAGAAAAGGCATTACAGGAGACAGCCCACGGCCACCCACCGCTCGGGAGGCACGGAGCGTTGACAGCCCCCTTCCCGGGCGCATCTTACCGATGACGCACCGGCCGATGGTCGCCCCTCGCGGGCCGACGCCTCGGCTGACCCCAGCGGCACCGCCACAACCTGCAACCTCCCCTACGCTGATGGAGTCACACGATGACACTCTGGAACCGCACCGCTCGAGGGGTGATCACGCTCGCGGTGGTCGCCGCCGTTCTGGCAGCCACGGCCGGCTGCAACGAAACCGCGACCCGGACCGCGCCGACGGCGCGGCACCCGGTCACGACCCTGGTGGCGGCCGACAGTGTGGGCCGCGCCGTCTTCACCGGCGACCATGCCGAGACGATCCTGGCGGCCCGGCGGGCCGACGACGGCCCGGCGCTGCCCGAGGCGGACACCCCGACGGCGTACGCGTCGGTAGACTGATCCGGCGCCCTGCCCGACCGCCGGCGTCCGCCGCCGGCCCGCGAATCGCGCCGGCCGCCGCCTGACCTGACGTCCGAAACAAAGCCTCCTCCGCATCGCCGAGGGGTTGCGGAGGAGGCCTCTCTGCGCCGGTCCCGGCCGGGGCCCGGCGCGGTTCGTTCCTTCAGGGTCAGGGACCGGTGGCCACCGCGCCTTCGGCCAGGCTCGGCCCGCCGGCTTCCACAGCCGCCTGCAGCTGCGCCGGCGTCGGGCCGCCCTCCCACCCGTCCGTCAGGCGGCCGAGCAGCGCACTGGACGCCACGGCATACTCGCGGTCGGTCACGCCGATGGTGCGGATCAGGCGGAGCAGCGTGGCGAGGTTGTGCATCGTCTGCAGCGCCGGGCCGTGCTCGCCGCTCCGGGCCATGAGGAACCCCACGAAGCCTTCGGGCGGGGCACTGCCGCCGCCCTGATACGCGGACCACGCCTGCTGGAGGCCGGCCCGGATCGCTTCCGTGCTGTCCACCAGCACGGGCTGGCCCGTGACCGGGTCAAGCCGGGTGGTCTTGAAGACGGCGTTGTAGGCCTGGACGAGACGGCCGAGGGAACTGCGTGAGAATCGCGGCAAGGCGACCATGACGCGGTCCTGGCCGAAGTTGGCGCCGTAGTCGTCGATCTGGCCGCCCGCTTCGAGCACCGACAGGAGCTCGTCGAAGCTGAGGTCGCGCGGCGTAAGGTTGAGTTCCTGGAGGAGGCGGCGGCCGGCGTCCGACGGCGACGCCTCGCCCGGTTCGGGCGGATCGACGCTGGCCAGGGCCCCGGCCAGGGCGTCCGACGGGTTCATCAGGCTCAGACCCTCGGCCATCAGGTCGAGCACGACGTTCGTGTTCATGCCGACCAAGTTCTCGGCCGTCAGCGCCCCCTCGTACTCGATCAGGTTGGCCGGGTAGTACCCGCCCACGGCCGCCTGGGTCCCCAGGACGTCCGTGACGGCGAGGGTGGCGTCGGTGGGGGTCGGCGTGCCCGCCCCGTGGAAGTCCATCTTGCGGGCGATCCAGTCCGGCCTCGCCAGCGCCGGGTACCGGTTCTCGGCGATGGCCACCTCCTGGATGTTGAGGACCTCGCCGAGGTCGCGGCGGAGGGCCTGGATGTTGGCGGCCCAGACCTCGAAGATTTCCAGGACGTTGACGTCGCCGAGGGTCACGTTGCCGCCGCCCACGCCGGCGTCGATGGTCAGGTACCCGATGATGGTCATCTTGTCGTTCTTGTTCATGCTGACGTTGCCGCCCTCGGTGGTGATGGTCACGTCGCCGGCGCGTTTGAAGATGGTGGCGATGGTGGGCGGGCTGGCGCGGTTGGTGTCGAACTCGAAGTTCCCGCCGCCGGTGTGGAAGTCGCTGAAGATCTCGATGAAGCGGCCGGCGTTGTAGAGCTGGTCGCCGACGGTGGAGACCTGGCGGAGGTTGATGTCGTTGCCGGCGTTGACCGTCACCGGGCCGAGGGGCCGGTCGTCGCCGAGGCGGTTGTCGTAGGCCCCGTTGACGCCGTAGCCGACGGGCGCGCCGAAGGTCGAGTCGATGGCGGCGTTGATGACGAGGGAGCGCGGCGTGAGGAGGGCGTCGGAGTTGATCGTGTTGAACCAGACGTTGAGGCCGTTCACCACGGTGTTCGCCCCGAGGATGTCCGGGTCGCCGTGGACCTGGTTGCCCGTGGTGGTCACGAGGCCGCCGTTGATCAAGGTGCGGCCGACGCCGTCGGTGAAGAAGCCGCCCAAGCCGGCGTTGTTGGAGAGCGCCCCGAGCGCGTCGCCGCCGACGGCGCCCTGGAAGATCGTGTCGCCCCCGCCGGGGGTGTTGACGGTCAGGGCGTAGGCGACGCCCGCGATGCTGTCGACCGTCTGGTTGAACGTCACGTTGCCCGGGCCGAACTCGGTGATCACGACACCGCTGTCGAGCAGGACCGGGTCGTTGAAGGTGATGGACGCCCCGTCGGTGTTGATGACGGGGGTGCCGAGGATCGTGTAGTCGGCGGCCGCGTCGTTGTCGGTGGTGATCGACTCGAGGCGCCCCGCGCCGCCGACCCAGTCGGCCGCCCCGTCGCCGAACCGCGTGATGCCGGCCGCGTTGACCAGCAGCGTCCGGTCGTTGGCGGTCAGGTCGGCGTCAAGTGTCCCGAGGAACAGGACATCCGAGCCGGCGTCCAGGATCGTGTTGGCGCCGAGGACGACGCCGTCCCGGTAGGTCTGGTCGAGAACGGTGACCACGCGGCCACCGTTGATGCTGGTAACGCCGGCGGCGTCGGTCTCCACGTTGTTCAGGGGCACCGCCACGCCGACCAGTCCCTGGAACCCCGTCAGCGGCGAGTTGACGAGCAGCGTGTACGGGCCGGTGCCGTCGCCGTCGACGCTCTTGGCAAAGTCGACGCTCAGGGTCCCCGTGAGTGTGGTGTTCGAGGACAGGTCCACGTCGTCGTCGAAGTCCAGGGTCGAGCCCGTGACGACGTCGGTATCGAGCGTCGTGGTGCCGGCCGCGTCGGTCTGCAGCAGACCCAGGGCGCCACCGGCGGCGTTGCCGACGCGGCCGTGGAACTGGGTCACGGGGGAGGTGATGACGAGGTCGTTGGCCTCGACGGCCTCGCTGTCGACGGTGCCCGCGAAGTCGACCGACGTCGTGCCGGTCAGGGCCGTGTCGCTACCGACGGCCACGTTGTCATTGAAGTCGAGGACATCGCCCTTGACAAGGGCCGTGTCCAGGGTCGTCGTGCCGGGCGCGTCGGTCTGGAGCAGGCCCAGGGCGCCGCCGGCGGCGTTGCCGACGTTGCCGCGGAAGCCCGTGGTCGGCGAGTTGACGACCAGGTCGTTGGCCTCGCCGGCCTCGCTGTCCACGGTGCCGCCGAAGTCGGCGCTCGTGGTGCCGGTGGCCGTCAGGTCGACGCCCAGCGTCACGGCATCGTCGAAGTCGAGGTCGGCGCCCTTGACGATGTCGGTGTCGAAGAGCGTCGTGCCGGCCGCGTCGGTCTGCAGCAGGCCGAAGGCGCCGCCGGCGGCGTTTCCGACGCGGTTGTGGAAAATCGTGTCGGGCGAGGTGATGACCAGGTCGTTCGCCTCGCCGGCCTCGCTGTCCACCGCCAGCGCGAAGTCCACGCTGGTCGTGCCCGTCAGGGCCGTGTCCACGCCGACCGTGACCGGGTCGTCGAAGTCGAGCGTCGCGCCCGTGACGAGGGCGGCGTCGAGGACGGTCGCGCCGTCGGCGTCGGTCTGCAGGAGGCCCAGGGCGCCGCCGGCGGCGGTGCCGACGTTGCCCTGGAAGCGGGTGGTGCCGCCGCCGTCGGTGTTGACGACGAGGTCGTTGGCCTCGCCCGCCTCGCTATCGACGATGTTGGCGAACGTGACGTCGCCCGGCCCGGCCTCGGTGACCGTGAGGTCGTCTTCCACGACAAGCGGGTCGTTGAAGGTGATGGACGCCCCGTCGGTCGTGACGGCGGTCGTGCCGATGCGGGTGGAGCCGGCGGCGTCGGTCGTGAGCGACTCCAGGCGCCCCGCGCCGCCGACGGCGTCGGCGGCCTCGTTGCCGAACCGCGTGACGCCGGCGGCATTGACGAGCAGCGTCCGGTTGTTGCCGGTGAGATCGGCGTTCAGGGTGCCAAGGAACGAGACGTCGGTGCCGGCCGTGAGAACGGCGTTCGCGCCGAGGACGACGGCCTCGTTGTAGGTCTGGGCGAGGGTCGTGGTGACGGCGCCGCCGTCGAGGTTGAGCTGGCCGCCCGCGCCGGTCGTATCGGTCTGGAGGTACTCGATACCGTCGGGGTCGGCGCCGGCGACGAGGCCGCCGCCCACGATGCCGCCCAGGGTCGTGTTGCCGGCCGGGGTGTCCAGCGTCAGGCCGAAGTCGCTGGTGCCGCCGACGGCGTTGTCCACGGCGTCGATGAGGCCGAGGAAGGCGAGGTTGCCGGCAAGCGAGGTGAAGCCGGCATCGGCGCCGAGGAGAACGGAGCCGGCGTAGGTCTGGTTGCCGGTGGTGACGATGGTACCGTGGAAGGTGATGATGCCGTCGGTCCCCCCGCCGCCCGAGGTCGTGTCGACGTCCAGGTCGTCGATGTACTGGCCGCCGGGCGTGTTGTCGAAGTCGCCGAGGGCGACGTCGCCGCCATCGAAGGCGTCGGGCGTCGAGGTGTCGATCGTGAGGTCGACGAGCAGGGCCGAGGCCGAGACGTCGGCCAGCGAGAGGTCGACGGCCCCCGCGTCGTTGCCGCCGCCCGCCTCGGTGTCGATCAACGAGGTCTCCGTCAGGACCCAGTTGCCGGCGAAGGCGATCGGGCCGCCGTCGGACTGGTAGGTGCTGGACGAGGTGATGGTGCCGCCCGCGGCCGCGGTGTAGCTCTGGCTGCCGGTGGTGGTGACGTCCTTGAGGGCGATGTCGAAGCCGTCGAAGTCGACCGAGGCCAGGACGTTGCCCCCGCCCCCGATGTCGGCCAGGCAGGTGATGTCGCCGGCGGCGCCGGCATTGACGACCAGGTTCTTCGCCACGGGCGACTGGACGGTGCTGCCGAAGGTGACGTCCTGGCCGGCGGCCCCGCCGGTCAGGAGCGTGGCGTCCTCGGTCAGGGTCACGGCCCCGGTGTAGACCTGGGCGCCGGTGGTCTCGACGGTGGCGTCGCCGGCGTCGCCGGCGGCAAAGGCCGTGGTGCCGGAGACGTCGACGCCCGCCAGCGGCGAGGTGTTGCCGACGAAGTCGCCCGCGCTGTTGCCGAAGACGGCGTTGCCGTTGACGTCGAGCGCCCGGGCCGTCCCGTCGCTGTTGACCGTGCCGCCGAAGGTCGCGGTGGCCGCCGTCAGCGTCACCGTCGGGTCGGCCAGGACCACGCTGTCGAGGAAGGTGAGCGTGGTGCCCTTCACGACGTCGGTGTCAAGGGTCGTCGTGCCGACGGCGTCGGTCTGGATGAGGCCGAACTCGCGGCCGGCGGTGTTGCCGACGCGACCGCGGAAGGCCGTGGTCGGCGAGGTGATGACCAGGTCGTTCGTCTCCGCGTTGCCGCTGTTGATGGCCACGTTGAAGTCGACGCTGGTCGTCCCGGTCAGGGCGGTGTCGACCTCGACGATGACCGGCCGGTCGAAGTCCAGGACGGCGCCCTTGATGACGTCGGTGTTGATGATTGTCGTCCCGCCGTCGAAGCAC
Source organism: uncultured Anaerolineales bacterium (assembly GCA_964397995.1). Classification (GTDB taxonomy): domain Bacteria; phylum Planctomycetota; class Phycisphaerae; order FEN-1346; family FEN-1346; genus CAYNLG01. The sequence continues at coordinate 60,998 of CAYNLG010000007.1, forward strand.
TGCAGCGTATCCAGGGCGGTGGCCGGGCCGGCGTTGCCGATCTGGGCGTTAAGGTCGATGCCGCCGGCGCCGCTCGCGAGGCGCAGGTCCCAGGGGCCCGCGCCGTCGCCGTCGATCGTGCCGTTGAAGACCAGGTCGCCGCCGTCCAGGACCGTGTCGGCCGCCAGCGTCACCGCCCCGTGGTACGCCTGGGTGTCGGTGCCCGCGGTCTCGACGGACGGGTTGGCCACGGTGCCGGCGGCGCTGAAGAGGGTCGTCCCCGAGACGTCGACGGTATCCAGCGGGTTCGTGTCGCCGACGAGGCCGCCGAAGGAGGCGTTGCCGTTGACGTCGAGGTCCCAGGCGCCGTCCACGGTGCCGCCAAAGGCGGCGGTGGCCGCCCCGGGGTTGACCTGGACGTTGGCCGTGAGCACGAGCGGGTCGGGGATGGTGATCGGCCCGCCCACCGTCGCCAGGGTGTGGCCGAGGAAGACGGTGTCGGCGGCATCAAGCAGGAGCGTGCCGGCGCCGTCGGATTGGACGGGGCCGAGCACATAGAGGTCGGCCCCGGCGGGGGCGGCCCCGCCGCTCTGGAGCGTCACGTTCGAGTCCGCCCGGACCTGGACGTTGGCGCCGTCGGCGTCGATGCGGACGCTGTCGGTGCTCGCGGGGGCGCCGGCGTTGAAGACGTCGGACCCGGCGAGCGCGACGTGCTGGACCGAGTCGACCTGGGCGTCGCCGACGCTCTCGCGGAGCCACACGCCGCCCACGCCGTCGGCGTCGGTGTCGGCCGTCAGGTTGATGTCGTTGCCCGCGCCGGTGGTCTGGAGGACGGCGTCGAGGATGACGTCGCGGAGGGCCGACCACGTCATGGTCGCCGCCATGGACTGGTCGCCGCCGATGACGGTGTCGGGCGAGCCGCCGGTCAGGGTCAGGGTGCCGGCCCCGACCACAAGCGTGCCGTTGATGGTGGAGCCGGAGACGGCCAGGGCCCCGCCCGCACCCTTGGCGGTGCTGACGGTGTCGCCGGCGTTCAGGGTCAGGTTCAGGCCGGCCGTGCAGGCGATGTCGATGTTGCCGCCGTCGGTGCCGCCCGGATCGGGGGCGCCGCTCGTGACGTCGCCGTCGATGACGAGGTGGGCCCCCGCGACGCCGGTGTGGTCGAAGTCGATGTCGGCGCCGAGCGTCGTGAGGCTGGCGATGGTGGTATCGGCGGCGGCGGGCTGGTTGTTGCTGATCCGGACGTTGCCGGCGCCCGAGTTATCGACGTCGAAGCGCTTGGCCTGGGTCTCGAGGGCGTTCGCGGCGCCGATGCCGGTCACGGCATCGAGGACCAGGCCGCCGCCCGGGGCGTCCAGGTCGTAGGTGCCGGTGTCGCCGCCGTCGAGGATGCCCGCCGCCACACTCTGAACGGTGATGGCGTCGTTGGCGGTGTGGGTGGTGACGGCGCGGCCGAGGGTGACGTTGCCGTCGCCGATGAGGGAGACCTTGCCGCTGCCGGCGTCGACGGCGGCCGTGTCGGCCATGGTGAGGACGGCCGTGTTGCCGGCGTTATCGGCGGTCAGGGAGACGTTGCCGCTCCCGGCCGAGGTGTCGATGCGGACGCCGGCGGCCATCGTGACGTCGCCTCCGGCGGTGCCGATGACGGCGCCGTTGCCGGCAGCAACCACGTCGTTGGCCTGGCCGGTGTCATTGAGGATCAGGTTCGTCCCGGCGTTCAGGTTGATGTTGCCGTTGCCGCCCGAGGCCGCGACCTGGGCGTTGATCGTCAGGTGGTCGTCGTCGCCGCCGTCGTTGGTGGCCGTCAGGGTGATGTCGCCGCCCGCGCTGTCGGTGACGGCGCTCGAGACCGTGAGGGGGCTGGCGTTGGTGATGACGATGGTGCCGCCGCTCGGCGTCGGGTCGGCGTTCGTGACGCCCGTGACGCCGTCGAGCGTGCCGATGGTGAGCAGGCCGCCCACGTTATTGGCGATCTGGATGTTGCCGGAGGTGGTGTTGATGGCGGCCAGGTTGCTGACGGCCGTCTCGAGGGTCGTGCCGCTGGCGATGCCGGTGGTCGCGCGGAGGACGAGGTCGGTGGCCACCACGTCGTTGCCCGCGCCGTTGTTGTCGACGACGGCGCCGGTGACGTTGAAGTTGGCCTCGTTGCCCGTGACGTCGACGGTGCCGCTCAGGGTCAGGTCGCCGCCGGTATCGACGTCGAGGTCGCCGCTGACCGTCGAGGCGGCCAGTTCCAGGGCGCCGGCGTCCACCAGGGTCACGTTGTTGCCGCTGGTGATGGTGACGGCGCCGCCGAAGTCGTTCGTCGCCGTGTTAAGCTCGATGTGGTTGCCCGCCCCGGCCGCCAGCGTGGTCGCCCCCGCGACATCCAGGGCCCCCGTGTCGGTGATCGCCCCGCCGGTCTGCAGGTTCAGCGTGCTGTCGGTCCGGACCGAGGCGACGGCGACCTCGTCGGCATCGCGGTAGACCAGCGCCCCGGCCGCGTCGTCGTTGTCGGCCTGGTTCCGGGCCAGCAGCGTGAGGGTGTCGAAGTCGTTGGCGGCGTTGTTCATCGTGACGCCGGCGCCGGCGTCGTTGCGGGTCTTGACAACGAGGGTCGCTCCCTCGAACTGCTCGGCCGTGTTCAGGGCATTGCCGGCCGCGCCCGCGTCGCCGAGGTTCAGCGTCAGCGTCCCGAGCTCGCCGCCGGCGGCCGTGCCCACGCCGTCGCCGAAGACGACCGTCGGCGTGTTGACCGTCAGGTCGTTCGCCTCGGCCGCCTCGCTGTCCACGTTCTCGGCAAAGTCCACCGTCGTCGTGCCCGTGAGCGTCGTGTCCACGCCAACGACCACGTCGTCGTTGAAGTCCAGCGTCGCGCCGGTGACGACGTCCGTATTAATCGTCGTCGTCCCGACGGCGTCGGTCTGGAGCGTGGCGAGGGCGTCGGTGTTGCCGACCCGGCCGTGAAACGCCGTCGTCGGCGAGACCACCGCCAGGGTGTTCGTCTCCGTGGCCTGGCTGTCCACGGTGCCGCCGAAGTCGACGCCGGTCGTGCCGGTCAGCGTCGCCGTGGCCGCGTCGATCAGCACGGCGCTGTTGAAGTCCAGCGTCGCGCCCTTGATGGTCGCGGTGTTGAGGACCGTGTCGCCGCCGTTGGTGTTGGTCTGGAGGACGTCGATCGGGTTGGCATTGCCGACGGTGTCGTTGAAGGTGATGTCATCACCGGCGCCGGTGGTCGTCAGGGTGAGGTCCCACGGCCCGCCCGCGCCATCCTCGATGGTGCTGTTGAAGGTGATGCCACCGCCCGTATCGGTGTGGGCCGTGTCGGCCACGAGGACCACGGGCGTGTTGAAGACGAGGGTGCCGGCGGAGGCGTGGATATCGGCGCCGAGCTCGGTGTTGCCCGCCCCGTCGGTCTGGACGTGGGCGAGCGGGGTGCCGACGCTGCCGAGGGCGGCGTTGATGTCGATCAGGCCGGCCCCGCAGTCGAGGTACAGGTCGAACGTGCCCGTCACGGCCCCGTCAATGGTGAGGGTGCCGCCCGCCGTCGTCACGCTGGAGTCGCCGCTCAGCGTCAGCGACGTGTCGAAGTCGATGTCGAACGCCCCGGCCCCGGTGTCAAGGGCCGCGCCGAGCGTCACTCCGTCCAGCGTCACGTTCCCGGTGAAGGTGGCGGCGGTATGGAAGTTGGTGCCCGTGTACGTGCCCGCGGGCAGGCTGACCGGGTCGCCGCCGGGCGGCACGGCGTCCAGGGCACCCTGGGCGGTGTCGGACCAGGCCACGACGGTCGCCCCGCCGCCCGTGGTCGCGCTGAAGTCCTCGGAGGCGGCGGTGGTGCTGCCGGTGGCGTACCAGGGCTGGAAATCGACCGTCCGCCCGCCGGGCGTCGTCACCGCGTCGCCCTGGGCGGCCGCGCCGTGCGGGTTGCCGGCGGCGTCCGGGCCCGTGGCGTGGCCCCACCAGTTCTTCTCGGCCGTCACGTCCAGCGTCGTATGCGCGTGCTGGAGGCCGGCCGTCGTGTTGCCGTCAAAGGTGTTGTAGCGGACCGTGAACTGGTCGGGCTTCACGTTGGCCCCGTCGCCGATCAACAGACCGATCGTGTTCGTCGTGAGCGTGTTGTTCTCGATCGTCACGGTGGTCATGTCGCCGCTGGCGCCGGGCGAGTACTGGGCGAAACGGAGGCCGTTGACACAGTTGCTGATGATGTTGTCCTCGATCGTCAGGCCACTCGTCCCTGGGCCGTTCGAGACCAGGATGCCGTTGGCGTACCCGGTGACGGTGTTGGTGTCGATGGCGCTGGCGCCCGTGACGCCGGAGAACTGGATGGCGTACCCGCCGGCGGGCAGCCCGCCCGGACCGTTCATGAGGTTGGTCGAGACGGTGAGGCCCGAGAGGCTGGGCCCCCAGATGGACCCGTCGCCGACGTCGCCGGCATTGAAGGTGTTGTTGGAGACGGTCAGCCCCGCCGCCCCGGCCGCGCCGACCGAAATGCCTTGCGTGGCGGCGCCGGTCGTCGTGAACGTGTTGTGCGACAGGGTGACGTTCTGCGGCGCGTTCTCGAGCTGCACCAGGAACGTGGTCCCCACGCCGCTGGTCACGGTGAAGCCCCGGTCGGCGGCGCCGCCAAGGGTGAACCCGTCGGCCCCGGCCATCAGGTTGATGCCGACGCCGGCGCCCGGAGTGAGGGTGGCGTTGTCGCGGCCGGTCGCGGAGCGCAGCGTCAGGTTGGCCGTGTTGACGCTCAGGGTCTCGGCGTAGGCCCCGTCGGCGACGGTGACGGTCGCGCCGGCGGCGGCGACGTCGAGGCCGTTCTGGATGCGGCCGCTCGCGCCGACCGTGACGGTGGCGGGCGTCCCGCTCAGCGTGCCGCCCAGCGCGATCGCCTGGTTCAGCGCGACCGTCGGGGCCTCCAGCCTGAGGCTGGCCGTATCGGCGCCGGTGACGGCCCCGTTGACGGTGATCGTCTCCTCGGCCGCCAGGGTCAGCGTGATGGCGCCCGTCAGGAGGGCGTTGACGCCGGCGTTGGTGATGATGCTGTCGGCGTCGGCGAAGTCGCCGATGGCGTTGTCGAGGTCGGTGAGGGCGGCTATGTCGTCGCCGAAGCCGCCGCTGCCGTCGATGTCGCCGTCGGCGGGGGTCGCGCCGCTCACGATGGTGATGGTGTCCGGGTCGAGCAGCAGGTGGCCGCCCGCCCCCGCCGGGGCCGCGAGGTCCGCGCCGCCGAGCATCCGCAGGGTGCCGCCGGAGACCTCGGCGAAGCCCCCGTCGCCGCCCGCCGCCCCGCCGCGCGCACTGAGGTCGCCCAGAAAGAGGGTCAGCTCGTCGCCCCAGACGACGATGGAGCCGCCGTCGCCGGCGCCGAGGGCGTCGGCCCGGAGAGTGGAGTCGGCGTCGACGAGGACGCGCGCGGCCGTGGGCAGGTCGCCGCCGCCCATCACGTCGCCGCCCACGCGGATCGCCCCGCCGCCCGCCTCGCCGGAGGCGTCGACGGTGGCGCCCTCGAGGACGACGCGGTCGCCGAGGACCTCGACGGTGCCGCCGGGGGCGCCGGGCGCCGCGTCACTGGCGTCGACGGTGCCGGCGAGTTCGACGCGGCCCTGGCCGCCGTCCACCGTCACGCCGCGCGCCTTCAGAAGGCCGTCGCTGCGGATCGCCAGCGAGAACAGGTCGCCGGCCGCCAGCACCATCCGGCCGCGCCCCGCGTCGGCCGACCCGGCGTTCTCGACGCCGACGCCCTCGGCGGCGGGGGCGGCGGCGCCTTCGATCTTGACGCCGACGCGGCCGAACTGTTCGCCAATGTAGACGTCCTCGCCGCTCGCCATCACCAGCAGGCCGTCGGTCACGGTGACCGACCCGAAGTTGCCGACCTGCCGCCCGACCAGCGTCACGTCGCGGCCGGTGATGTCGCCGTAGTTCATGACGGCGCCGCCGGCGCCGGTGAAGAGATCGCGGCCGGCCAGGAAGTCGGCGTTGGAGATATGGGCCGCGGCGGCGTACAGGCCGCCCACGTCCACAATCGACGTCGGGCCGAACATCACGCCCGCCGGGTTCACCCAGTAGACGATGCCGTTGGCGCGGAGCGTCCCGTCCAGGTGGCTCGGTTGCCCGCCCAGGATGCGGTTCAGCACCCGGGCGCTCGCCCCCGGTTGGATGAACTGCACCGTCTCATGCGGCGCAATGTCGAACCGGTGGTAGTTGATGATGCTGTTATGGCTGGCCGTGACCGTGGTCGTGGCGCCCTGGCTCTCGATGGCCACGTTGCCACTCACCACCTGGGCGCCTTCCGGCCCCGCCAGGACCGCCGGAAGCGGGCCCACGGTGACCGTCAGCAGGACCGCCAGGCCAATCCGAACCCCTCGTTGCAGCGTATCCATCGCCCACCTCCCTACAGGAACGTGTCCGCCCTGCGCTAGCCGCGATGTCAGGTCTGTCCGTCCCGTCCCGCCGGGGCCGGCGGCCCGTCACGCCGGGCCGGGGCCGGCGGCGTCAGTACGAGATCGTCGCGATGACGTGAAGCCGCTGGTCGCCCGCGTCCACCTCGCGCGGATCAATGCCCCGCAACGCCACACCGTAGTCCAGCCGCACCGACAGGTTGTGCATCACCCGCAACTCCATCCCCACGCCGCACCCCATCAGTAGCCGGTTCTCCTCCAGCGGCGGGTCCAGCCGGTCGTACTGGTTGACCTTCGCCACGTCGAAGAACCCCTTCAGCACGAAGTCCCAGTCCGTCGGCCCGTAGACGTGCTGCGGACGGAACCGGAACGGCCGCCCGAGAACCTCGAACGGCTCGCGCGGCTCGTCGTAGGCGTTGCTGGGGCGGAAGGCGCGCGGCAGATGGTAGCGGTACTCGACGGTGCCGAGGTAGGCGGTGTCGCCGGCCACCACGCTCTCCGGGTAGCCCCGCACCCGGTACACCCCGCCCGCCGTCACCTGCTGCGACGGGATCAGCCGGTGCCCCAGCGAGTGCTGGCCGTGGAACCGCAGCAGCATCTCGTGGGCCAGGGTCGAGTTGTGCCAGGTGTCCGGGTCGCGCCACCCCGCCGGGTTCACCAGCGGTTCCAGGAAGAAGGCGTGCGCGACGTCCCACCGCACCAGCACCCAGTCGGTGTCCGGATTGAAGCGGCCGAACTGCATCAGCTCGTCTTCGTTGGTGGCGGCCACCTTCTCGTCAAGCCACTCGACGCGGGTCGTCCCGCGGAAGCTGCTGAGGTCGGTCTGCTTCTCCACCCGCAGGCCGACGCTGGGCAGCCACAGGTCCGCGTCCGCCTGGATCAGCGTGATCAGGTTGTCGATGCCCTCGTGCTGCCACCGCATCCCCGCCAGCAGGTCCACGAACAGGTCGCCCTGCTGCCAGCAGTTCCAGAAGACCTCCATGCCCGTCGACCAGACCTTGCCGAGGAAGACCTCCTCGCCGAGGCCCACCTCCGAGGCGGTGAACTCGCTGTACGTCCCGTAGAAAGCGTACCGCAGCCGCTCGTACCCGACGATCGGCGCCTCGTACGACACCGACGCCGCGTGCGTCGTGTTGAACTGGGCCGTCTGGTAATCCAGCGCGAGGACGTCGTCGTGGCCCGTGAGCTGGTTATGGATGAAGCCGAACCGGCTCCGCCACTCGCCCGTCTCCTCGGTGCCGGTGTTGCTGGTCTCGTGGTAGACGTACCACGGCTTGCTCTCGCTGACGTGGTAATCGAGGGTCATGTCGCCGGGCTGGTCCGCCCGGGCGACCGAGACGTCCACCTGCCGCCCCGGGTGCCGACCCAGGAACGCCAGGTACGCGTCCAGAGCCTCCTTCCGAAGCAGGCCCCCTTCGCCGTCGGGCCCGACCGGCTGGACCGGCGACCGATTCCTCAGCCACGCGTGGGCGGGGTTGTCGACCCGGTCGTCCGGGTCGAACCGCTCCCCCGCCGCCAGCGTCCGCATCCCGACGACGCGGCCAACGAAGATGAGGATCCGCAGCGCCGTCCGCCCCTCCGCCCGACGGTCCACCAGCTGCACCCGCGTGACGTTGCCGGCCGGGTCGTACGACCGCTCCTGGTCCACGTCCTCCGGGTCCGGCAGCACGAAGACGCCGTAGATGTCGCGGGCGTTGAAGTGCGCGACGATCGCCTGGTTGATGTGAAGGAGCGCCGCCGGCGTGAACGTCGCGGTCGGCCCGGCCGCGTCCTCCAACGTCACCTCGACGGCCCCCGCCCCCGCGTCCGGCGCATCGTACACCCCGTCGGCCACGCTGAAGTCGACGACGATCCGCCCGAGCTCCGCCGGGGGCGGCAGGCCCGCGTCGTTCAGGACGTACTCGAACTCGAAGGCCGTGACCGGGAACGGGCCGGACGGAGTGACCTCGACGCGCGGCGGCGCGGGCGGCTCCGGCGTCCCGTCGGCCTCGGCGACCGGTGCGCCGCCTTCGGCCGACGGCGGCCTCTCTGGCGCGGCGTTATCGGCGTCGGCGTCCGCGTCGGCCTCATCGGCCACGGCCGGGGCCTCGCCCACGCGGCCTTCGGGCGCCTCGGGCGGCGGCATGGACGCCGGCGGCGCCCCCGCGCCCACCGGCACCGCCTGGATCACCTCCACCTCGCCTTGCGGGGCGCCCGACGCCTCCCGCGTCGGCACCGACCCCGCCAGTATGCCCATCGTCACCGCCAGACTCAGCACCACCACCGGGATGCGTTTCAACGGACACCCTCCTTATGCGCAGGCGGCACAACTGAGGGGGGGGCGACGCGATAGAGATGTGCATGGCGGGCGGCGACCCTGGACAAGCTCCGCTGCGCCCGCGGCGTGCAGCCCCCTCTTTGTCTGCATCGGCAGCCTCCCGACACGGGACCTGACCGACACAAACATCGCTCCAATGCGGAGACTACGTTGAGGCCCCCCGCAAGTCAAAGTAAAAAAAGGCGCCAACACCGAGTGCCGCCGCGCGGCACACCCCGCTCGTGACGCCTGGCGCGTCTACTCCGACGCCGCGCCCAACGCCTTGCGGACCTCGGCCAGCCGCGCGGCGCCAGCCGGCGACCCAAGCGGGCGTCCGACCCCGCTTGCCGGGGGACGGAAGGGGACGGTAACGCTTTCGCTGTGGTGTTGGGGGGCGACAGAATCGCTGTGGCGTGACACGTCACCCGACGCAGCCTTGACACCGCGCGGGCGGCCGGTACAATACCGACCTCTGTGGGCCACTAGCTCAGTTGGCAGAGCAGCTGACTCTTAATCAGCGGGTCCGGGGTTCGAGTCCCTGGTGGCCCACCAGCGACATATGACGGCGAGTGCGCGTAAGTGGTAGCGTTGGCTACGGTTTGCGCGCCCTCGCCGTTGCTCGTTAGCGGACCCTTTTGCTGGCGAATGGCGGCACGTCTTGGCGTCCCGGGGCAATGGCGCGCTGCAGATGCGCTGCGCGCCGGGGGCCGCTCCTGACGGCTCTCCGAGGCCCCGGCGGGCTGGCCAAGGTCGTCCGTTCCGGTGGCCTGGGTGACCTCGTGGCCCGGCGCGAGGGCCGGCAGCCGGTCGAGCGCCGACCGCTCATCCTCGATGAGCGTGTGGGTGTAGTGGTCCATCGTCAGCGTGATGGTCGAGTGGCGGGCCAGGCTCTTGGCGACCGCCGGCGCGACGCCCGACCGGGCGAGCCGCGTGATGAACGTGTGCCTGAGGGCGTGGAAGTCGAGGACCCGGCCCGAGGCGTCCGAGGCGTCGATCCGCGTCCGGCCCTCCTGGTCCACTACCTCCCTCGCGAGCCCCGCGGCCAGGAGGTCCTCGCGGAGCATCTTCGCGGTCTTCTCGGGCACGGCGAGGACGGGTTCGCCGGCCGGTTTGCCTTCGATGAAGTCCGCCACGGCCACGGCGAGGTCCCGCCGCATCGGTAGGACGTCGTCCCGCCGGTGCTTCGAGTAGGCGGCCCGGACGGTCACCGTCGCGCGACGCGGGTCGTCCACGTCGAAACTCGCCGGCGTGAGGCTGGCCAGTTCCGAGGCCCGAAGGCCCGTGCCGAGGGCCAGCCGGTAGATCAGGGCCCTCGCCTTGCCCGCAACCCCCATGACTGTCGGACCGCGCTCGGCCGCGTCGAGAAGCCGGATGATCTCCTCCTCCGAGAGGGCCCGGCGCTGTCGCCGGCGGTCGGTGCGGCCGTTGAGTTTCGCAACCTGCATCATCGGGTCGGTCCGCACACGTTCGTTGCGAAAGAGCCAGCGGCTGAAACTCTTCAGGGCCGTCAGACGGGCGTTGATCGTCCGCGTCCCCACGCCGCGTCGCTTGAGGTCGGCCACGTGGGCCGAGACGCGGGGCCCGTCGAGGTCCGAGGGCTTCTCGAATCCGCAGGCGGCCAGGATGCCGCGGACGTAGTTCAGGGTGGCCTGGATGTGCTTGGCGGTGGTGCCCTTGGCCTGCATCGCCTCCTCGAAGGCGTCGAGGTGCTCCCGGAACGGCGTGGCCTCCCAATGGGCGAGTTGCTCGGCCCTGGCGTCGATGACGCCCGTGGCCCGGAGCAAGGCGTCGGCCTCGAGCTTGCGGGCCAGGGCCTCGGTCGCGGCCTTGTCCCGGCAGCCCTTGACCGTCTTGCGCTGGCCGGGCCGGACCTTGTAGGTCACGTAGTAGGTCCCGCCCCGCTTCCGCCTGTAGATGCTCGCCATGGCCCGTCCTATAGGCCCCGTCGACCGTCTCGGTGACCCCCTACCTCCGGTTCGCGGCCGGGGCAAGGGGATTATGAGAATACTTGGATTTATCTCCCGCGGCCGGAACCGCCGGCCAGGGCCGCCAGGTACGCCTCGACGTCGGCCGGTCGCCACCGGACCGTCTTGGGGCCGATCCGCAGCGGCCGGGGGAAGTTGTCCCGCCCGGCCTCGGCCTGGGCCGCCAGCCGCCACACGCTCCGCTCGTGCATGCCGAGCGAGGCCGCCAGGTCCTTCACCGTCAGCAACCGGGCCAGTGGGGTGGTCGTCATTGCACGTCTCCTTCCTCCGAGAGGTAGAACGGTTCGAACGTCACGGACTCCAGGTCGATGGGCTCGACCGGTTCGGCCGACTCTTCCTCTGCCAGTTCGCGTGCCAGGCGCCGGCCGGCGGGCGTCAGGCGGACGTGGGTCGTGCGGCGGCCGCCCCGAAGGCTATGCCGCTCGACGAGGCCCAGGGCCTCCAGCCGGACGGACTCCCTGTGGTAGATGACGCGTTCGGAGTTGGTGGGCGGGTGGCCCAGCCAGGCCTCGAGGTCAACGGGCACGAGGCCCTCGTCCCGCGCGAGCTGGGTTCGGCGCTTCAGCAGACCGTATTGGCTTCGCGAGAGGCCGTCGTGCGCCGAGATATTAACAGCGGCCAGGCGCTCCCGATCCTCCCAGATCCCCAGCAGAAGGGCTTCCTGACGCGAATTGAGTCGCATTCGCCTCTCCTCCCTGTTTCTTTCCGGCGTTAATAAACAAACAAAGAGCCGTGGCGTGATGGTTCCCGCCGCGGTCGAAAAGAACCATCGCCTGGAAGTACCTATGGAGCCGCTCCCAACTGATGGCCCAGCCGGTGGCCGGGCCGATCCGGGCGTCGCGCACTCGACGGGCCGCAAGCCGGATCTCCCGGGCCCACCGCGGGTGCTCCCGGGCGAGCCGTTCGGACGGTGCGTAGACGTGCCCTTCGCCCACCACCGTCCGGACATTGTCGTGGGCGAGGCACAGAGAGACCTGCCATTCGTTGCCAAAGGCCGCGCACGGCAGATACACCGTCCCGTCCGTGTCCCGGTACGAGGTCCGCAGCCACTCGGGCAGCGCGTCGGCTTCAATCACGATCCCTTGCATTCCGGCTCCTTTCACACCTGGTTGTGAGCCGCTCGCCGATCCCTGCGCCCGGCGCAGCGGGGGTCGTGATGCCCGCCATTCTTGTCATTTCTGTCATGGGGGTGGGGTGTAGGGACCCCCACCCCCGCCGGAGCGGCCGAACCGCCTGCCGAAGAACGTAACCTCTTGCCAGACCGTGGCTTAGAGGCCCATTGGGTGTCATTCCAGAGAGAGAGTGAGTGCCCAAAACCCCTATTAGGGGTCTTGTGAAAGAATGACAAGAATGACAGGAACGCGGTCATGGCGTCGTGGCCTCGAGGGCCTTGGGATTCGCCCGGAACCGGCGTCCCCGGCGGCCGCGTTTCGCGGGAAGCCGCTCCTCGACCGGCAGGACCAGGTTGTGGTCGAGCAACATCTCGACGGCCGGCTCGATGTCGGCGGTCGTGCGGAACGTGCCGCGCAAGGGGTGCCAGAGGTCCGAGAAGGCGAACTCCGTGAGGCCGTCGTCCCGGATGTGCTGCCAGACGCGCCGGGCCTCCTCCACTTGGCCGCCGCCGTCCATCAGGTCGAAGACCGCCAGGGCGTGCTCGGCCAGGAGTTCCCCAAGCCGGACCGCTCGCTCCATCGTGTCCCCGTTGATGAGCTGGTCCACGGGACTGCCCGGTTCGAGGGCCCAGCGGACGCAGTGCGTCAGGCCGGCCATGCGGGCGACCGCCCCCGGCAACTTGCCGGCCCAGTCGGTCATCCCGGCGAACCGTCCCCCTTCGCGGAGTTCGACTTCCACGCGCCGCTGGTGGTCCTTCCAGGCGCCGTAGGCCGGGCCGTCGAGCAGTAGGACGTGGGGATGGGACGCCCTTGATGCATCATCGGAACGGGGGGCGACCCTAAGGAGGGCGGCCAGGCCCTCGGCGTACCGCGCGGCGACATGCTCCGGCACGGCGCGCGGGTCGAGGCGCCGGTATCCCATGCGGGACTTCGGCAGGGCGTACAGGAAGCGGGCCAACAGGCCCCGGCCGCGGAATCCAGGCTTTGTGCTGAGGGCCTTGAGGACATCCGGCTGGGGGCTAAGGCCCATCGTCAGGAGCGGGTGGTCGAGGACGACGGCGGGGCGCGACCCCCGGTCCACCCGCACCGGCGCGCCGGAATGGGCCTGTAAGAAGAGGTCGAGGTTGGGGATGCCGTTTGAGTACCGGCCGGCCAGGACGTCGAAGATGCCGCCCTCGTCCGAGAGGAGGGCCATCCGCTCGTTCTGTTCCGCCATCATTGTGCCGAGGTGTTCGGGCGTGACGTCCTGCGTAAAGAGCCGCGGCGCGACGGGCACGCGCGGCATGGACGCCTCCAGGGCGTCGATCTCCTCCTGGAGACGGTCGCGCTTGCCCGTGTCCTCCTCGGCGGCGCACTTCGCCCGAAGCCGGGCGATGCGGGCCTGGAGGGTCTTCGCCTGCGATTCGACGCGGCCGCGCTCGTCGGCGGTCCGTCTTCGCTCCGCCCGTTCCCAGTCCACCAGGGGCCGGGTGGCCAGCCGGTGGACGGCGGTCTTTCGCTGGCCGGACTTCATGGCAGGGGCGGTCCAGAGGTTCACGGGCTCGAAGTAACCCGGCTCCGGCCGAACGCTGAACCGCCCCTGGGCGGCCGTAGCCACCGCCGCCAGGCAGAGGAGGGCCGAGAGTTCCCTCGGCGTCTCGGTGGCTTCGGCGATCTCCTCGGCCATCCGGCCGAGCCAGCCGTCGAGGAGCCCCGGCGGCATGGCCGGGGGTTCGGGGTCGTCAAGGTCCAGGGGGTCGGGGGCTTCATCTACGATGCCGATGATCGGCGTGGCCGGCGACGCCCCGCCACCGTCGACCGGGGACTGGGACGGGAGCGCGGCCGGCGTCCCTTCTTGTGCCGCGCACGTCGCCACGAGGCGCGAGAGGTCGACGTCGTCGCCTTCGCAGGCGTCTGCTTCAGCGCCTGCGCGGGCCAGGCCGAGGGTGCGGCTGATGTAATCGGGCCGCAAAGCCTTCTCGGGCTTCGCGCCGTGACGTCGGCGCGCGGCAACGAGAAGGTCGGCGATTTCCTGGTCCGCCCAGCCCAGGCGGGCCGCGATGGACGCCAAGGCCAGGTCGTACCCGCTCTGGGACTGGTCCGCCAGGTCCGGCCGCTTGCGCTCCCACGTCGCGCGGAGCTTCGGGGACGTGGCGAGGGCGCCGGCCATCTTCGCCGCGGGCGGTTCGGCGCCGGTCTTGAGAAGGACATCGCCCGCCTGGGCCGCAGCGCGGCCCTCGGCCTCGACCAGGTACGGCTCGAAGTCGTCGGGGTTGTAGCGGCGGTCCACATGCGACTCGATGATGCGGACCTCGACCGGCGGGGCGCTCTTGTGGTTCAGCGTCCCCGGCAAGCGCAGCACGCGCGCCAGGTCGCCCAGGTTCTCGATGTGCCAACCGAGCGAGCCGGCGGCCGCACAGACGGCCCCGTGCCAACCACGGGCGAACGTCGCGGCCCTGGCGCGTTCCTCGTCGGTATCGAACGTCCACGGCTCCTTCAGGAGCCAGTAGGCGTGCAGGCCGTGGCCGCTGTGAACGAGAAGCGACGGCGCGTGGGGCAAGCCGTCGAGGATGCCTCGGGCTTCGCCGACGGTCACCGGCAGGGGTTTCGCCGTCCGCCCCGGGCCGACGAGGTCGATGTCGGCCCACAGGGCGCCGATCGCCCCCACGTCCCTGGCCTTGCCCCGCCCGCTCGGTGTGCCGCCGATGAGGCCGACGCCGTAGTAGACGTCGCACGTGGCGGATTGCTCCTTGGCGTAGGCTTCGGCCTCGCCGGCGCCGGCGAAGAAGCCCGTCTTCTGGCCGGGCACGGTAAAGACGGCCAGCCGTCGGTCGACCGACAGGGCATCGCCAAACAGGTCGGTGATGAAGGTCCGCAATGCCGCGCTCCGATTGCGAGGGGCGAGGGACCGGCCCCTCAAATGCGCCAGATCGGGTATCTCAACGGAAGTGGCACGTCCTGCGGACCCGTCTCGCGGCGCACGAAGGTGTTGCCCTTGTGGCTATGAAATCCGTAGCCGAACCCGTGGCCGCTCTCGCAGCAGAACCGTAGCGTGACCAGCGCGCCGCGCCCCACGGCCGGGGCGGTGGGGTCGAGCCTGAGCCCTTGACGGTCGATCCGGACATGGCCCTTTTCCCCGCCCGGAGACCGGCAGTCCACGGCGACAGGAGAGACGTACTCGTCTCCGCAGACCGGACACAACAGCACCGTCTCGTCGTTTGCCGTCCGGCGGGTAAGGATGAAGTCAGTGTTCATCGTTCTGCACTCCTTCGTGCCGCGCTCCTGCTCCGGCTTCGGGGTGGTGCGTCTTCCGCCAAGGGAGGAAGGCACAAGGCGCTCGGCGGAACCGCGCGAGTTCTCTGTGACCGGCACAGAGGCAGTCTGTGGCGACGTTCTCCATTGCGCCGGGGTCGCACGACACCGGCCTGCATCGGCGCCGCCCGCCGCACCAAGGGCGTCGCATCTGGCCGCCAGCTCTAACCGGGCCGCGTGTTCGGCGAGGACGAGGCTCATCGTCCTGGTTCTTCGCCCTCAGCACCCAAGAGGTCCTCGGCGCCCCGGTGGCGGAAGTGCCGACTCGCGCGCTCCAAGTCGGCGTCGCTCCAGCCGTAGGCCCAGCCTGGGACTCTCTCGGAGGCCGGCATCCGGCAGTCCCAGACGGCCCTCGAGAGGCGGCTCGTGCCGATGCCCAGGAGCCGCGCCACGTCCCGCGTGCTGCGAAGTGCCATCCCGCTCCTCCTATCCTCTGCCGTGGCGGATTGCCGCCGCTGCCCAAGAAAGGGCCGCGCATCCGGCCCGAGGTCCTCCCCTTCACTACCAACCGCCGCCGGTGCGAGCGCGTCCGGCAACGCCATGCCTCCGAGGCGGATCTTCACACGCCACCGCCGGGGCGCCCAGGCACTTGGTGCGGCGAAGACGCAAATTGGTACACCCCTGTACGAAAGCTGCCGGGAAGGGGGCCTGGCCCCGCCCCGTACCGACTCGGCGCGGCCTGGGTTGGCCGCGGATTCTCAGAGACGCTTCTCGACGCCCGGCTGCAGCCGGCGGGGTGCGAGCGGCCCGGGCAGTTGAGTCAGCGCGTTTACCCGCTATATCTGCCCGCGGAGCGGTTTTGCCGCGCGGATTATGGCGCCGACTGGCAGGATGCTTGGGCCCTCCACCTATGTCTTTTTGCGGAACGGGGCGGATCTTTGCGTGAATTCCGAGATTCTCCCCGGCTGACACACGCCTGCTCCCCGTGGCAGGCGTCACGGCGAGCATGTTCCCCTACTTGTTACATACCCGGCGCGGCGGCGAACTGTCGGAGATGGGTCGTGGGATTTTCGGATTCCCCGCCAGGTGCGCCTGCCAAGCGCGTGCCGAACCGGCCCCAAGAACGCCTTAGGCCGCCTTCCGCCGGGCGCTCTTGTCACCGCCCTCCATAGGGTTATCTGCCGCTCGGCCTGCTTTTTTGTCGGTGTTTCCGGATGACCCCCAAACACATATGTGTGGTTGGGGGTCACATCTTTGGCCCTATGCCGCCTGCGAAACCGTTCATCGCGTTGGCGGAGACGATCGGCTTTGGGGGCACCGCGTGTTGACGGGCACCGCCGGTTCGCTTCACCGGAAGGCCCCGTCGAGGTGGTCATCCCGACCATACGGCATTCATCGCGCTCCGGCGAGAACGTCCTCGACCTCTTCGGCGGCAGCGGTTCGACGCTCATCGGCTGCGAGCAGACGGGGCGGAAGGCGTTCCTCATGGAGATGGACCCGCTGTACTCGGACGTCATCGTCCAGCGGTTCGAGACGTTCACGGGCAAGAAGGCGGAGCGGGTGCCGGCCGAGGAACCAGCCGAGGCGGAGGTGACGGCGTGAAGATCGCCCGCGTGTTCCCCCGGCGGACGCATGCCACGCCGGCCGACGACCTGGCGTTCGTCGGGGACCCGCCGCTCTTCCGGCCGAAGGTGGACGAGGTCCACGTCTCGTGCACGTTCACCTGGGACCGGTCGGAGGCGAAACGGCTGGCCCGCGCGTGGGCGGCCGATGGGTACCGCGTGCGTCTGGGGGGGCCGGCCTTCGGCTCCCCGGCGGGCGACTTCGTGCCCGGCCTCTACGTCAAGCCCGGCATGACCATCACCAGCCGCGGGTGCATCCGGCGTTGTCCGTTCTGCTTCGTGCCGAAGCGTGAGGGCCCCCTGCGGCTTCTCGACATCACCCCCGGCTGGGACGTGCTCGACAACAACCTTCTGGCCTGTCCACGGAAGCACGTCGAGGCCGTTCTTGCGATGCTCGACGGGCAGCCCAAGGCCGCCCGGTTCACCGGCGGCATCGACGCCCGGCTCTGCCAGCCGTGGTTCGCGAGACGGCTGGCCCAGATGCGCGTCCAGATCCTCTACACCGCCTACGACCACCGGTCGCAGGGCTCCCACGTCGAACGGACGGTCAAGATGCTGCGAGACGCCGGCCTCACGCACCGGCAGGTCGGTTGCTACGTCCTGGTGGGCTACGAGGGCGACACGCG
>CAYNLG010000008.1:0-73978 GCA_964397995.1 uncultured Anaerolineales bacterium
GCTTCGGCCGCACTCTTTAGCGGCCTGCTAGTGCCAAAATCCGTAGTCACACCCGACGCACCGGACCGGCCGGATTTGTGTTGCTGCGCGGCCGGGTCGGGGCTATGCTTAACGTACACGTCGGCCCACGTTTGGGTTCAGGGTGTCGTCTTAGTGGGAGGGTGACGGGTGTCGCCGCTCGCCGACCGCCGTGTCCATCCGCGATACGACATCCCCGCGTGCCTGCGCCTCGAGTGGGAGGCCGACGACTCGGTGCGTACCCGCGCCGTCAACCTCTCCAGCGGGGGCGCCTTCTTCCTTGCCGCGGCCGCTCCCGACGTCGGCGAGGCCGTCCGTCTCCACCTTGCCATCCCGCGCGACACCGCCAGCACCTTCTTTCTGGAACAGTTCGCCGCCGCCGGCCGCGTCATCCGCCGCGAGCCCGGCCCCGAGGGCGCCACGGCCGTGGCCGTGGCCTTCGACGAGCCGATG
This sequence comes from uncultured Anaerolineales bacterium, assembly GCA_964397995.1. Classification (GTDB taxonomy): domain Bacteria; phylum Planctomycetota; class Phycisphaerae; order FEN-1346; family FEN-1346; genus CAYNLG01. The sequence goes on from CAYNLG010000008.1 coordinate 472, forward strand.
GCGCTGGAGCTGCCGTAGTCCGCTGGCGGCCGTGGCCGCGCGCTGCTAGGATGCCGCATGCGCCCGCGCGCCGTGCGCGGTGCCGTGCCAGCGTGCCCCCAGCAGGGAGCCGCCGCCGTGCCCCAGCCGTTCGATCTGGACGCCCACCCGCATTTCACCGCTTGGACCGACCCGGCGTCGGGCGTCAGGAGTTACGTCCTCTCGACCCACCTCGGGCCGCTGCAGAAGGCGCTGTATTACGTGACGCCGAGCCAGCGGGGCCGGCGGCTGTGGTTCACCGTCCGGTGGCCGCCCGCGCGGACGGCCCAGCTGGCCGTCGCGAGCCTCGACCCCGCGGCGCCGGAGCTGCGGCTGCTGCCGGGCATCTTCCCGCGCGGCAACCCGCTGCTGGCGCCGGACGGCGAGGCGGCGTGGGTTCCCGTCGAGGACCGCATTCTCCGCGTCACCCCCGAGGGCGAGGCCGAGGAGGTCGTCCGGTTCCCCGAGGAACTGCTCGGCGGGCGGCACCTGTTCCGCCTGGTGACGGACTTGACGATGTCCGCCGACGGCCGGTGCTTCGCCCTCGACAGCCACGTCGGCAGCCGCTTTCTCATCGCCACCGCCGACGTCGCCACCGGCGAGGTCACGCCGCTCCGCTGGTTCTTCAAGGACCACCACCACGTCGCCTTCTCGCCGGTCGACCCGCACCTGCTCCTCGTGAACCAGGGGCCGTGGCACGACCCGATTACCGGCGACAAGGGCGACATGGACGTCCGCATGTGGGTAATGGATGTGCGCGGCACGCGGTTCGAGCCGGTCCAGAGCGACCTCTGGTTCAGCCACAACGCCATGGGCTGCCACGAGTGGTGGACGCCCGACGGCCGCCTCCAGTGGTGCGATTACGCCGACGGCATCTACGAGGTCGACGCCCCGGGCGGCGAGCGGCGGCTCGTCTGGTCCCGCCCCCTGGTGCACGGCCAGACCGACCCGACCGGCCGGTACCTGTGCGGCGACGCGAACCCGTACCATTGGAACGCGGCGCGGCCGTGCAGCGTGTGGGTCTTCGACCGGGAGACGGGCCGGGAGGCGGCCGTGGCGTCGAACCTGCCGGAGCCGCCGCTGCCGCCGCGCGAACGCCGCCGCTACCATCCCGACCCGCACCCGCACTTCTCGGCGGACGGGGCGTACCTGGTGCACACGACGACGGCCCTCGGGCCGCTGAGCGTCGCGCTGGTGCCGATGGCGCCGATCCGGGAGCGCCTCGCGTAGGGCAGGGGTTCGCACGCGCCCGCCGGCGCGCCCGCGGTGCGCCTTACTGCGGCGCCGGCACCGTCGGGTCCGTCGGGGGATCCGGGCCCAGGCCGTGCGGTGCGGCGGTCGGGCCCTCGGGGGGCGGCGACGCCCCGGTGGCGGCCGACACGCCTTCGCGCGTCGCCCCCGCAATCGCCCGCACCCACGCCCGCTCCGGAATCGTCACCGGCCCCGTCATCAGCTCCGGCACGTTGTAGACCTGCAGCAACGCGTCGTACAGACGCGGGTCCTCCTGCGGCAGGACGAACGGTTTGCCGAACGTCCCGTCTTCGGCCGCGTACGTAAAGTACACCTTCGTGAAGACGCCCGTCCCGCGCTTCGACGCGAACGCCACCCACCGCCCGCTGCGCGACCAGCAGTGCCACGTGTCCGCCAGCGGGCTGTTCACCGCCTCCAGGTCCCGCAGCGTCCGCGCCCGCAGGTCCACCACCGCCAGGTCCGCGCTCGGCTGGTAGATCGGGAAGCCCCCGTAGTCGCAGACCGTGACGAGCACGCGTCGCCCGTCCGGGGCGACGCGCGGCTGCAGGATGCTGCGCCCGACCGCCTCCGCCGCCACCAGCACTTCCGGCTCGCCGAAGGTCTCGGTCTCGGCGTTGTACGGCACGCGCATCAGGTCGTACCGCACCTGGTCGGACTCCGCCAGCGGCCGCGCCCGGGCGCTCGTGTAATAGAGATACCGCCCGTCGGGCCCCCAGCGGGGCCAGCTCTCGCACCGCTCGACCCGCGCCAGCGGCTTGCAACTCGTCACGGTCCGCGACGTCACGTCGTACACGCACATGTCCGAGGCCGCGTCATACACCTCGCGGTTCTCGCCGCACGTGTGGAACATCTGCTTCAGCCGATGGGACGAGAACGCGATCCGCCGCCCCGACGGGTGCCACGTCGAGTATGACGCCGGCCCCTTGTTGAACCGGCTCCGCGTGTCGATCCGCTCCACCCGCCCGCCGGTGGCAAGGATCATCGCCGGGCCGTGCGGCGAGCGCACGTGCACCAGCATCCGGTCCGGCGATCCCTGGTGGTACGTGTGGCAGTTCAGGCACCCGACCGGCGACGGCCGGCTGTCCAGGATCACCCCCTCCGCGAACGACGTAAGGTCCCGCTGCCGGATCTCCAGCGCCGCGTGCCGGTTGTACACCGGCCGCATGTACCGATAGCTCAAGTACGGGTCGATCGGCTCGGCCGCCACGCGCACGGTCACCGCCTCGAACCGCCGCCACCGCCCGTCCTGCCGCGCCGCCACCTCCAGACGCACCGCGCCCCCGCGGTTTGCCTCCAGCATCGCCCGCCACGCGCGCGGCGGAAAGCGGACGGCCCCGCCCTCGGCCGCCCCCGCAAGGGGCGTCCCGCCCTCGCCAGTCAGCCGCCACGCCACGGCCTCGCCCGGCTCGGCCACCACGACGTTCAGCGGGGCGATGTTCGGCGGCACGGTCGCGCCGGCAAAGTCCGGCCGGAGGCGCGGCGGCCGGCCGGCCGCCTCCGCCGTCTCCGGAAAGGCCGGTCGCTCCGCGCATCCGCCCGCCGCCGCGAGCGCGAGCGCCGCCGCCAGGATGCCTGTCGCATGCCTCATCCGCCGTCCGCCCACCCGTCCAGGGGCACCTCGCGCAGCCGCTCGCCGCGCCGCGACACCCCGTAAAAGTGATAGTACCAGTACGTGTCCCCGTACGCCGCCAGCGATGGTCGCGCCGCCTCCCGGTCCTCCCCGTGGGGCGCGGCCGCCTGGAGGAATGCCGCGAACCGCTCGCGCGTCCGCGGGTCGATCGGCACGCCCGGCGGCACGGGCGACTCGCCGCGCGAAAGCGCCCCCCGCAGCAAGAGCGCCTCCTGCACGTGCAGCGGCACGCGGCCGTACCCGGCCCGGGCCAGGGCCGGCAGACACGCCGCCACCCCGTCCAGGTTCCGTACCAGCAGGGCCCACGCCGCCAGCAACTCCGCCGCCGCCCGGTGCCGCGGATGCTCCGCCAGCAGTTGCGGCAGGTCGACGTGCGGCAGCTCAACCCAGATCGTATCGCGCGCCGGCGCGAGCGCCCGCGCCGCCGCCACCTCCGGGTCCCCCGCCAGCGTCGGGTCCGCCTCCAGCGCCGCCAGCCGCGCCCGCGCCCGGGCCGCATACAGCGGCTGCCGCGCCAGCGCCCGCAGGTACACCGCCGCCGCCTCCGGCCGCCCCTTCAGCACGCTGCACGTCGCCAGCGGCCACAGCACCCGCACGCTGTCCCCCTGGAAGTGCCACGCGTCGGTGGCCATGTGCTCCGCCCGGTTCACCCGCCCCAGCTCCAGGTAATACGGCACCCGCTTCAGCCGCGTCTGCGTCGGCTTCGACCCCCCGAACGCGTCCGACGGCACCACGAGGCCCGGCCACGTCGCCCGCTGTGGCCACGCGAACATCTCGTCCAGCAGCGCCCCCCGGTGCCGCAGCGCCCGGTTGATGTCATGCCGCGCGTGCGTGTCCCACCACGCCAGACCGTCGGCCGCCGCCAGCACCCCCGCCCAGGCCTCCCGGTGCGCCCGATAGTCCACCGCCACCAGGCCCTTGCGCTGCGGGCTCCACGCCAGTGCCCCCGCCGCGGCCGCCAGCACCAGCACCGCCGCCGCCCTCGCCCAGGGGCATCCCGCGCGGCACGCTGCCCGGGCGTCGGCCTCGCCGGCCGCGTTGCGCCGCCGGCGGCAGAGGCACGTCCACGCCGCCGACCCGACGGCGAGCGCCACCAGCGCCACCGACGCCACGCGGCTGACCAGCGGCGGCTGGAAGAAGAGCAGCCGAAGATGCGGGTCGCACTCGCTCGCCCCGAACACCGCCCACGACGCCGGCGGCAGCAGCCACAGGTACGCCTTCGAAAGCGGCATCAGGTACATCGTCTGCTGCGCCAGCGCTGGCAGGCCCGCTCCCACCGCCACGCAGACCGCCGCCGACGCCACCCGCCGTGCCGCCAGCTCACGAAGAGCCGCGAGCGCCGCACAGAGCAGCAGCCCGCCCCCGCCCAGCACCACGTACGCCGCCGCCGCCATCGGGACGAACGTCGCCGCCCGCACCAGCCACGACCGCCCCGGCGCCCGGGCATACGCCCACGCCCCCGCCACGCCCCCGAGCACCGAGAGCGTGATGGCCGGCGGGTACCCGTAGTCGGCGTGCAGCGCCACCAGCGGCACCGCTGGCAGACACGCCGCCACCGGCCCGCCCGCGCCCCCGCACGCCCGCAGAACGCCCCGCATCGCCAAGCACACAAGCCCCACCATCACGCCGACCGCCGCCGCCCCCGGCCACCCGAGCGCGTGAAGCTGCCCCACGGCCAGCGACGCGTACGTCACCGGCCCGCCGGGCTCGGCGAACGACGCGGCCACGTCCCGCGCGCTCCACGCGAAGACCGGGTCCTGGGCGTGGTAGAGCAGGGCGGGGTCCACCGCGAGCCCGACGTGGAGGGCCGTCCCGACCGCGAGCGCCGCCGTCGTCACCAGAAAGGCGGACCGCCACCGCGGGAGCGAGGCATGCGGATCGGTTGCGACAAGGGCATCGGTCATGGCACTCGGGGGCAGGGCCGCGCGCGGCCGCCGAATGCTCTATCGGCGCGCCGCCGGGCCCGTCTTCGTCGTGAGCCCCACCCCACCCGACTCTACCCGACCCGCTCGCCCGTCGCCAGCCTTCTTCCGCCGTTGCCGTTTTCAGTAGAACGGGCATCTTGCGCGTGAGTTTTGCTTTGCCGTTGCGTTGTCCCAGACCTCGAGCGGGTGACTGGGTGCTTCACGACCGGGCCCTTTCATACGCCCATAGAGGGGCACGTGGTCCCCACATACCTCATGGTAGGCATTGCGGCACTTCGTTACGTATCGACGCGCGGCCGATCACGCCGCCGACACGCTGCAGCCTCTCCTTCGTCACTCCCTTACTCACCCACACGCCCCCCGGCTCCCACGAACGCTTGCGTTTGCTTCGCGCGCCGCTAAGATGACCCCGCGAACCCGGAGCGCGAGCCTCCATGCCCGACCCCCTCACCCCCGACCAGGCCCGAAGCCTGCTGGTGGCTGACCGCGTCGTCCGCGACCCCGTCCACGGCGACATCCGTCTGACGGACCTCGAACGCCGCCTGCTCGACACGCCCGAGCTCCAGCGCCTGCGGCATGTGCGGCAACTGCCGGGCGTGGACCTCGTCTTTCCCGGGGCGACCCACACGCGGCTCCTGCACAGCCTGGGCACCCTCCACGTCACGGCCGAGATGATCGACGCTTGTCAGACGGCCGCGCGCACCGCCGCCCTGACGCCCGGCCCCGCGCCCCGCGGGCCGCGCCCCGTCCGCGTCGGCCCGTACGCCGAGCTCGTCGCGCGGCTGACGGCGCTGCTTCACGACGCGGCACACGTGCCCTTCGGCCATGTGTTCGAGCGCGAAGCCCAGGTCTTCGCGCGCGACGAGTGGGACGACCCGTGGCGCGTCGAGCGCGTCTTCGGCGAGGGCTCCGGGGTCGTCGCGCGGGTCCGCGAGGCGGTCGGCGCGGTCCTGGCGGCCGAGGAGGAGGCCGCCGGCAAAGAAAAGAAAGGAGAAGTCAAAAGAGACCAAAAAAAAGGCATAAAGGGACAAAAGGATGACAAAGAGGAGCAAAAAGGCGGACAAAAAGAGAAAATAGAGGGCAAAAAGAAGCCGGAAACAGGGCAAAAAAAGTTAGAAACAGGGCAAAGAGTGCCAGAAACGGAGGCGTCGCGGGTTGCCGCCGACGCCCTCCTGGCCGAGGTCCTGGCCTGCGTCCGGAGCGGCCCCGACGACCGCCTCCGGTACCCCTTCGTGGCCGACCTCGTGGGCCGCAGCCTGTGCGCGGACCTCGTCGATTACGTCCAGCGCGATATGTACTTCGCGGGCCTCTCAGAGGGGGTTGCGCGGCGGTTTGTGGCGTTTCTGGCCGTCGTCCCGGTGATGGAAAACAGCGGCGCCGACGGCCGCCTGACCGTCTTCCGCGGCCCGTATCCGGACGAGGCGGCCCCCGCCCGCGACGAGCCCGACGGCACCCGCTCGGCCTGCCGGCTGGCCCTGCTGCCGTACCGCCGGAGCCGCCCGGAAGGCGCGGGCGTGAAACACAATATCCTCGCGGAAGCCGTAGATCTGGCCCGTAGACGGGAGTTGGTGACGGAGAAGCTGTATTTCCATAAGACGAAGCTTGCGGCCACGGCGATGCTCTCGGCGGCCGCCCACGCCTGGGGCTTGGCGGGCGCGGAGGCCCTCTGGGACCGGTCGGACCGCGAGGTGCTGCGGATGATGGCCGAGGCTCCCGACACGGGGGGCGGAAACCGCCCCAGGCGGGCCCGTATCCTGGCCCGAAAGCTCATGTCGCGGAGTCTGCTTAAGCCGATTTACCGGGCCTCCTACCGCCGCGATACGGGCGACGCGGCCGGCGCGGCCCTCTGGGACCGGGATACGGGCGTCTATTACCGTTACGATAGCGCCGAACGGCGAGAACCGCTGATTGCGGCCCTGGAGACGGCCATCGGCCTCCACGCCGCCGGCGACCCCGCCGCCGGGGTCGGCAGCGTCGCTATCTCCTGTCCTGACAAGGAGATGCAGGTCAAGGAGTTCGACCTGCTGGTCTCCGACCACCCTCAGTCGCGTGAGTTGCGGCGGCTGCAGGACGTCGTCCAGCGCGTGGTCCAGGAAGAGGTCCGCGTCATCCGCCAGGCCCACCTGGAACAGTGGCGGTTCGAGGTGTACGTCGATGCGGCGCAAGTGCCTGTGGGGTCGGCGTTTGCGCGCCGCCTGGCGGGGGCGCTCCAGGCCGATCTGGGGCCGAAGAACGAGGTCTACGACCTGGAGGGCGAGACCGTCGTCTCCCTCGGGGCGCTCATCCGCGAGCTCCGGGTCGAGGCGCTCCTCGACCGGAGCGGCCTGCGCGACCGGATCACCCGGAAGGACTACGAGGCGCTCGTAGCCCTGGCGGCCTCTTTGCCCGAGGAACGGGTCGAATCGGCCCTTTCGGCGCAATTGGAGGGCCAGGGATATGTTGTCCGGCGCGACCGGCTTTTCTGAGTTTTGCCCAAGGCGAATCGGGCCTGAATTGCTTTCTAACTAATCCGTGCTATACTGCGGACAGTAGGGCGATCTGCGGGGATAGCCTGACCCGAAGGTCGCCCTTTGTTTATTGTAACTGGGTTCGCGATGTGTGGATGTGAGTGGCTGGGAAGGCCGGCGACGTAAGCCGTTGGAGAAGGGCGGCTTACGGAAGGCCGCTGGGAACGCCGGCCGGATGCGGGGTGCCTCGGCCCGAGACGGAGGGAACGGGTCAGGCCGGGGCAGGACGCACCTTGACGTACCGGAAGCGAGCGAGGTCCCAGCCGGAAAGGAGGTGCCTTGGCAGAGGACCAATATGCGCCCCTGCCGCGGAGTGTTCGAACGTAAATCCTCGGGCCGTAACGACCGTTCCCACAAGAGCTTAAGAGAGAAAAGGGGAGTCCTACAATGAAGCGCATGCTTGTGAGCCTTTGTGCCGTCGCCCTCCTGGCCTCCGCCGCCCAGGCCGAGATCTATACCGCCTTCTGCGGCTGGGAAGAGCCAAACCTGGGGGCCAATATGGTGGGCATGAACAAGTTCGAGCCGTGCGGCTCGCCGAACAACGCCATTCTTGGCAAGTACAGCGACATTTACGCCGAAGTCGTGGCGTCGCCGGTGCACAGCGGCGAACAGTCGCTGTACCTCGAAGACATGGCCGCCAGCGGCACGCCGCAGGCCTACGTCGGCTGGGTCCAGGCCCCCAACAACGCCGAATTCAGCAAGGTTCTGACCGTCACGGCCGGTTTCTGGGCCTACGACCTGACGCCGAACGCCTCGCCGTCGCTCCGCATCTGGGGGCACTACGTCAACAGCGAGGGCCTCTGCAGCGACGGGCCCTGCGCGTTCGACATCGACGCGTATGCCGGCAGCGCGAGTGGCAATTTCGATTACCCCGCTGGCGACGGCTGGAGCTACTTGGAGTACACCTGGACGATCGATCCCGGGACGGACCGGACCGGCCTGGTGATCGAGGCCCGGACGTACAGCAACCCCGGCGATTCGGGCTACGTCGACGACCTGAGCATCGAGGTTGAGACGGCCGGCACCCTGTGCGGCGGGTTTATCACCACCCAGGACGGCACCACGGCCCTGCCGGAGCCCGCGACGATGGCGTTTCTGGCCCTCGGCGGCCTCGGCGTTCTGGCCCGTCGCCGCAAGTAGACGTAGCGACAACCAACCGGACGCGCGCGTCCGTGGCATTCAGGCGGAGGGTTCCGCGCCGATGGCGCGGAGCCCTCCCGCTGGCCTGTGCCTGCTGCGGGCAAAAATCGCGCCAAACCACTAGAAGTTGTATTGGCATTCGGGCCGATGGGCTGTATACTGGGGGCGCTGGTGGGCATGTCGAAGCGGGGGCGGAGCTGCGGGAGCGCGACTCGTAGGGGAGGGCTAACCATGCAGGCCAAGGCTGTCGCACAGCGTCCAGTCCGGCCGGACTGCGGGTTCACCCTGATGGAGCTGCTGGTCGTGGTCGCCATCATCAGCATCCTGGCGACACTGCTGCTGCCCGCTTTGGGCGGGGTCTTGGGCGAAGCGGCCCGGGTCGAATGCCTGAATAACATGCGGAACATCGGGACCGCCCTGCAGGGCTATGTGGCGTCCTACGAAGGGTACCTTCCGGGGCCGAATACGAGCGGTTACGGCCTGAGCGGGCGTCTGGAGTCGGTCGACACGAATCCCAGCGAACCGCTGATGAACGTCGACTGGATGTCGCCGCTGATGGCGGACACGCTGGACCTGCCGCCGAACGCCATCGAACGGCTGGTCATGCTGCTGAACTCGAAACTGAAGTGTCCCGCCAACGACATGGTGTATACCACGGTGTATCCGGGCGGCGGTTCGTCCATCGGCACCTACGACTGTGCGGGCATCTCGTACGCCAGCTACTCGGCCCTGATGGGCTTCCTGGTCCACCCCGAAGGGCATCAGGACACGGGCATGGTCACGGGCGACGAGATGAGCGCCGTGGACATGCCGAACGACTACCGGCCGCACATCACCCGCGTGGGCGACACCACGCGGAAGGTCTTCGCCATCGAGGGGGCCCGGTACGTGCGGCAGGAGGCCGACGGCCGCTTCTATGTGAGCTTCAACGACATCAAGCGGCAGGTTCAGGGCGGCAATTTCGCCCTCTGGGGCCCCGCGACGGCGTTTGACGGCGATCCGCACAAGATGGACCGCCTGGGCGGCCGGGGCAGGGGCCCCATCCGGTACGAGCCGAACGCGCTGAACCGCGCGGCTGCGTGGCGTCACGACGGCCAGATCAACGTGGTCTACTTCGACGGCCACGCCGACACGCTTTCGCTGGAGGAATCGCTGGACGTGCGGCTGTACTACCCGAAGGGCAGCCGGCTGAACTCGACGAGCATCCAGGACCCGAACGCGTCCGAGCACACGTACATTCCGTGAGGGGTTTCTGGATGACAACCGCACACCGCCTGATGCGGCCCGCAGGGGCCTTTTGCGCCCTGTGGATGGCTATTTCGGTGACACTGCCGGCGGCGCCGGCACGGGCGCAGCTGCGCGTCGTGACCTACAACACCGCCACGGCGTCGGATTCGGCGTTTCTGCAGCGCCAGACGTACTTCCGAGACATTCTCGAGTACATCGGCAAGGAACCGCTGAACGGCGTGGCCCGGAACATCGACGTCCTGGTCCTCCAGGAGCAGTCCTCCAGCTGCAGCACGGCGAACCGGTTTGCCGCTGAACTCAACAGCATCACGGGCACCAGCGACTACGTGGCGTGGTCGGAGACGCCGTACACCTCAGACGGGCTTCAGGTGGCCTTCGTGTACAATAGCGCGGCCGTTTCGCTTCAGCTCGAGGACTGGATGCGGACCGACAACAGCCGCTCCACAGGCCGCGTCACGCTTCGCCCGACCGGATACGGTCCGGGGGCTGATTTGACGCTCTACAGCACGCACTACAAGGCCGGGACGTCGAGTGCCGACCAGACGCGGCGGCGTGACACGGCGTTCGACATCCGCGTGGCGGGCGGCTACGGCCAGAAGAGCAGCGGAGGCACCTCTGGCGTGCGTTTCGGCAGCGATTATCTGCCAGCCGACGCCCATGTCGTTTACGCCGGCGACTACAACCAGAAGAGCAGCTACGAGGACGCCAACCACCTGTACGGCTTCTACGAGAACCCGTACGCGATCATGCAACTCGGGTCTGCCGATGGCTTCGGGCCGGGTCAGGGCGTCGATCCCCTGGATGCCCCCGGGTACTGGGGCAGCAACTACAATTTCGCGGAAATCCACACCCAGAGCCCGCATGACGGCAGCTACGGCCTTGTGACGGGCGGGATGGACGACCGCTTCGACTTCATGCTCGTCTCCCAGGAGCTGGCCGACGGTGAGGGCCTGAGCCTGATCGCCCCGGGCATTGGCGATTCGCCCGCCGCCGAGCAGTCGTATCACACGTTCGGCAACGACGGGACGTGCTACAACCAACCCGCGAATTCGGGCGGAAACACGGGTTTGAACTGGATTATGAGCGAACTCGGGGAGAGCGTGACGGTTCGCAATCGCGTCCGGGATGCCCTTGCCAAGGCCAGCGACCACTGCCCGGTGGTGATGGACCTCCAGCTTCCGGCACGCCTGGGAGCGACTGTGGAATCTGCCCCGGAAGCCGTCATACGGGGCACACCGGTTGCTCTGGACGTCACGGTGGAGAACACGGCCGGTGTGACCATGGCTGTGGCCGCCGACGAACTCGACTATGGCGTCAGTACCGCCGGGGACCTCTCCGGCACGGCCAACGGCAGTGTGGCGGCCGCTGTCGCCTCCGTCGCCCACCAAGTCGACCTTGATACGGATTTCGCGGGCGCGAAGGCCGGCACGGTGCACGTCGTCAGCACCAGCCAAGGGGTAGCGGATGGGGTCTTCAGCCAGAATGTGGGGTTCGACGTGCTGGACCCGTCGGAGGCGTCATTCGGCGACGCGGCAGACGTGGACGCCCTCTCGGTTGATTTCGGGACGGTGCGGCAGTACGTTTCCGGGGTCGCGGCGGGCTTCGCAATCCAGAATCTGGAGGTGACCGCAGGCTACACGGCCTCCTTGGACCTTGACGCGGTTGCCGGTTCGGGCGACGTGGCTGTCCTCGGCACCGATCTCGCCCCGCTGGCGGGCATTGAGGCCGGCACCGCGGCCGCCTTCACCATCTGGGTGAATACGGGCGCCGTTGGGGCCTTCGCGGCCGCCTACACGGTAAGGGTCTCCGACGAGGACGTCCTTGGTGCAGGTGCAGGGAGCGACCTCGTTCTGGATGTGACAGCCACGGTCAGCCTGTTCGGCGACGTGGACCTCGATGGCGATAGCTGCCCCGCGGACATCGACGCCGCCGACATCGACGCGCTGTTCTCGGCCGTCGGCACGACCAGTGTGTTTGCGGACCTCGACGACAGTGGCCTCGTGGCCCAAGGGGCGCCGCACTCGGCAGGCGACGCGGATATCCTCATCCTGGACGTTCTCGGCAGCGAATGGGGGGATGCGACGCTGGACGGGGTCGTGGACACGGCGGACTACTTTGCCCTCTCGGCTGCCTGGGGCGGCCCGGGCGGCTGGGCCGATGGCGACTTTACTGGCGATGGCCTCGTGGATACGGCCGACTACTTCGTCCTGTCGGCGTATTGGGGCAAGGAAGGGGCGCTGGCCGAGGGCGTCCTTCCGGAGCCGGGCAGCCTCGCCATGCTGGCACTGGGGGGCCTTGTGGCGTTGCGGCGCAAAAGGCGTACCTGACGCGAATCCGGGCCATGCGGTATGTTCGCGCGGCCCCTCAAACCGAGGGAGACGGGGTGGCAGCGGTTGCGGCCCCGAGCCAAATAAGCCGGTTTGGCCGCGGTGGGCGCCGCGGCAATCACGCGAGTGAACCGAACTGTAGGGGAGATTCGACCATGAGACGCGCCATTGCCTTGGGTGTGCTGGTGGCCCTCGTGGCCGGGCCGGTCTGGGCTCAGGTCACGCCGCGGAAAATCATCGCCGTTCTGGATGGCACGAAGAGCAGCTGGAGCAGCCAGCGGCGGGCCGTCAGCTTCTATGACGTGACGGACCTGAGTGGCACGGATGTGTTCGGCCAGCAACCGCTCTTCAGCGTTTGGACGGGATACGAGGACTCCCTCGACTCGCCGAACGGCAATTTCGAGGAAGTCGAGACGATGTGCCTCAACCCGCACAGCGGGACGGGCTACGTGATCGGTTTCGACTCCGGAAGCCCTGGGGTCGTCGACGTCGCCGGCGATACCGAGGGAGACCTGGACATCTACCGGTTCAACTACAGCCGGATTCTGAGAGACTGGGAAGCCAACTACGAGGGGACGGCCAACCCCTATCGGATGTACTGCCCCACAGTCGGGCCTGACTACTGGGATGACAACGGCAACGGCGTGCCCGACGTGGGCGATACCGGTTACAGGATCGAGCATCCGGACAACGTCGGTCAGTGCGTCTTTCTGGATGGGGTGATCAAGAAGATCGGTGAGGTCGGCCGCACGCAGGGCACGAGCTTCTTCGACCGGGACGTCGAGTTCATCGACCCGCAGACGTTGGTCTTGATGGACAACGAGTCGGACAGCGCCTTCATCGACCCCTCCACGGACCACGAGATTCGCATCCTGGAGCGTGTTGAGGATGGAACCGCCACGCCGGACACCAGCGTGCCGGGTAGTATCGAGGGCGGCTACGAGAGCGGAGACAACGTCGTTGAGAGTTGGGAGGCCGATCGGGCCGCCCGGATGCAGATGGACTTCGGGGCGAGCGGCCCCATCGGCCAGAGCGAGCCGGAGGACATGGCCCTTGTGCGGCGGAACGGCATCGTCGGCGTCTGGATTGGCGAGAGCGACGGCGGTGGCGACGATGTCAGTTTCTTCGAGTTCGCCAACATTGAGAATCCGACCCTTGACGCGACGGCCGCTACGTCCACCATTGATGGCGCGGGGAACAGCCGTAGCCTCGACGAAGACCCCGAGGCCGACGTCAGCACCAACAATGGCGATCACGACTGGGTTCTCGTGGATGCCCAAGGGCGGCTCCTGATCGGCGAGTCCGGCTACTTCGACACCGTTATCGGCGGGGAAGCGGGCACGGGGGGGACGCCGGCAGGCGAACCCACCGTCCAGCGCCTCAACGTCGAGAGCTACGCTCCGGGGGACGTTCCCCTGGTCGACTTCGATGCATGGGACGACCTGGGCGGACTTGCTGACCCGACGGACGAGGGCCTCGGCCCGGTCGGGTGGGACAGTCCGGGCGATGATACCCGAATCCCGGTCCAGCTTGAAGGGCCCCTGGGGGGGCTCACAAACCTGTTTGCTGGCGGCGAGGGCTTCAGCTTGGATGACGATGGCGATGTGACCGACGGACGGTTCGTCTGTCTGGACCGGGGCGGAAACCTCCTCTACTGGTTTGACATTGATTACGGGTCAGCGCCGAACGTCGTGGCCGACGTCTACGTGGTTAATCTCGAGGCCGGTACCATCGTCTACGAAGAACTCAACGCGACGAACCACTTCCTGATCGAGCACGGCATCCGGTTCCTGCTCCGGGGCGACATCACGGACGACGGAGCCGTCACCGCCGCCGATATTGACACGCTGTTCGATCTGGCGAGCGATCCGACCGGCGGCGGCGCCCACACGGCCGCCATCGGCCACGAGATGTATGACCTGACGGGCGACGGCACGGTCACCCAGGGGGCTCCGGAGGCGGGCGGCGATGTGGATGAACTCGTCAACGCCATCCTCGGGACGCACTACGGCGACGCCGACCTGAGCGGCTTGGTCGATACGGGGGACTACTTCGCCCTGGCCAGTTCCTGGTATGCTCCCGCTGGCTGGGCGGGCGGCGACTTCAATGGCGACGGCTTTGTGGACACGGCCGACTACTTCCTGCTGTCGGGGCACTGGTATGACTCGCCGCCGACGAGCGGCTCCCAGCCCCTGCCGGAGCCGATGACGATGGCGCTCGTGGCGCTCGGCGGCCTGGGCCTGATCCGTTGCCGAAGGTAGGCCCGGACGCCAAGATGGGACATGCGGCGGATGCCGCATACCCGCCCGTCTGACAGGTTACCAACGGGGGCCGTCCATGGGGGCGGCCCCCGCGACATACCGGCAGACGGCCTGGCAAGGCCCAGAGCCGACTCGGTTCGGACCGTCCGCCCGCGGTTCGCTTGGGGAGGGCACCATGACCGATCTTCGCCCCTGCTTCGGATTCTTGACGGTGGTCCTGCTGCTGGTGGGGGCGGGGCCGTCCGGCGCCTGGCACGGCCCCGGCCACGCCCGGGCCACGCGCGACGCTATGGGCCTGCTGCCGGACGAGGCGCCGGCGTTCTTCCGCGATGGAGAGGCGCTGGCGGCGCACGTGGCCAAGGACCCGGATCTGTTCAAGAAGCCCTTGGCGGCCGAGGACCTGGACCGGACGGAGACGCCAGAGCATTACCTGGGCATGGAGCGATTGCCGGAAGGGGGGCTGCCCGCGCACCGTTTCGACCTGCTGGCGGCGCTGGCGGCAAAGGGCCTGAGGCCGAAGGACGTGGGCTTGGCACCTTACGCGGTGCGGGAATGGACTGAACGGTTGGCGGTGGCCTTTGCGGAGCACCGGCGCTGGCCGGGGAATCCCCACATTGGGGCCAAGACGCTGGTCTACGCGGGCCTCTTGGCCCACTACGCCCAGGACCTCTGCCAGCCCCTCCACACGACCATCCACTACGACGGCCGCGCGGGCGATGGCGGCGAATCGCCTCGGACGGGCATCCACCTGAAGACCGACGAGCTTCTCGAGAAGCTGCCGGCGGACGTGCACGCACCGGTGGCGACGGTCCGCCCGTTTGATGACCTGTGGCAGGGCGTGCAGGCCGCCCTGGAAGACGCCCATGGACGCGTTGATACCCTCTACGCCTTGGCCGACCAAGTCCCCGACTATCGGCAGCCGCTCGACCCGAACGGGCCGGTGGCGGCATGGACGCGGGAGAGGTTGGCGGCGGCGGCAACCTTCACGGCACGGCTTTACCTGACGGCGTGGGTGCGGTCGGAGGCAATCAAGGTCCCCGGGTGGCACAAGCGGGAGGTGGGCGAGGCCCCGGTGGTACAGCCGGTAGGGCCGGCCGGCGGCAGACACGCTGCGGTGCCCGGCAGGGCCGCAGGCGAGATCGCCCGCGTGGCCACGTGGAATATCGAGCACTTCATGATGCTGTTCGACCAGGCGCTCATGCCCGAGCGGAGCCGCGACCGCAGCGAACTCTTCCGGGATGACGAGGACCTCTTCGAGATCGCCGCGACGTTCTCCTTGGACGCCTTTGATCCCGACATCGTGGCCATCCAGGAGTGCTGCTCGCAGGCGATGCTGGAACACTTCAATCGGGACCGGTTGGGCGGCCGGTACGCCCTCGTCAGGGTCTTTCCGGGTAACACCGAGGGGCAGTGGCTCGGGATGCTTGCCAAGCCGGGCTTCGAGGCGGTGGAGGTCCGCGACGGGTACTACAAGGAATCAGATCCCGTCGACGACCCGCGGATCCGCCGCGATAAGGAGCACTACGGCATCGCCGACGCCAACCGTCTGTTCCCGCGCGGCCCCAGCTTCGTCAAGTTCCGCACGCCCGGTGGCCGCGTCCTCTGGGTCGGCACGACGCATGTCAAGAGCAAGTACGGCAACAGCGAGGCTGTTACGGCGTGGCGGCGCCGTGAATTGGAGCGGACGCGCACTATCTGTCTGGAGCTGGCGGCCGAGAAGGGCGTCGACGGCCTCGTCATTCTGGGCGACTTCAATGACGCGTTCGGCAAGGACCGGTATGAGGAGGCCGTGGGCGGCGACGTCCTGGAGGCCATGCTGGCGGGTGAGAAAGGCCGCGCCCTGACCTCGCCGACGCGCGATCTGCACCTGCGGCAGCCGGCCTCGACGACGTATCATTGCCTGATCAAACCGCCGCAGTACCGGAGCTTCATCGACCACGCGTTCGTGACGCCGTCGCTGGCCCCCGCTGTGCGCGAGGTCCGCGTCGTGGATGCGCCGGTTGCCGCGGCCGCAAGCGATCATTACCCGGTGGTGCTGGAACTGGACTTGGGGAAGGTCAAGTCCGCCATGGCCGACTAGCCAAGTTACCTCCGGCCGGTGGGCATCATTCTTGCGGCTTCACGGTCTCAGGATACGTGCCGCGCAGCTTCCGGACCTTCGGCTGAACGTTCACGCGAACGTAGGGCCGCTGGGGATTGCAGGCAGCGTAGTCCTGGTGGTAGTCCTCAGCGGGATAGAAGGTGTTGAGCGGCTCCAGAGTCGTGGCGAAGGCGCCGTCCATCTTGCTGCTTTCCTGGAGTTCGCGCATGACGGCTTCGGCCGCAGCCTTCTCGGTCTCATTGGCGTAGAAGACCGCGGAGCGGTACTGGGGGCCGATGTCCGGCCCCTGGCGATTCCGCTGTGTGGGGTCGTGGGCGACGGTGAAAAAGATTGTCAGCAGGTCCTCGCGCGACACGGTGTTGGGATCGTAGGTGAGGCGGACGGCTTCGGCGTGGCCCGTGGTTCCAGTGGAGACGGCGTCGTACGTGGCCGTCTCGGCGGTGCCGCCGGCGTAGCCGCTCGTCGCGTCGATGACGCCGTTGACTTCCTCGAAGACGCCCTCCACGCACCAGAAACAGCCCCCGGCCACGACGAGCGTCTCCGTGTGTTCCGGCATCGGTCTCTCCTCAGCGGCGGCGGATCGTGCAGGGATGGTTGTCGGGCCGTCACAGCCGACCGTCCATGCGGCCAGCAACGCGGCAATCGCCAGGCGGGTTGCGTCCCGCGGCCTTGTCCTGTCCATGGCGGGCTCCGGCCTCGTTCTCTCCCCATCATAGGCTAAAGGCGGGTCGCGGGGCTACCAAGTGTCCGTTTTGTCGGCAGTCACTTGGCCCCGTCCGGTGCGAGCTCTGGTTCGGCTGCGCCGCCGCGGGCGCCTCGCTCCGGGGCCGCCTTCGCGGCGGTTGGCACCACCAGGAAGCGATAGACCCTCACGGCGGCGTGCTGCACGTCTTCCACTACCACATAGAGCGAGGGCACCAGGACCAGCGTGATGGCGGTCGCGAAGAGGATGCCGAAGCCCAGAGACAGGGCCATGGGGATCAGGAACCGGGCTTGCCGGGAGGTCTCGAAGATCATCGGAGCCAGCCCCCCGAATGTGGTCAAGGTTGTCAGTAGCACGGGCCGGAACCGCTGGATACCGGCGGCGTGGATGGCATCACGGTGGGTCATGCCCCCCTCCCGGTGCCGCCGATTCGCGAAGTCGACCAGCACGAGCGAGTCGTTTACCACGACGCCCGAGAGGGCCACGATGCCGAACATGCTGGGGATGCAGAGGTCGTACCCCATGATGAGGTGCCCCAGTACGGCCCCGACGATGCCGAACGGGATGCTGATCATGATGATGAGGGGCTGAATGTAGCTGCGGAACGGGATGGCGAGCATCGCGAAGATCGCCAGCAAGGCAATGGCGAAGGTCGTCTGAAGGCTGCCGAGGCTCTCGCGGATCTCCGCTTGGTGGCCCTCGAAGCTGTACTGCAGGCCGCGGAAGCGGGCCGTCAGGTTAGGGATGGCTCCCGAACGGAGGTCTCCCAGGACCTCACCGGCCTTGCTGCGCGGCGTCACGTCGGCGGAGACCTGGACCACGCGCCGCCCGCCCCTCCGGTCGATGGTTGTGTAAGCCCGGCCGCGCTCAACGTCCGCCACCCCGCGAAGCGGTACGTAAGTCCCTGCCGGCGTGCGGACCATCATGTCGTGGAGCGTCTGCTCGGTCGACCGGTCCGTCTCGGGCAAGCGGACCATCACCTTGATCTCGTTCCGGCCGCGCTGCTGACGGAGTGCTTCGGCCCCGTAGAAGGCGCTGCGGACCTGCCGGGCCACCTCGGCGGCGGTCAGGCCCAGGCTCTTGCCTTCAGGCTTCAGGGTGAAGTCCAGCTGCGGCTTGCCGGGCTGGAACCCGTCGTCCACGTCCTGCACAAGGGGATAGGTCTCGAGAACGGCGGCCAGTTCGCGGCTGGCCTCCTCCAGGACGCCGAGATTGCGGTGGCTCAGTTCGACCGTTACGGGTCGGCCTCGGCTGCCCGGCCCGCCGGCGTCCGAGACGAAGCGGAGCGATTCGACGCCCGGTACCTCGCCCACCACGTCCCGCCACCGGTCCGTGAAGGCTTGGGTACTCATGATATCCTCGCGAATCTCGGGGTCGGCCAACATGACGCGCATGCGCCCGCTGTGGCTGCCTTCGCGGCCGACGTCGGACGTGATCGCCTCGACCAGTTCCGGGTGGCCGGTCTCGGCGGCCACCTGCCGCGCTCCATCGAGCATCCGCTGCATGATCGCTTCCGTCTTCTCGACGGGGGCGCCGTACGGGAGGGCCACGGTGGCCTCCGAGAAATCCGACTCGACCACCGGGAAGAGCTGGAAGCCCATGCGGCCGCTGGCAGCATACGAAACGGCAACCGCCAAGACGCTGACCGCGATGGCCACGGTCACGTACCGGTGGTGCAGGGCGGTCCGCAGGAACGGGCCGTACCAGGTGCGAACCCAGTGCAGGAACCAACGGCTGAAGGTCTGCTGGCGGGCGTGGAGCCAGCCCGAGAGCCCTCGTCGGCGGCGTTCCTTTCCGTGACCCAGGTGGGCTGGCAGAACGAACAGGCACTCGCCCAAGGAGATCAGGAATGCCGTGCAGACGACGACAGGGATCATCTTGAAGATCTTCCCCATCACGCCGGGGATGAAGTAGACGGGCAGGAATGCCACCACGTTCGTCAGGACGCTGAACGTCACGGGCATGGCGACCTCGCGGGCACCGCGGATGGCGGCCCGGAGGAAGGGGAGTCCGGACTGGTGGTAGTGGTAGACGTTCTCGCCGACCACGATGGCATCGTCGACCACGATGCCCAAGGCGATGATGTAGGCGAACAGGGAGATCATGTTGATCGTGACGCCCGTCGCGGGAAGGACCAGGAACGACCCGAGGAACGCGATCGGGATGCCCATCATCACCCAGAATGCGAGCCGCGCTTCGAGGAAGAGGCCCAAGACCACCAGGACAAGAACGAGACCGATGGCCCCGTTCTTCAAGAGCAGTTCGACGCGCTGGCGGTAGATGTCCGACCGGTCGCGCTCGATGGACGTCTTGATGCCGGACGACAGGATCGCGTCCGCCTCCTCGAGCTGCCGCTGGACGGCATCCGCCACCTGGATGGGCGTTTGGTCTCCGACGCGGTAGACCTCCAGCGAGATGGCCGGGTGACCGTTGTACCGCGCGTACCGGTCGGTGTCGGCGAAGCTGTCGTCGACCTGCGCGATGTCGCGCAGAAGCACCTCGCTGCCGTCGGCGGTCGTCACGACCGGCAGCGCCCCGAACTCGCGCCCGTAGTCGCGGCGCTCCGTCACGCGGACCAGGACCTCGCCACTCTCGGTCTTCAGTCCACCCCCGGGCAGGTCCACGGATGCGCGGGCGAGCCGCAGGGCCACACCTTCCAGCGTCAGCCCGTACCGCCGCAACTCCGCCTCCGGAATCTCGATGCCGATCTCCAGGGGGGGAATGCCTTCCAGGTCCACCCGTGTGATGTCGGGGTCCTGGAGCATCTGGTCGCGGACCTGTTCGGCCAGTTCGTGTAGGGTCTTGACGGGGGCATCCCCGTAGAGGACGACGTCAAGCACCTCACGCTGGGGGGCGACGATGGTGATAACTGGCTCCTCGGCCTCCTCGGGAAAGGTCCGGATGCGGTCCACCTCGCTGCGGACGTCGTCGGCGAGCTTCTGGATGTCCGCCCCCAGCAGTGCCTCGATGGTGACGGTCCCGGCGCCCTCGCTTGCCACACTGGTGACGTCGTCCACCCCGTCCAAACCGCGCACGGCCTCTTCGATTGAGAGGAGAATGCCCTCCTCGACCTCTTCCGGACTGGCTCCGGGGTAGGGGACCGTGACCGAGACCATGTCGAGCGTGATGTCCGGGAAGACCTCCTGCTTGATGTTCGTCAGGGCGAAGAGGCCGCCTACCAGGCACATGGCCATGATCAGGTTGGCCGCCACGCTGTGCCCGGCCATCCATGCGACGGGTCCGCGGGGTTCCTGTGGGTTCGCGTCGAGTGTCACGGGGCGCCCTCCTCCGCCTGGCTGTCCGGCTCGGGCAGCTGGGTGGTTGCGTCGCCGGCCGAAGCGGGGCCCCGCTCGCGGGTTCGAAGGGCCATGCCCTCGACCGGCGCGCCCAGGTCGCTCACAAGCAGCCTGTCGCCCGCACTGAGTCCCTCGCTCACGCAGACGTGCGTATCGCTGCCCCACGCGAGGCGAACCGGACGGATGGCCAGCGTCCCCTCCGGCGTCATCACCCAGACGCGGTTGCCGTCGCGCAGGGCCGATCGCGGCACGCGGGCGACGGCTTCGACGTCGCGGCCCTCCATCTCGACGCGGACATAGGAGTCGATCAGGAGCGGCTTCCCATCCTCTGGCGGCGCCTCCAGATCAAGCGGATCGTCGACCGCCACCAGGACCCGGGCCATGCGGCCCCGCGGCTCGAGGTCGGCCGCCAGGCGAAGTACGCGACCAGTCCGGTGGGTCCCCTCCGGCCAGGCGCCTTGATGGAAGATGCGGACAGGCGAGCCGGCTTGGTCGTCGCGGCGGGGGATGCGGAGCCACCGCAACTCGTCCACGGGCACAGTGACTTCGATCCAGTAGACGTTTGTTCCGACCAGTTCAGCCACCGGCGCGGCAGGCGATACCTGGGACCCGACGTCCACGGTTTCGCTCCGGACTTGGGAGTCGAAGGGGGCGCGAAGCGTTGTCCGCGCGAGGTCGAGCCCCGCCCTGCGCCGCTGGGCTTGGGCCGACGCCAGAGCCGCCTCGGCCGCACCGACGTCCGCTCCGGCCGCCTCGAGGGCCGCCCGAGCTGCTGCGAGAGTCGCCTCGGCCGAACGCCGTTCGGGTCCCCGCAGGACCAAGTCAAGATCGTCTTCGGTGACCGTCTCGCCGAGAAGCTCCGCCTCGCGTTCGGCAATGGCCTGCTGTCCCATTTCTATCTGTAGCGCGGCCTCGGCCTTCGCGACGTCGGCTTTCCGCAGGGCGACCTGCGTCCGGGCCTTCGCCAAGGTGCTTTCGAGGCGTCGCACCTCTGCCTCGACCTGCTCAAGCGTCACCTGGAAGTCGTCGGGCTCGATGCGGAGCACCTCCTCGCCGGCTCCCAGCAGCCCCCCCGGCACCAAGGCATCGCTCACGGCCACCACCCGCCCGCTCACCTGAGGGGCCAGGGTTACGTGTCTGGCTGGCCGTACGGTGCCCATGGCCTCGATGGTGACGCGGTGGTTGCCCGTTTCGATGGGCATGACGTCGACGAGAGTGGCCGCCTTACCGCGCGGGCGGCGCTCGGCACGTGGACGGTTCGAGAGCCAGTGGACCGACACGAGC
The DNA here is from genome assembly GCA_964397995.1 of uncultured Anaerolineales bacterium. Classification (GTDB taxonomy): domain Bacteria; phylum Planctomycetota; class Phycisphaerae; order FEN-1346; family FEN-1346; genus CAYNLG01. The sequence goes on from CAYNLG010000008.1 coordinate 22,163, forward strand.
GCACCGACCGCCAGAATGCCGACAGCGATGAGCAAGGCTGCTGACCGGCCGAGCCAGACGCGCCACGCGGGGGATGGCTGGGCCGGTGCGGCTTCGAGCGTCTTCGGGGTCTCAGCCATTGATATCTCCGGTCTGCGGTTTGTCGGGGCAGGCGGCGGTGTCGCCACCCAGAGCGGGGGTTGGCGGGCGGTCCATGGTCCAGCCTCCCGCGAGGGCGCGATACAGGTCGACCCGGAACAAGGCGAGGTCTCGCCGCGCCTGGAGGGTCGCTTTCTCGAGGTTCTGGTACGAGAGTAACGTGGTGAGGTACCGCGTGAAGTCGTCCGTGCCCTTTGTGTAGTTGGCGAGTGTCTGCTCCGACGCTTGGCGGGCGAGGGCGAGTTGGCGCTCGAGGCTGGCCACGTTCTCGGCCTGGCGGGCCTCCTGAACAAGAGCGTCCTCGACCTCCGCGAGGGCGTCGAGCACCGTTTGGCCATACACGTTCAGCCGCTCCGAGAGGAGCGCCCGGGTCCGGTGGACCTCGGCGCCACGGAGATTCGCGTCGAAGAGCGGGGCGACGACGTTGGCGGCCAAGGTGGCGACCCAGTTGTCGAAAAGATCGCGGACCTGTTCGGCGGAAGTGCCGACCGTGGCCGCGAGGCTGAGCCGCGGGAACTGGTCCGCGACGGCCGCCCCGACGCGCGCATCCGCCGAGCGCACCCGCAGCTCGCTCGCCAGAACATCCGGCCGCCGCCGTAGCAGGTCCGCCGGCAGCCCCGTCTCGGGCAACGGCGGCAGGGGGGGGACCGCGGTCACCTCAGGAAGGTTCGCGGTGCCGGGTGCGCGGCCGAGGAGGATGGCGAGCTGGTGCTCGAGCACGGCGATGCCGCTCTGAACCAGAGTGCGCTCGCCTCGCGTCGCTTCGACGAGTTGACGCTGCTGAAGGACGTCTGTTGCGCCGGCGCGCCCTCGCCGGAACCTCAGAGTGATGAGTTCCAGGACCTGCTCGTTGGTCGCGTGCTGGTCATCGAGGATGGCGAGGCGTCCCCGAAGCTCCCCCATGCGGAGCCATGTGCCCGCGATCTGGGCCGAGAGCGTGATGGCCGCCGCCCGCAAATCCTCGGCGCTTGCGGCTACGTCCAGGATCGCGGCATCGCGCGCGGAGCGGATGCGGCCCCAGAGGTCGACCTCGTAGCTGGCAGTGAGGCCGAGGGAGACGTCCGTGGTGTACGTTCGGACGGTTCCGCCCGGCGTGCCTCCGAACCCGCCTCGGCCCCCGGTCGTGCCCTCACCCTCATTCTCTGTGACGCTGCGCGAGGCGCCGGCCGTCCCATCCAAGAAGGGCCAGAGCGGGGCTCCGGCCTTCTGGGCCACGGCCCGGGCCTGGTCGAGGCGGTCCCAAGCGGACCGGATTGTGAAGTTGCCGGCAAGGGCTTCGTCGACCAGGGCCGTCAGGTGTGGGTCCCCAAACGCCTCCCACCAATGGTCGGCCAAGGGGGCCTCGCCAGAGGCGGAAAATGCCCCCGGCATCCCCAGTGGCGGATGGCTCTCCCCTGTCTGGTGAACCATGCACCCGCCGGCCAGGGCTGCGGTCAGGCCGCACGCGGTGAGAATCGCGGTCGTGAGGTGGCGGGGGTTGTGCCTTCGCGTCACGCTGGGGCCTCCCTGCTGTTCAGCCGGTCGCGGTAGCGCTCAAGTCCCGCCAAGCTGAAGCGGTACAGGTGGTCGGCCATGGCTTCTACGTTCATGTCGAGCGGCGGCGGCCCCGGTTTCCAGTGCGGGCCTTTGCCGAAACGCAAGTGCCGCTCCCAAAGGCAGAAGTGGCGGAAGAGGGCCGTCACGGTCCGTACGCACAGTTCGACGTCGGTGTCCGTGGCCGAGGGTCCGAGGATGGCCCGGATATCTCCGGCGAAGCCTTCGCGGAGCGGCTCGACCAGTTCGCGGATCGTCTCCCACAGCAGCCCGGTGGGGTTTGCCATCTCGTTATGGAGCATCTCGAACTCGTGGCTTTCGGGATCCATGATCCGTCGGGTGGCCGCGACGATGCGGCCACGGAGCCGCTCCTCGGCCGAGACGTCTGGAGGCACGCCGCCTTCGGAAGGGTGAGACGCCAACGACCGTTCGAATGCCAGACGAAACGCCTCGACGTACAGATTCTCCTTGCTGCGGAAGTAGTAGTTGACGGCGGCGATGTTAGCTCCGGCACGCTCGCAAATTTCCGCTACCGTCGCCTGGTGAAAGTCCTTCTCCGCAAAGAGGACGCAGGCGGCATCCAGGAGGCTCTGCCGGGTGTCCCGGGTGGGTGCGTCACTGCGGCTCATGGGCGGTCTCCACCCGAACAACGTCCGCTTCAAATGGGCATTTCAATCGAATCCTAGGCGCCCCCGGCGGCTGCGTCAAGGTCTTTGGCAGATACGGCGGGCGGACATTTGCCCTTGGCCTCGCGGCGAGGTAGGATGCGCCTGGCCGCGGAGGGCCTTCCATGGCGAACGAAAGGACACCCAGGGATCCAGAATCTGGAGCCCCGGGGCCGTTCTCGCCGTCCGACCTGCCGATCAATGCTGATGGTCGCACCTACCACCTGTGTGTGCGGCAGGACGAAGTGGCCCCGGACATTCTCCTTGTCGGCGACCCCGGCCGGGCGGCGTTGATCGGCGAGACGCTCCTGGATTCGGTTGAGATGGCCCGCCAGCATCGCGGTCTGCGAACCGTGACCGGTACCTATCGCGGTAGCTGCGGCAAGCCGTTACGCGTGACCGTCGCCACCTCCGGCATGGGCACGCCGTCACTCGAGATCGTTGTCCAGGAACTGGTCGCCCTGCACGAGGTAGACCTTGCGACCGGGCGCCGCAGGGCCTCGTGGCCGACGCTGAACGTCATCCGTGTGGGCACATCGGGCGGCATTCAGCCGACGACGCCTCTTGGGACGCCCATCGTCACCTCCTACTCCATCGGCCTGGACAATACGGGCCTCTTCTACGAAGCCGCGGTGCCGGACGAGATATGCGCTCGACTCGAGCCGCGGGTCCGGACCCTCGTTATCGGGGCGATGCGGCCGGGGTCGCGCTTTGCCGGGTGCATCAGACCGTACGTGTCGCGTGCCCACGCGGCGGTGGTGGTCGCGCTGACGTCCGGGGCCGCAACCCTGGGCGTCGAGGTGAAGACCGGTCTGACGGCCTCGAACAGCGGCTTCTTTGCCGGGCAGGGCCGTGACGTTGCCCGTGTCCCGTCGAGCGTCGCTGATACCGAGGCCCTTCTGGGCGGCTTCGACCCCGACGTGGACGGCCAACGGGTCGAGAACATGGAGATGGAAGCTAGCTTCCTGCTGCACTTTCTCGGCGCTCTGGGCCACCGCGGCGGGGCCATTTGCCCTGTCATCGCCAACCGTCTCGAAGGCAGGTTCCTAAAGGACTACCAGGGCGCGGTTACGGAGGCCGCGCGGACCGCCCTCGAAGCCCTTCGGCTGCTCCGAAGGGGCGACGAGGTCTGAGGGGCCGGCTCAGTTGGCTTGGGCCAAAGTGTCAAAGTCGGGCCGTTCGGCCCAGCGCCCCACATTGGCGAGGATCGCGTCGACGTCGTCGCCGTAGGCGTCGCACAAGAGCTTGTGGTAGGCGCACTCCTCGTCCGACCGAAGACCCGCCTCCGGGTGTCGCGCCTTGTAGGCGGCCGCCTCGCCCCCCGGCATGAAGTGCTCCAGACCCCGGCTGACGAGGTCGACCGTGCCGCTGCCCTCGTCGAACTGAGCCTTTTTGCGCCAGAGTATCTCGTCTGGCAGAAGGTCCTCGCAGGCCTTCCGCAGGACCCACTTCTCGCACAGGCGCCCGTCGGGCATGCGCCGGAGCTTCAGTGCCGCTGGGATCGTCTGGGCCAATTCGATGAGTTCGGTGTCGAGGAAGGGGACGCGGCCCTCCAGGCTGTGGGCCATCGTCAGGCGGTCGACCCGCTGGAGGTTGCAGTTATGGAGCGACGCGATGCTGCGGCGCAGTTCGCGGTGCAGAACGGCCTCCTCGGGAATGTCGCGGTAGTAGGTGTAACCAGCGAAGAGTTCGTCGGCCCCCTCGCCGGTCAGGATGACCTTCACGGTCCGGGCGGCCAGACGCGACGTGAAGTAGCATGGGATGGCCGAGCGGACCAGGTCCTGGTCGAAGGACTCCAGGTGGTAGAGAATCTCCGGCAGGGCGGCCAGCACCTCGTCCATCGCAAAGACATATTCGTGATGGACGGTGTCGAGGTGGTTGGCGACAATGCGTGCTGCCGCGAGGTCGTCGCTGCCCTCGATGCCGACGGAGAACGTGTGAAGTGCGTCGACGTGGCGGCGGGTCATAGCGACGATGAGGCTGGAGTCGAGGCCGCCCGAGAGGAACGCCCCGACGGGCACGTCGCTCATCATGCGCTTGGCGACGGCCCGCTCGAGGGTCTCGCGGACATGGCGGCAATGCTCCTCGGGCGGCCGGTCCTCTGGCCACCGGTCGGGGACCTCGTAGAAACGGCCCGTGCCGAGGCGCGAATGGTACCAGGTACCGGGCGGAAACTCCTTGACCTCGCCGGCGAGGCCAGCCAGAGCCTTGAGCTCCGACGCGAAGACGGTCGCGCCCGCGCGCCGCCCGACGTAGAGCGGTTTGATGCCGATGGCGTCTCGGGCAACATAGAGGTCCCTGCCGTCGGCGATGGCGAAGGCGAACATGCCATCGAGGCGCCCGGCGGCTTCCGTTGCGCAGTCTTCCCAGAGGTGCAGGGCGGACTCGGTGTCGCTCCGCGTCCGGAACGTGTGCCGGGCCTCGAGGTCGTCCCGCAACGCCGGGAAGTTGTAGAGCTCTCCGTTGCCGATGATGCTGCGCACGCCGTCACCGCTGTAGATCGGCTGGTTGCCTCCGGCCGGGTCCATGATCGAGAGCCGCCGGTGACCGAGTGTGCCGCGCGCGTCGCTCCGCATGCCCTCGGCGTCGGGTCCGCGGTGGACGAGCCGGTGCATCATCGCCGCGACGGTCGCGCGGTCGTCTGTACCCCAGATGCCTGTGATGCCACACATACGTCCTGCCTCCTCGCGGTCGCGTTGGGAGTTCGGTTGCGTCTGCGTGGCCAGGCGGGTTTCTTGAGGCGGCGCGGCGGGGACTTACTTACCGGGGTCCCACCGGCCGACCAGGGACTCGAAGTGCAGGCCCGGGAAGTCCTGCTTGAACAGTTGGTAGTACCAGAGCTCCTTGGGCGAGTTGAGCCGATAGCCCCCCGGTGTCTTGCGGGCGGCCTCGGTGAAGTCGCCGTCGAGCTTGCCTTCGGCAACCGCGTCCATCCGTTCGTCGGTACCTGTGCCGGCGGCGAAGCGGAGCTTGACGCGGCGGTAGATGGTCTCAGGCAGGAGGTCCTTGAAGGCCTCGCGGAGGATGTGCTTCTCGGTCCACTTGCCCTGGCCGCTGTCGTGGATCTTCCACCGGACCGGGAGTTGCTGGGCCAGGGCGATGACGTGGCTGTCGATGAAGGGGGTCCGGTAGGTGATGCCGTTGGCCATCATCGCCCGGTCGAGCCGCTGGAGGGCGGTGTTGTAGGCGACGGCGATCAGGTTGTGCATCATGGCCAGCCGCTCGGCCTCGGTGGGCAGGTCCTTCAGGAGGTGGTACCCGCCGAAGAGCTCGTCGCCGCCCTCGCCGCTCAGGATGCAGTTGGTCATCTCGGCGGCCTTCGACGAGGCGAACAGGTTCGAGATCGTCCCGCTGACGCAGTCCTCGTCGAAACTCTCGAGGGCATAGACGGCGCGGCGGACGGAGTCGGTGATCTCGTCCTGCGTATAGAGGCGGATGTGGTGCTCCGCATCGAGGTGGTCGGCGACAATCTTCGCGTTCTCGACGTCGGCGGCGCCTTCCATGCCGACCGTGACCAGTGGCATGCGGGCGCCAAGCTCGTAGGCGACGACGGCGTTGATGGAGCTGTCGAGGCCCCCGCTCAGGAGGCACGCTCCGATGGCCCCGTCCTCCAGGCGCCTCTCGACGGCGCCGGTCAGGGTCTCGCGGACGGCGGCCACGGCCTCGTCGAAGTCGCTGGGGACCGACGCCTCGGGGTAGCGCGGCAGGTAGCCGGCGATGCCGGAGCGGCTGGAGAAGGTGACGGCGGGCGGCAAATCCTGGATCTCCTCGGCCAAGCCCACAAGGGCCTTGACCTCCGAGGCGAAGCAGACGTGTCTCTTGGCCGTGCGCCCGACGTACATCGGCCGGACGCCCACCGCGTCCCGCGCCAGCAGCAGTTCTTCTCCGTTCCAGACGGCGGCCGCGAAGACGCCCTCCAGATGGCCCGGGAAGGTGCGGCCATACTCGTGGAAGAGGTCCAGGACGACGTCGGCGTCGCTCTTGCCTTGAGGCCGCGCGTTGTAGACTTCGCCGTCGAGGAGGACGACCGTGTCACCTTCACGAGCGAAGCCTGTGCCGCGTGCCGGCGACAGATCGGCTGCGCACACGCCGCCGGCCAGATCGCCGTCGCTGACGGTCTCGCGGTGGTCCGGGCCGCGGTGCTTGACCTTGTCGAGCATCGCGTCGGTGCGTGCGGGGTCGCGGGGGCTGCCCAATATGCCAACAATACCGGCCATGGAGGTCCTTCCTTTTCAGGTATATGCGAGGTGGCGCGCCAGGGCGCGTCAGCGGCGCTTGTCGATCTCGAAGACGCCCACGAGGCCGTGGGCGGCACCTTGGCCACGCTGCAGGTTCGTCACAAGATACCGCAGGGCGTAGCCGAGCTGGGGCTCGATGATGTTCTCGCGCGGCAAGCCATAGCCAAGCCAGCCGATGCCCTGGACGACGAGCCGCATGCGGTCCATCATGTCCCGCAGGGCCGTGGGGTACGACCCGGGAGCCGGCGCGGCCTCCGGGTCGAAGTGCCTGGCCTCTTCGTCGAACGTTTCCAGGAGCTCCTGGACGTACCGGACGAGGGTATTCCAGCAGGCCTGGAGGTGTTCGAAGTAGTCGTTCAGCAAGTCAAAACCCTGTCGTGGCGCGTAGTCGATCAACAGGTCTCCGAGCTCGGTCCGCTGGTTGGTCTCGTGCAACGAATTCACCGCCCGCCGCATCGACTGCGCGTGCGGGTTGTACTCGGCCGTGTCCATGTGGCGTCCGGTGAAAACCGACCGATCGAAGAACTCCAGCGGTTTGATCTCGACGCCGGCGCGGCGAGAGGCTTCGGTGATGATGTGGTCGGCCTCGGGGCGGCTCATGAGACGGAGCGTCAGGTGCTGGAGTTCGTCGCGCCGGCGCTGGCGCTCCTCTGGTTCGTAGATGTAGGAGACCACGTAGTCCATATTCAGGAGCGTCTCGGGTCGGTCGGCCCAGAGCTGCTGCCACTCGTAGGAGTAGCGACCGAGCCAGTCGCAGACGACGATGCAGTAGTCCTCGACGCGGTCGGCGATCTCGGCGAGCAGGTCGATGGCGGTGGCGTCGTCGTTGTGGTGCGAGAAGGTGCCGAAGCTGGTGAAATAGAGGTCGAAGGGCTTCTCGTCGGTGGCAACGGGAAGGCCCTCGGTGAAGTTGCCCTGGCCGAAGCGGATTTTCGGGTTGTCCCCATAGATTTCGCGGGCCTGATTGAGCAGGTCGTCGTTCAGGTCGACGCCCTTGTAGACGCCCAGCTCCTCGTCCTTCAGGAGCAGCACGCCCATCTGGTTGAGGTGGGCGTCCTCCTGGCGGATGCCCGCCAGCAGTTCGTACCCGTCCGCGCTCCCGCAGCCGAGGTCCAGGATGCGGATCCGACGCATCAACGCCCGGCTGCGGGCGATGAGTTTCTCCAGGTGCGGCCGGAGGAAGGCGCGCGTGATCTCGTCTTCCCAGTAGCGGCGGACGTTGTCGTATTTGCCGACGAGGCCGGATTTCTTGTCATACAGGCCGCTCTTGACGGCCTCGGTGTAGGCCGGCATCTGGTCGTGTCCGGGGGCTTGGGGCGGGGTGATGGCGGTCATGCCAGGTCTCCTTCACTCAGCGGCGCAAGGGCCGCATCCAGCACGCCCGGCACCTTGTCGACGACGCGTTTCGCCAGCGCCTCGTCCAGCGACGCCTCGGGCTCGGCCAGGATCGTCCGGTACCGTTCGTGGGCGGCCCGCAGCGCGCCGTCCTCGTGCTCCAGGGGATACCGTACGTAGACATCCTCGCGCGTTGGGAGCGGAAGGTGGTACATGAACGTCCGGTGGTCGCTGGCCATGACCTCGCGGATGGTCGCGACGACCGCGTCCCGCCGGTCCGGGCCGACCGCCGGCTCGCGGAACGTGCGTTTCGCGAGGTCGATGTGGGCGGCATCCATGACAGCTTGTTCGGGGCAGAAGACGTTCGTCCGCTCCAGAAGGCCGAATGCGTAATGGACGTACTGGGCGCCGCTGCGAGGCACCGTCAGGTACGTCAGCAGCTTCTCAACGGTGGCCTGGATTCCGGGCACGGCCGCGTCGGCCACGCCGGAGGTCGAGTAGCAGGGGATGCCGTAGAAGCGGGCCATCTGGGCGCAGGAGGCGTTGTAGTGAACGAACTCTGGCGCGCCGTACATGTCGCTCAAGGTGTCGAGCCGGGTGCGCACCGGCACCGCCCCGTACAGGACGGGCGCCCCGGGCGAGACCAGCTGGTTCAGCGTGACGCCCGCAAGGAGCTCGGCGTTGATCTGGGCGACCATGCCGAACTCGTCGAAGGGGCCTGTCGCGCCGCCCATGGGGCAACTCGAGATGACCACCGGCGCCCGCCGCCGCGAGATCGCGATGAGCTTGGCGGCGGTGTCGTCGACGATCTGGAACGGGCTCTTGATGACGCAGGTGATGAACGAGAGGACCGGGTTCGCTTCGAAGGCCTCTTCGCCGCCGGCCAGGATGTGGCCGAGGGTGAGGACGTCGTCGAGGGCCTCGAGGTTCGTCAGGCCGGCCTGAACGTGCTTGGTGAGGTGGGCGAGGCTCGCCAGGAACTTGTTGACGTCCTTGTTCCGGTCGGTCACCTCGGCGTCCTGGATGTTGACGCACCGGATGAAGAAGTCGACCGGGTCTAGCTTCTCGGCCAGGTGAGCCGCGCGGCACAGGCGGGCGATGGAACCGGGTTGCCGCGTGAATGTCGGGCGTCCTTCGTCGAAGCCTACGTCGAGCCACACATTCGTCTCCGAGCCGGTGCCGAAGCGGACGCGGGGTTCGGCGGCATCGAGGACCAGGCGGTTGGCAGGGTCGCGGGCCCCGAGAACGATCCGCGACGGGGCCGACGCGAGGGCCTGGTCGAGCACCTTGTCGGGGACGCGGATGCGGCGGCAGTTGCCGGCGTCCTCGACGGTGGCCCCGGCCTTCTCGAAGACCTCAGTCGCCTCGTCGTTATAGCTGTAGAGGCCGGGGTCCTGGAGCAGCTCACGGCTGACGCCGTCAATCAGGCGGACCTGGTCGAGGCTCAGGCGCTCCTCGGGCCGCACCAGCACGCCCTCGCGTTGGGTCGGCGTCTCGGTTTGGGCGGCGGTCGTGCTCACGGGAGTCTCCTGCCTCAGGCCTTGGGGACGCCGCTGTGGGCGACGGCCTGGATCTCGGGGAACTGCTCCAGAATCTGCTCTCGCACCTCGGGGTTGAGGCGGCTCGCGGGCGGGGCCGCGCGGATCTCCCGGACCTTGGCCCGGGCCTTGGCGAGCGCCGCATCCGTGGCGGGGTCGTACTGGTCGCGCTTCTCGCGGCTCGCCAGCCGGGTCATGTAGAACTCGTCCCGCATGTGCTTCAGAGTGTGCGGTTCCATGAGAAAGTCCTGGGCCGGCCCCTTTTCCAGGATGACGTCGAGACCGAGGCGGTCATCGTCCACCTCGATGCCCCGGAGCACCCGCTGGCACATGCCGAGGATTTCGTTGTCGACCACCAGCTTCTCGTAAGAGACGGTCAGGTCGGCCTCCATCAGGCCGGCAATGTCGTGGATGTAGTTGGCACCGGACATGGCCACCAAGAGGCTCGACATCGCGCTCTCGTAGGCGGCTTGCACGTCGAGCTCCTTGGCGTCGGTGGTACCGCCCGTCGAGTAGAGCGGAATCTGAAGGTGCTGAGCGACCTGGGAGACGGCGGCGTTGATCATGGCCCGTTCGATGGGGCCGCCGAGGTGGTCCATGGTGTGGAGGTTCGGGATCGAACCGACGGAACCGCAGATGCCGGGGGCGCCGCGCCGGACGGACTGGACCAGCGCGATGCCGCCCACGGTTTCCGCCACGTGGAGCAGTACGTTGGCCGCCAGCGTCACCGGCGAGGTGGTGCCGCAGATCGGCTCGGTCGGGACGACGACGGGGAGCCCCTCGCGGGCGAGGAAACAGGTCATCTCACCATAGTCGTCGTCGATCTTGAGGGGGCTGATGACGAGGGTAATGAACGAGACGAAAGGCCGGGCCCGCAGCGCGTCGGCGGAGCCGGCGATGAGTTCGGCCATCTCGACGACGCGCCGGCAGCCGCCGAGGGTGTAGATGCCGCCCATCACGTGCTTGGTTGTCTGGTCGAAGGCGTGGAAGAAGCGGTTGGAGTCGATGTGTTCGCGGTCCTCGACGTCGTGAGGGAACACATTGATCGTGAAGAGGTGGATGTTGTCTAGGGCGTCAACCATGCGGGCGTTAAGGGCCACGTCGGCAACGGTCGAGGGCCGGCGCTCGCCCGTGTCGGGGTCGAGCACGTAGATGGCCGTGCCGCCCGTGCCGTAGTGGACACGGCTGCCTTCGAGGACGCAGTCATAGGCGCCCTCGGCGTCGCGCGAGGCGAGTGTGATCGACGAGGGGTTGCTGTCGATGGCGTCCTCGACGAGGCTGCGCGGGAGGCGGACGGTCGGGGTCTCGACGTCGACCTCGGCGCCGGCCTTCGAAAAGGCTTCCCGGGCGGTCGCGGAGTAAACGGCCATGCCGGCCTTCTCGAGCACCTCGAGGGCGGCCGTGACGATCCGAGTCACATCCGCCTCGGCCAGGGGCCGGTAGAGCTGCGCCGGGAGCCCCAGCTTCGCGTGTCTGGGTCGGTCTGTCACCTGCGGTTCCTTACCGTGGTTCTGTGTCCATGCGTGGCAAGGCGCTGTCGGCGCCGTCCCCGTCCGCGCGGCCACTTGGCCGTGCGTGGGCGACACCATGGTGCTCGTGCCGGGACTGCTGACCAGCGGCCGGCCGCTCACTCGCGGGCCGCACCGCGGAAGAGGGAAGGGCGGCGTCCGACTCGTCTTGCCTGTTTTCCATAAATACTTTACCATGAACGACGCGCGCGGTCCAGGGGAAAACCGAGGAAGCCCCGACCCGCACTACGCCTCATCGCTGTCGAAGTCCTTGTGGCCCAAGAGCTTGGCGTTGATGGCCACGATGACCGTCGAGAGCGACATGATGATGGCGCCTGCCGCCGGCGACAGAACGACCCCCACGCCCGCCAGCACGCCGGCCGCCAGCGGAATCGTCACCGCGTTGTAGGCCGTCGCCCAGAACAGGTTCTGGATCATCTTGGCATGGGTCGCCTTCGCGAGGCGCACCACCGTGACAACCCGCGACGGCTTGCTCTCGACGAGCACCACGTCGGCCGACTCGATGGCCACGTCCGTCCCCGCGCCGATGGCGATGCCGAGGTCGGCCTCGACCAAGGCGGCCGCGTCATTCACGCCGTCGCCGACCATGGCCACCGTCCGTCCCTGGCCGCGCGCGTCCCTGATGCGGTCGGCCTTGGCATCAGGCAGAACCTCGGCAAAGGTGTCGTCGAGGCCGATCTCCCCCGCGACCCAGGCGGCCACGGCCTGGGTGTCGCCTGTCAGCATCATCACCTGGACGCCCATGTCACGGAGGGCTCTGACGGCCTCGCGGCTGTCGGCGCGGATGACGTCGGCAAGGCCGATGGCGCCGACGGGCTCGTCGGCGGCGAGGACCGTGACGACCGTCCGGCCCTTCTGCTTGAGCGGCCGGATGGCGTCGCCGTCGATGTTGATGGTCTGCTCCCGGAGGTACCCCGGCGAGACGACCTTCACGTTGATGCCGTCCACGGTCGCCTGGGCGCCCCTGCCAGGGATGGCCTCGAAGTCCTTGGGGGAGGCGACGCCGAGACCCCGTTCCTCGGCGGCCGCGACAATGCCCTGGGCGATCGGGTGCTCGGAGTGGCTTTCGACCGCAGCCGCCATGGCAAGAACCTCACCCTCGTCGTGGTCGCCGAATGCAATGACCTCTTCGACGCCGAAGCGGCCCTCGGTTAGGGTGCCGGTCTTGTCGAAGACGACGACGTCCAGGTCTCGGGCCTGTTCGAAGGCCGACCGGTCGCGAATCAGCAGCCCCCGCTGGGCGGCCATGGCCGTCGAGACCGCCACCACCAGCGGCAGCGCGAGCCCGAGGGCATGAGGGCACGTGATGACCATCACCGTCACGGACCGCTCCAATGAGAATGGAAATGTCTCACCCAGCAGCAGCCAGACTGTGAGCGTCGCCGAGCCAGCAAGGATCGCGATGCCCGTGAGCCACATCGCCGCCCGATCCGCGAGGTCCTGCGTCTGCGAGCGGCTCTCCTGGGCACGACGGACGGTCTCTACGACCTGGGAGAGGTAGGTCGCGTCGCCAGTCTTCTCGGTCTCGACGGTGACGGTGGCCTCGCCGTTGACGATGCCGCCGATGACCTCGTCCCCTTCGCCTTTCTCTACGGGCTGGCTCTCGCCGGTGACGGCCGACTGGTCGACGCTGGTGCGGCCCTCAACGACGCGGCCGTCGACGGGCACTTTCTCGCCGGGCTTGACCAGGACGCGATCGCCCTCCCGCAGGTCCTGGACGGGAACGTCTTCGGTCTTGCCGTCGTTGGTGAGGCGGTGGGCTTCCGAGGGCATGAGTTCGGCCAGCTTCTCGAGCGCCGAGGAGGCACTCATCACCGAGCGCATCTCCAGCCAGTGACCGAGGAGCATGATGTCGACCAACGTCGCGAGTTCCCAGAAGAAGACTTTCTCGCCCGTGAGGCCGAAGACGACCACCGTGCTGTAGCCGTAGGCGACGGAAATTGCCAAGCCGATCAGCGTCATCATGCCCGGCTGCCGCTTGCGCAGCTCGTCCACCAAGCCCTTCAGGAACGGCCACCCCCCGTACAGGTAGACCGCCGTCGCGAAGGCGAACTGGACATAGGGGCTGCCCGGGAAGGCAAGCGACTCCTTCAGTCCGAGCCAGCCCTGGATCATGGGCGAGAGGGCAAGAACCGGCAGGGTCAGGCCGAAGGATATCCAGAACCTGCGGCGGAAGTCGGCGGCCATGTGAGCGTGGTGGTCCTGGCGGTTGCCGCGCTGACCGTGGCTTCGGTGGTCACCGCCGTCGCAAGGGGTGTCCGGGTTGGCTGCTTGGTCGCTTGTCACGGATCCTCACTCGCTCTGGCACTGGGGACAGACGTACCCGCTCCGCCCGCTGATCGTGACCTTTTCGACGGTCCCCCCGCACCGGGGACAGGGCTCGCCTTCACCACGGCGGTCGCGCAGGTAGCCGTCCGGGAAGCCGCCCCCGTGAACGGCTTCGCGGATGCCCACGCGCAGGACGCGCCGCATGACGCGGTACAGGTTCTTGAGGCGGTCCTCGCCCAGGTCGGCTACGGTGGCCTTCGGATGGATGCCGGCTTGGAACAGGACCTCGTCGGTCCAGACGTTGCCAAGGCCGGCGATGACCTCCTGGTTCATGAGGGCGCCCTTGATCGAGCCCCGCCGATCGCTGAGGATACCAAGGAACTCGTCGCGGCTTAGCCGCATGGCGTCGGGCCCCACGTCGTGGGCCTCGACGAAGGATTCGGGGCTGTCGGCAAGGCTGATGGCGCCGAGCTTCCGCGTGTTGACGTATGCGAAGTGGTAGTCGTTGTCGAAGTCGAGACGGAGCTGGGTGTGGTCCGGGGCATCGCCCGGGTCCTTGCAGTACCGGACGCCGCCGGTCATGCCGAAGTGCAGGGCGAGGTGGTGCGCGTCACCGTTCAGGGCCGCCAGCAACCACTTGCCGTGGCGGTGGGTGCCGGCAAGGGCGGTTCCGGTTAGGGTTTTTCTCAGGCGGTCCCGGGAGACTTCGAGAAGTCTGTCGGCCCCCACGTCGACGCCGATGATGCGTTTGTGCAGGACGGTCGCCACCATATAGCGGCGAAAGCCTTCGACGTCGGGCAGTTCAGGCACGGCCACCGACCTCCTTCTTCGCCCGGCCGCACCGGGCTCGGTTGCTGGCTTCAGACCGTGCCCGAGTCTAACGCCGTTTGGGGCACAGGCGGGGCAGAAAGCGAGATCGTTCTCTCCGCATGGGGGAACGTCCCAGGCCGTCTTCAGAAGTCTTCGGTAGAGGCGCCCTGTCGCCGTCCGATGGGCGGGTGCCGCGCCTCCGCGTACCATCTTCAACGAGCAGACGTGCGCGACATCTTCGCAAAGGAGCGGCGCCATGGAGACCATCACCCGCGACGAACTCAGGCAGATGATGGAGCAGAACGGCGACTTGACCCTCGTCGAGGTCCTCGGCCCGCAGTACTACAAGAAGTACCACCTGCCTGGGGCGAGCAACGTGCCTGTGGGGGACGAGCATTTCGAGGAGGCAATCCAAAAGGCCGCGCCGGACAAGAGCAAGCCGATCGTCGTCTACTGCCAGAACGAGGAGTGCCCGGCTTCGGCCAAGGCCGCCCGGCGCCTCGATGCGATGGGCTACCAGAAGGTCTATGACTATGAAGCCGGCAAGGAGGACTGGAAAGAGGCCGGCTTCGAGACGGAGTCCTGACCGTACGCCCTCGGTGGTCGCGACGGTCTCGTCGGAGAGGTGCGATGCGCATCCTGATGGTCACGAACGCCTACCCGCCTCTCGGCGGGGGAGTGGCTAGGGCTGTGCGTACCTTCGCGCAGGCGTACCGCGACCTCGGAGAAGAGGTGCTGGTGGTCGCCCCGGAGACCACGGGCCGTCCCGACGCCGAGGACGGCGTGTTACGGGTTCCGTCGATCGAGTGGCCGTTCGAGCATCCCATCGCCTTCGGACTGCCGGTGCCCGGGTTGCTGACCCGACGGGTGGATGCCTTCCGCCCTGAAATCATCCATAGCCACCACCCGTTCTGGCTGGGTGACACGGCGGTGCGGCTGGCGTCGACGCGGGGCGTGCCGCTGGTCTTTACCTACCACACGCGCTACGCCGAGCACGTCCACTACATGCTTAAGGGCGACGGGTCGCCTTTGCTGGAGCGTTTTGTCGCGCGCCTGGCCGCAGAGTATACGAAGCTCTGCGACCAGGTCTTTGCCCCGACGTCCAGCACGCGCGACCTGCTGGTGGAGCGAGGCGTGGCGGTGCCGATTGCGGTCGTACCCACCGGCGTGGATGTCCGCCGCTTCGCACGCGGAACGGGTGCGGGACTGCGGCGCCGGCTGGGCATACCGGCCGAGGCGCTCGTCGTCGGCCACGTCGGGCGCCTGGCCCTCGAGAAGAACCTGGGATTTCTTGCGAGAGCCGTGGCGCAAGCTTTGCAGAACCGGCCCGACGTGCATGCTCTGTTCGTCGGCCAAGGCCGGTCGGAAGCCAAAATCCGGAGGACGTTCGAGCGGCGCGGCCTCGGGCGGCGGGTGCATATGCCGGGCCGGCTGAGTGGCTCTGACCTGGTGGGCGCCTACCACGCGATGGACCTCTTCGCCTTCGCGTCGAAAACCGAGACACAGGGGTTGGTTCTGGCTGAGGCCATGGCCGCCGGCCTGCCGGTCGTGGCACTGCAGGCACCGGGGTCGCGGGACATTGTCCGCGACGGTGAGAATGGATACTTGGTCCGGGACGATGACAAGGTGGCGTTTGCCGGCGCGATCTCACGCCTGCTCGAGCAGCCCCGCAGCGCGCGACGCGCCCTCGGCGACGCGGCAGTCAGGACTGCGGAAGGGCGGGGCACGGCGTTGTGTGCCCAGAGGGCGTTGCGGTTGTACGACCAGTTGATCGCCAGGAGCGCGGCCGGGTCGCCCGTGGAGACCGGCCGTTGGAACTGGGTCGGCCGGCGGCTTCAGGCCGAGGTCGACCTGTGGTCAGCGGGGGCGGAGGCGGCCTCGGACGCGTTTGACACGCTTTTCTGAGCCCGCCCGCGAGACTTTCTCCCACCTCACGAGTAGACGGGCGCCTACCCGAGTGCCCAAGCCCCTCGGATTGTGTGGCCCTGCTGTGCCGGCGACACTGGAGAGGCACCACACGGAGGCGCCGATGGCGGCGTCGCGACACGAACGAACGCTCAGTCCGAAAGGAGCCCCACCCATGTTGCCTGTACGATTGCGACGCCGTGGAGGCTGGCCCCAGCCGTTCTCGGAAATCGAGCGCCTGTTTGACAGGGCTCTCGGGCCGTGGTGGTCCGAGGGCGAGACCCCGCGCACTCTGACCGGGGCCTACCCGGTGGACATTCGCGAAGAGGATGGTCGCCTAGTCGTCGACGCCGAAATGCCCGGCCTCGACAAAAACGAGATCGACGTGAGCATTGAGGAGGGCGTGCTCCACATCACGGCGGAACGGAAGGCGGAGGAGCCGAAAGGCACGACCCACCTCAACGAGCGGCGCTTCACCCGCGTCGAACGGTCCTTCTCGCTGCCCGGCGACATCGACGAGTCCGAGATCAAGGCCAAGCTCGAGAGCGGTGTCTTGCACCTCGAGATGCCGCGCCCCGAACCGCCGAAGCCCAAGCAGGTCGAGATCGAATAGCCCCGTGACGGCCGCCGGGTGTGCCCCAGGGCGTGCCCGGCTCCCCGCATCCCCGAACCAATGGAACAACCGGAGGGACAAATGGATCCTAAACACACACCCTATTGCCTTGTGGCTCTGGCGGCGGTCGGCCTGCTGGCCGTGCCCGCCACTGCCGCCCCCGACCAGAACGTGACTGACAGGAACATTACCGACGCCATTGAGGACGAGTACATCTTCGACCGGGCGGTGCCGTCGTACAGGATCGACGTCGAGACAAGCGACGGCATCGTGACGCTGACCGGGACGACCGGGAACGTCCTCGCGAAGAAAAGGGCGGCACGGTTGGCCGAGACGGTCAAGGGCGTCAAATCCGTCATAAACCGGATCAGCATCAAGCCGTCAGAGGATCGGAGCGACGCCGCGATCGAAGGCGATATCGAGTCCGCTTGGCTGGCCGACCCCGCTATCGAGTCGTACGAAATCGAGGCCGACGTCGACGACGGCATGGCCACCCTCACCGGCACCGTCCATTCCTGGCAGGAAAAGCAGCTTGCCGAGAAGGTTGCGATGGGTGTGCGCGGCGTCACGGGCGTCGAGAACGACATCGCCATCGAGTACAAGTCCGAACGGACTGACCGCGAGATCGAGACGGAGGTCGAAAAGGCCCTGCGCTGGGACGCCTTGGTCGATCACGCCCTGATCGACGTCAAGGCAACCGGCGGCAAAGTCAATCTCATGGGGACCGTCGGCAGTGCCGCCGAGAAGCGCCAGGCCCGGTACGACGCCTGGGTCGCCGGCGTCGAGGAGGTGAACGTCGAGGGGCTCGACGTCGAGAAGTGGGCCCGCGACAAAGACCTCCGCAAGGACAAGTACGTCACCAAGTCCGCCAAGGATATCGAGCAAGCCGTCAAGGACGCCCTGCTGCTTGACCCGCGCGTGCTCTCGTTCAACGTGACCCCCGAGGTCGTGGGCAGCACCGTCACCCTGCGGGGAACCGTGGACAACCTGAAGGCCAGACATGCGGCCGAACAGGTGGCTCGGAACACGGTCGGCGTCTGGACTGTCACGAATCGCATCAAGGTGCGGCCCGTGGATGTTGCGAGCGACACCGAGATCGCTCAGGATGTTCGCGATGCCCTCCGGCGCAATCCCTACGTCGACAAGTACGAGATCACCGTCAGCGTTGAAGACGGCGTGGCGTACCTGTATGGCAACGTGGACTCGTACTTCGAGAAGGCCGAGGCCGACGAAGCGGCCTCGAAGACGGCCGGTGTCGTCTCGGTCAGGAACAACTTGGACGTGGACTACGTCCGCGAGCCGCTGGTGTATGAGCCGTACGTCTACGACTACGACCCCTACGCCTACGACTGGTACGACTACGAGCCGTACATGACCTTCGCGACCGACACCGAGATTCGCCAAGAGGTCCAGGACGAGCTCTGGTGGAGCCCATTCGTGGACTCCGACCAGGTGTCCGTCTCGGTGGACGACGGTGTGGTGACACTGACCGGCACGGTCGACACCTACGGCGAACGGAGCGCCGCCGTGGAGAACGCCTATGAAGGCGGGGCCGTGTGGGTGGACAACGACCTGAACGTCAGGGACTGACCCCCCTGTCCTGACGCTGTGGGGGCGCCCCGCCCAGGCGCCCCCACCCCACCGTGACGACGAGAATGAGCCGCCGGGCGAGGCCCGGCCAGCGAAAGGAGTTCCCCATGTCCGTTGCCAAGATCATCGAGATTACCGCCGAATCGCCCGACAGCTTCGAGGCCGCCATCAACGAGGGCATCAGCCGAGCGGCCAAGACGGTCGAGAACATCCAGTCGGCGTGGATCAAGGAGCAGAAGGTCTGCATCAAGGACGGCAAGCCGGCGGGCTTCCGTGTCGACATGAAGGTAACGTTCCTGATGAAGGACGAGTAGCCGGCCGTTCGGCAGCGCGGCCGGATTCACGATAGCGCCGAGGACCCGCCCGGGACCATGTGCCCCGGGACGGGTCGCGGCGCAACCCTGGATCGCAGCACGGAGGACGTGTGATGGCGCTGATCGACCCTATGTTCGCGGGCATTCTTGCCTTGGTCTTCGGCTTGCTCCTCGTAACCATTCTGGGCCGACGGGGCCCGGGGCCGGCAGCAGGGTTGATCTTCTTCTGGGTGCTCCTGTTCCTGCTGATCTGGGCGGGCGCCGGGTGGATCGCGCCGGTCGGTCCGGTCGCGTGGGGGGTACCCTGGTTGACGCTGGTGCTGCTGGGCGTGGTCTTCACGCTGCTCCTGGCCGCCGTTCTGCCCCCGAAGCCGCCACCGGGGCCCGAGGCGGGTGCGCCAGGCGCTGTTGAATCGTCTGGCAGCGTCGTGGCCGCGGGCCTCGCCATCAGCATCTTCTTTTGGGTGCTTCTGGGTCTTCTGGTGGTTCTGATTGCTGTTTCCATCTCGACGGCCCCCCCGGCGTGATGCCATGAGCGGCAAGAAGGGCAGCCTGAAGGCATACCGCGACAAGCGGGACTTCCGCAAAACGCCTGAGCCCAATGGCTCGAAGGCCGAGGGAAAGCCCAAGTATCCCCGGTTCGTCATCCACAAGCATGAGGCCAGTTCGCCGCACTATGACGTGCGGCTGGAGGTCGACGGTGTCCTGACGTCCTGGGCGGTGCCCAAAGGTCCGTCGACCGACCCCAGCGAGAAGCGCCTGGCCATCCGCACCGAGGACCATCCGCTCGAGTACGCCGACTTCGAGGGCACCCTCCCGAAGGACGAGTACGGCGGGGGGACGGTCCTGGTCTGGGATGCCGGCACATACGGCAACTTGCGCACCTACGACGACGGGGAGCGGTTGCCCATGACGACGTGCCTTGACCAAGGCCAGGTCGAGATCTGGTTGGAGGGCAAGAAGCTGAGTGGCGGGTACGCCTTCGTGCGGACCGACACCTCGAACGGCAAGGAGCGGTGGCTACTCATCAAGATCGATGATGACGAGGCCGATGCTCGCCGCAAGCCCACCAGGACCGAGCCGGAATCTGTGCTCAGTGGCCGCACCCTCGACGAAGTTGCCATGGACGAAAAGAGCGAGGAGAATCCGTGAATGACCCGTTTGACAAGCTGCCGGACGAGGCCCGAGACGCCCTCCGCCGCCGGGCCCCGCCCCAGTGGACCAAGCCGATGCTGGCGAAGCTGACCCACGGCCGCTTCTCCGACCCGGAGTGGATCTACGAGCGCAAGGTCGACGGTGAGCGCTGCCTGGCCTTCCGCGAGATGGGCGGCGAGGTCCGACTCATGTCGCGGAACCGGAAGCGCCTGAATGAGACGTACCCCGAACTGGTGGAGGCCCTGGGGGGCCAGGACGCCGAGACGTTCATCGCCGACGGCGAGATCGTCGCCTTCGACGGCGCTGTGACCAGCTTCGAGCGCCTGCAGCAGCGCATGAAGCTGACCGACACCGACGCGGCCCGCGGCAGCGGCGTCGCCGTCAAGCTGTACGTCTTCGACCTCCTGTACCTGGACCGCTACGACGTTACTCGGGTGCCGCTCCGTGAGCGCAAGGGCCTGCTGCGGCGGGCGTTTGCGTTTGACGACCCGGTCCGTTTCATGCCGCACCGGAACGGCGACGGCGAGGCCTTCTTTGAGGAGGCCTGCCGAAAGGGTTGGGAGGGCCTCATTGCCAAGAAGGGCGACTCCGTGTACCGGCACAGCCGGTCGACGCTCTGGCTGAAGTTCAAGTGTACGAACGCCCAGGAGTTCGTCATCGGGGGCTACACCGAGCCGCACGGCGAGCGGAGCGGCTTCGGGGCGCTTCTCATCGGCTACTACGACGACGGCCACCTTCGCTACGCCGGCAAGGTTGGGACGGGTTACGACGAGGACACGCTCGATAGGCTGTCGAACCGGCTCGAAGGCCTGGAGACCGGCCAGCCGCCCTTCGCCGACGAGAAGCTGCCGCGCAAGGGGGTCCATTGGGTCAAGCCCAAGCTCGTCGGCCAGTTCGGCTACACAGAGCTGACACGTGAGAACCGGCTGCGGCATCCGCGGTTCCTGGGGCTGCGGCGGGACAAGCCGCCGAAAAAGGTTCACCTTGAGAAGGAGGAATGAGGTGGCCACCTACCGCCTGGGGTCGCGCACTGTCAAGACGAGCAACGAGGACAAGGTCCTGTTTCCTGACGCGGGTCTCACGAAAGGCGATCTCATCGCTTACTACCGACGCATCGCAAACACCTTGCTGCCGCATATCCGTGGCCGCCCGCTCACGCTGCATCGGTATCCTGACGGCATAGACACTGACGGGTTCTACCAGAAGCAGAAGCCGGACTACTTCCCGGTTTGGTTCGAGACGGTCAAGGTGAGCAAGTCGGGCGGAGGGACCCAGACGCAGGTTGTCGCGGGCTCCGTGGCATCGCTTGTCTACTTGGCGGACCAAGCCTGCCTCACGCCGCATATCTGGCTCAGCCGCACCGACAGACTCGACCGCCCCGACCGGCTGATCTTCGATCTGGACCCGCCGCCTGAGGGCAGCTTCGGCGACCTCGTGGATGCCGCCCGCTGGCTGCGGGACCTCCTTGGTCGGGTGGACCTGCCAGCCTACGTCCAGACCACCGGGTCGCGGGGGCTCCACGTGGTGGTGCCGCTCGACCGGTCAGCGGGCTACGACCCCGCACGGGACCTCGCGGAGGATGTGGCGCGCCGTCTGGCCAGGGCGCATCCGGACAAGCTGACCACCAAGCAACGCAAGGCGAAACGGGGCAACCGGACGTACCTGGACGTGATGCGGAACGCTTACGGGCAGACGGTGATGGCGCCCTACAGCGTACGTGCACGGCCCGGAGCCCCCGTCGCGACGCCGCTCGACTGGTCGGAACTGGGCCGCAGCGACCTGGGACCCCGGAGTTACACAATAGAGAACATCTTCCGGCGGCTGGGCAACAAGGAGGACCCCTGGCGCGCCATGGGCCGCCACGCGCGGTCCGTTCACACCGCCCGCCGGAAGCTCCAAGGCCTGAAGGACTGACCCTGTACGCGGGCCGGCGGGGTGCCACGGCGGTCCCCGGCGGCCGAACCGGAACACCCGAGAAGGAGCCGTACCATGTCTGCCGACATCATCCAAGCCACCCAGGAGAACCTCTTCGAGATCCGTATCAGCGGCAAGCTGACCGAGGAGGACTATGAGGAGTTCCTGCCGGAGATCGAAGCGCTGATCGAGAAACAGGGTAAGATCCGCGTGCTCGTCGAACTGCGTGACTTCGAGGGCTGGGACGCCGCCGCCCTGTGGGAGGACATCAAGTTCGACGCCAAGCATTTCAACGACATCGATCGCGTCGCAATGGTTGGGGAGAAGGCCTGGCACAAGGGGATGGCCTGGTTCTGCAAACCCTTCACGACAGGCAAGGTCAGGTACTTTGAGCCGCATGAGATCGGCGAGGCCCGAGCATGGTTGACCGCCCCCTGAACCCGGGCCGCCCGTTATACTGGACCCTGAACCCGCATCCGGAGGAGAAGCCATGGTCGGTAACCAGTGGACGCGTGTGGCCCAGGAGAGCGACCTGAAGGAGGGTGAGCCTCTCGGCGTGGAGATCGACGGGACGGCCGTCGTGCTCGTGCGCCTGCCCGACGGCAACCTGAGTGCATGTGGCGGCGAGTGCCCGCACCATGGGGCCCCGCTGGCCGACGGCCTGCTGCTGGGGGACCGCCTGGTGTGTCCCTGGCACCATGCCCGGTTCGAGATGGCCTCGGGTCGCATGGAGGCGGCGCCGGCGCTCGACGACCTCGGCTGCTGGGCCGTGAAGGTCGAAGACGGCGAGGTCTACGTGCGACCGAGGCAGCGCCTGGCGCCGCAACGGTCGTCGAAGCAGGAGACCGATACCATCGCGATTCTTGGCGCCGGGGCGGCCGGCCAGTCGTGCGCCGAGACGCTGCGTCGCGAGGGTTTCGCCGGGACGGTCCTGCTCATCGGGGGCGAGCCGGACCGGCCCTACGACCGCACGGACCTCTCAAAGGCCTTCATGGCGGGGGGCAAGGAGGAAGCCGACCTTTATCTTCGCGACGAGGGCTTCTACGGCGAACACGGCATCACGCTGCGACTGGGTGAACGCGTCGCGAGCATCAGCCCCGGCGCCCGCGAACTCGTTCTGGAGGGCGGCGAACGCGTCAGGTACACCCACGCGGTCATCGCCACCGGGGGCGTACCGCGCAGACTTCCCGTTCCGGGAGCCGACCTGGAGGGCGTGTTCCTGCTCAGGAGCCTGGAGGGGGCGCGGTCGCTGATGGCGGCGCTCGAGGTGGACGGCCCGGTTGTGGTCATCGGGGCGGGCTTCATCGGCCTGGAGGTGGCTGCCTCGCTCCGCTCACGCGATCGGGAGGTTCACGTCGTGGCCCCGGAAGACGTGCCGATGGTGCCGGTCTTCGGTGAACGCGTCGGCAGGATGCTGGCTGCCATGCACGAGGAGGGCGGGACGCACCTGCACTTGCGCACGAAGGTCGAGGAGATACGCGGGGACGGGGCTGTGGAGGACATCGTCCTCAGCGACGGGACCCGTCTCGCGGCGCGGATGGTCATCGCCGGCCTCGGCATCGACCCCGCAACGCAGTTTTTGGCCGATACGGGCCTGCTGGCCGACGATGGCGGCGTGCCTGTGGACGGCATCCTGCGGGCCGATGCGCCGGGTCTCTACGCCGCCGGTGATGTTGCCGCGGTGCCCGATCCACGCACCGGCACGCGCCGCCGCATCGAGCACTGGACCGAGGCCGAGCGGCAAGGCGCCCACGTCGCCCGTGCCATCCTGGGCGAGGAACGCGACTACGCCGAGATGCCGTTCTTCTGGACCCGCCAGTTCGGCACCTCCCTCGCCTACATCGGCTACGTCGACAAGCCCGACCGGATCGCCTACCGCGGCAGTGTCGAGGGCCAGGACTTCGCGGCGGGCTACTATGCCGACGGGCGCCTCATGGCGGTGGCGGCGGCAGGCCGCTCTCGGCTCTCGATCGCCCTCGGGGGCCTGCTGCACGCTGGAGGGAATCTGGGCGCCGAGGAATTCCAGGACGAGAGCGTGGACGTCGCGGCCATCCTTGACCGAATCGCGGTGAAGGAGGCCACCGGAGCCCCCTAGACGCAGCATAGGCGACCAACTCGCAGACGATGCCGCGACGGGGGAGGGCCATGCCGTACCGGATTCTGAATCCGCACGCCGCACCCGATGAGCTCAAGCGTCTGGTCGTCGAGCAGATCGATCGCGCGACGGCCGAGATCGACGACGCGGGCCTCGATGACCACGAGACGGTCCACCAGGTCCGTAAGCGGTGCAAGAAGGTCCGCGCCGCTCTGCGCCTGGTCCGCGGGTCGCTCGACAAAACTGTGTACCAGGCCGAGAATGCCCATTTCCGGGACGCAGCCAAGCCGCTCTCCGGCGTCCGCGATGCAGAGGCCCTGATCGAGGCCTTCGAGCGGCTCATGGCCCGTTTCGGCGATGAGATCGACAAGCGGTACTTCAGCGCCGTCCGCCGGCGGCTGGTCGAGCGCCGAAGGCGTCTTGCCGAGAAGGAAGGCGACCTTGGCGAGACGCTCGGTGCCTTCTGCGGACGCATGCTGGAGGCCCGCGAGCGGGTCGGGTCGTGGCCGCTGGTGGCCGAGGGCGTCGACCTCGTTGCCAGCGGGCTTCGCAAGACATACACGCGGGCCCGGAAGGGCCTGGATGCCGCACGCGCCGAACCTGCCCCAGAGGCGCTGCACGAGTGGCGCAAGCGTGTCAAGTATCACTGGTACCACTGTCGCCTCTTACGCGGGACGTGGGACCGTGTCCTGCGGGCCCGGGCACGCGAAGTGAAGGCCTTGGCCGACATTCTGGGCCAGGACCACGACCTGGTGGTCTTCGGGAAGACGATCGAGGCGGCCGAGGACGGGCTTGCGGACGTTACGGGTACCCCCGAGTTGCTGGAACTGATCAAGCGCCGCCGCACCGAGTACCGTGAGGCGGCCTGGCCGCTTGGCGACCGGATTCTGGCCGAGAAGCCCAAGCACCTCGTGAAGCGGTTCGGCGCCTTATGGGCGGCTTGGGACGCTGAAACGGCGGGCTGAGCCTTGGTTTCGGTCGCCTGCAAGAACCTCCCACCTCCGCGCCGGGGAGCCTGCCACCCGCGAAAGGTTCTCGCTCCGATGGTGCCGCGCCGTCGCATCTGTCAGGATACGTGGTAAGTCAATGAGCGCGACGCCCGGGTGCCTCCCCGCCCCGGGTGTCAAAAGGAGGAGAGATCGATGCGCATCTGTATGACCCATTACGCGTTCTTCCCGACGACCGGCGGCGTGGAGTCGCACTTGCTGGACCTGTGTGGCGAACTCGTGCGGCAGGGGCACGAGGTCTTCGCTCTCGTCGGGTCGCTCGAAGGGCGGGAGGACCATGAGGAGATCGACGGTGTCGAGATCTACCGGACCGACCTGATGAATCCCGAGTGGATTCGCGAGGAGAAGGCGAAAAAGAACGTGGCCGCCGACGAGCAGGATGACGAACTGACCGAGTCGGTCTGCAGAATGTACGAGCGGTTCCTGGCCGAGCACGCCATCGACGTCGTCCACGGCCACAACTTCCACCACTTCGTGCCGGAACACGCGATGGCGCTGACGGCGCTGAACGAGCGCGGCGTGCCGAACATCCTGACCGTCCACGAGGTCTGGAGCGAGTTCATCTGCGAAGATTTGCTTCGGCGGGCCAAGTGGGACGCCGTCATCACCTTCTGCAAGCACGTGACGAAGGGCATCCGCGAGCAGGCTCCCCACCTGGACAATATCGAGGTCATCTATCCGGGCATCGACGTGGGCCTCTTCAACCCCGAGAATCGCGATCCCAAGTGGGCCGACGATCTCGAACTGCACGATCGGCCGGTCGTCATCCACCCGGCCCGTATGTTACCGTGGAAGGGCGTCATCTACACCGTCCGGGCCATGCGGATGGTCCGGGACTCGGTGCCGGAGGCGGCCCTGATCATCACCGACACCGACGACATCGTCGATTGGATCCGCGAGCTCCAGGGCTACAAGCAGGAGGTCCATTCGGCCATTCAGGCCCTCGGACTGACCGAGAACATCATCATTCAGTCGTTTCCCTACATGGAGCTGCCCTGGGTCTACAACTACTGCGATGTCGTCACCTACCCGACGATCGGGGAGGAGCCGTTCGGCCTGGTGCCGGTCGAGGCGATGGCCTGTGCGAAGCCGTGCGTCGTGACCCCGAGCGGGGGGATGGTCGAATCGGTCGTGGATGAGGAGACGGGCTACTTCGTGCCGAAGCGGGATCCGGAGGCGCTGGCGGAGAAGCTGATTGCCCTGCTGGAGGACCGTGACTTGGCCGAACAGATGGGCCGCAAAGGCCGCGAGCGGGCCGTGGAGGTCTTTTCGCGGGAGCGCATGGCCAAAGACACGATCCGCGTGTACGAACAGGCGCTGGCCGCCCACAAGAATGCGCCGGCGGCCTCGACATAGGCCACGCCCCGCCGTACCATGGACCGTGTTCACTTGGGTCCTCCTGAGGAGCCCCCATGAGCGCCGATTCCCCGTGCTCGCCGCCCGTTCATATGACGATCTCGCCGCAGGGATGGGGTCTGGACCCCGCGCCGGAGGGCGGAGACGGCCTCCTGGCGGATCTGGGCCTGCCGCGCGACGACCTCGAGAATCGTGCCCGCCGCAATACCTACGATTGGCTCCGCCGCCAGTTCGAGCCCGACGTCGGTGCGTTCCACGGGTACTACGACCCTCGGACGCGGACGAAGGCGGCCCCGCAGACGGCCAACCTGATCGCCCCATTCCAGTGCATGGCCGCCTTTGACCGGTACCAGGACGAGGAACTCCTGGAAATGGCCTGCCGCGCCGGCGACTGGATGGACGTCGGCCTAGTCGAGACGCACCCGATGAGCCTGGTCCTGGGCGGCGTGAAGGACAACATCAAGCCGAGCCAGCTCTGGACGAAGTACACGTCGGACTACGTGACGCTGAACCTAGGCCTCTGGGAGCGGCTACACCAGGAGGTGTACTTGGACCGGGCGATCCAGAGCAGCCGGTTCCTGCTCCAGGCCCAGAACCACGATTTCGCGCCGAAGTACGACGAGTGGCACGAGCGATGGATCCGCCGGGGCTGGCAGAGCTTCGGCCGGTGCATCGTCGCCCTGATCGCCCTGCAGGAGTTCACGGGCGAGGAGAAGTGGCTGGACTGGGCGATGGCCTGGGCTGAGCACGGTTTGAGCCTCCAGGCCGAGAACGGCTGCTTCTACCTTATTAATAACAACTACTACAGCAGCGATATCGCCGCCGACGAGATACGCGGCCTCATCCGGGTGTATCTTCGAAGCCAGGACGAGCGGTACCTGGACGCGGCGCGGCATTTTGCCGATTGGCACGTGGCACGGCAGGAATCGGACGGGGGATGGCCGCTCAGCGAGGACCGCTGGGGTGAGGCCGTCACCCAGTACAAGGGCCCCGGCGACATGCCGAACATCGCCATCGCGCTGCTGCTGGCGCACAAGGCCACGGGGCACTCGCAGTACATCGGGGCGGCCGTGCGGGCCCTGAAGTACACCACCGGTCAGCAACTGGTGCCCGGGACCCCGGGCGCGCCGTACGCCGAGGACCCGAACACGCACTGGGGGTTCTGGAGTTGGGACCCGCCGTACGACTACACCATGAGCGTAGACCAGTCGACGCACCACTGCCGGGGCTACTGGTTCTTCATCGACTACGTGCTGTCCCTTTCTGACGACGAGCAGGACCGTATCCGCCGCGAAGTGGTCGCCGAAGCGGACTGAGACGCCGACCCCGAGACGCAACCCCTCGATTGCCATGGTCAAGACCGTCAGCCCGCCGGACTGGGTCGTCGCGGAACCGGTCTGGCAACCCGAGAGGAACGCCGTTTGGGAGTCCTGTTTCACCGTTGGCAACGGATATCTGGGCATCCGAGGGGCCGCCGAAGAGTCGTTCGACGCCGGACCGACGTGGCCGGAGAGCTACGTGGCGGGCGTCTACAATCCGGGTGCGGACGGGGTGCCGGAACTCGCCCCGACGGCCGGCTTCATGGCGGTCGAGATTCTGCTGGGAGGCCAGGCGCTCCTGATGGCGCCCGGGCGGGTCGGCCGTTACCAGCGGCATCTCGACATGCGGCGAGGGCTGCTTCTCAGGCAGTTTGCCTACGCCGGCGACACCGGGGCGACACACGTCGCCTTCGAGCGCTTCGCGGAGATGGCCAACCCGCACGTCGCGGGACAGTCGGTGGTGCTGAAGCCGCTGGACTGGGCCGGCCCGGTCACGGTCCGCCTGTGGCTGGACGCCCGCACGCGCGCAGGCCGGCATCCGCACCTGCGGCTGCTTCACGGGCGGCACATGGGCCGCGACCGGCTCCTGCTCGTGACCGAGACCACCGAGACGCGCATCCGCATCGGCCATGCCTGCCGCGTCGAGGCCTGGGTTCGCCAAGCCGCCCCTCCCAAGCCGCGCCACGTGGGCGACGGCAAGCGCCTGGGTTTCGAGTTCGAGGTGGAGTTGGAGTGCAACCAGGAGGCCCGGTTCGACCGGCTGGTGGCGACCTACACCTCGCGCGACCCGGAGACCACCTCGGTTGAGCGGTGCTGCCTGGAAGACGTGCGGGCCCTGCGCGGGGCTGGCTACGGCGTCCACCGTCGCCGGCACGTGCGAGCCTGGAAGCGCCGCTGGGACCGCGCCGACGTCCTCATCGACGGCCCGGAGGACGACCAGCGGGCCGTCCGGTTCGCCATCTTCCACCTGGTCCAAGCCTGCCCACAGCGCAACCCGGACGTGAGTATCGCCGCCAAGGGCCTGACCGGGCCGGGATACCGCGGCCACGTCTTCTGGGACACCGAGGTCTTCATGGTGCCGCTGTTCGTTGCGACGGACCCGCCGTCGGCGCGGCACCTGCTGGAGTACCGGGT
Source organism: uncultured Anaerolineales bacterium (assembly GCA_964397995.1). Classification (GTDB taxonomy): domain Bacteria; phylum Planctomycetota; class Phycisphaerae; order FEN-1346; family FEN-1346; genus CAYNLG01. The sequence goes on from CAYNLG010000008.1 coordinate 50,619, forward strand.
CCGGACGCTCGATGGCGCTCGCCGCAAGGCCCGTGCGAACGGCTACGCGGGGGCGATGTTCGCCTGGGAGAGCACGGATACGGGCGACGAGACGTGTCCGCCGTACGTGCCCGACCCCAACACCGGCGAGCCGGTCCGCGTCCTGACGGGCGAGCTCCAGCACCATATCACGGCCGATGTGCTGTACGCGGCCCGGCAGTACGTGGCCGCGACGGGCGACACGGTCTTCCGGGAGCGCGAGTTGCTGGTCCTGGCGGTCGAGGTCGCCCGGTTCTGGGCAAGCCGCGTCACCCACGACCGCGAGGCCGGCCGGTACGAGGTCCGCGGGGTCATCGGGCCGGACGAGTACCACGAGGCCGTGGCCAACAACGCGTACACGAATGCCCTGGCCGTCTGGTCGCTGATGACGGCGGCCGACGAGGTCGAGCGGATGCGCGAGGTGCACGCCCGCAGCCGGCTGCTCGCGGGCCTGGAGGTGTCGGAGGCGGAGACGGACCGCTGGCGCAACATGGCCGCCGGGATGGCACGACCGGCGATTGATGCCGAGGGCGTTCTGGAGCAGCACGAGGGCTTCTTCCGCCTGCGGGACGTGGACCCGGGCCCGCTTTCGGTCCAGGCCTCGACGGAGCCGGTCGAGGAGCGGATGCTCAAGATCCAGGCCTCGCAGGTGCTGAAGCAGGCCGACGTGCTGATGCTGCCGGTCCTGATGCCGGGCTGGTTTACGCGAGAGGCCCTCCGGGCCAACTACGCCTACTACGAGCCGCGCACGACGCACGATTCGTCGCTCTCGCCGTGCATCCACGCCATCGTGGCGGCCGACCTGAACCGCCAGCGCGACGCGACCTCCTACTTCCGCCGGTCGGCGATGATCGACCTGGAAGACACCATGGGCAACACCGACACGGGGCTGCACTTGGCGGCCATGGGCGGGACGTGGCAGGCGGTGGTCCGCGGGTTTCTTGGCCTGAGGCCGGGGATGCACCCCGCCGAGGCGCGGCCCCGGCTACCGTCGTCGTGGCGGCGTGTGACCCTGCGCATCCAGCACCTGGGCCGCCGGTTCCACGTGGAGGCAACGCCCGATGGCGTCCGCGCAACGCCGGAGCGGTAGGGGCGGACGGGGCGGAGCGCTGGTGTGGAGTCTTGACCGGCGCCCCGGGGCGCCCGAGAATGGGGCAAGCGTGGCCGGGAGGCCGCGCGTGCATGTCAGGACAGGCGTATGGGCGAGGACAGGGGCAATCCAGGTCCGCGTAAACGGTCTATCCCCGCGGGCCGCGCGAACGGCACCGCGCCATCACGGCGTGCGGAGGCCCATTTCGTCGAACGCAGCCGGGCTCTGCGCGTCCTGACGGCCGCCGGTCGGTCCCTTGTCCGTTCGGACAGCGAGACCGTCCTGTTGGAGGCCATCTGCCGCGTCTGTGTGGAGCAGGGCGAGTACCCCCTTGCCTGGGTCGGGTACCGGGTGGACGACGATGCCCGAACGGTGCGCCCGGTGGCCTCGGCCAGTGACGGAGAAGGGTACTTGGACGCCTGCGCGTTCACATGGGGCAGCGCGCCCGCCCGACAGGGACCCGTCGGCCGCGCCATACGCCTCGGCGAGACCGTGGCCGTCCAGGACCTGCGGTCCGCCGCCTGCGATGAACCGTGGTGTGAGGCGGCGCTGGAGAGGGGCTACGCGGCCGCGATCGCCCTGCCGCTGGTGTCGGAGGCCGAAGTTTTCGGCGTCCTGGCCATCTTCTCGGACGAGCACGACGACTTCGACCCCGACGAGGTCCGGCTCCTGGGCCAACTGGCGGACGACCTGGCCTACGGCATCCGGAACCTCCGCTCCTGGGAGGCCCGCCAGCGGGCCGAGACGCAGCTCCGCGAGAGCCACGACCTCCTGGAACAGGTCTTCGCCAACGTCCACATGCTGCTGGCGTACGTGGACCGCGACTTCAACTTCATCCGCGTCAACCGCGCCTACGCCGCCGCTGGCGGTCACGACCCCGACTGGTTCGTCGGACGCAACCACTTCACGTTGTATCCGGACGAGGAGAAGGAGGCGATCTTCCGGCGCGTCCTGGAGACGGGCGAGCCGTACACCGTTTACGAGAAACCGTTTACGCGCCCGGACCGGCCGAAGAAAGGTGTGACGTACTGGGACTGGAGCCTGCGACCGGTGGTCGGCCGATCCGGCAAAGTGACGGGCCTGCTGATGGCGCTGATCGACGTGACGGAGCGTCGGCGCCAGCGCGACGCCGCGATGACGGAGCACCGGCGGTTGGAGCGCGGCGTGCTGGAGGCGAGCCAAGCGGAGCGACGCCGCGTCGGCCGCGACCTCCACGACAGCTTGGGCCAGGTGCTCGCCGCCCTGTCGTTCCGCAGCCAGAACCTGGCCCGGACGCTGGGCGACGACCACCCCGAAGCCCGCGAAGAGATCGAGAGCCTGACCGAGATGATCCGCGAGGCGATCCGCCAGACCCGGGCCATCTCGCGCGGCCTGAACCCCGTCGAGGTCAAGGCGGAGGGCCTGGCCGATGCCCTGCATCTGCTGGCCGAGCAGACGAGCCTGGCCTATGAGGCCGACTGCACCTTCGTGTGCCCCCGCCCCGTGCTGATCGACTGCCACGAAGCCGCCGGCCACCTGTACCGGCTGGCCCAGGAGGCGGTGAGCAACGCGATGCGGCACGGGAGGCCGTCGTGCGTCCAGGTGCGGCTGGAGCAGGACGGGAGCGAGTTGCGCCTGGTGATTGAGGACGACGGCGACGGCCTGCCCGCCGAGGCCGAGGACGGCGAGGGCATGGGCCTGCGCGTCATGAAGTACCGGGCGGAACTCGTGGGTGGCCGATGCGAGATCACCGCGCGCCCCGAAGGGGGGACGCGCGTCGTCTGTTCGATGCCGTTTCCTGTTGTGGTACCGGAGAGCGAGTCCCATGGCGAAGCAAGAGAGCAAGACCGGTAGGACGGGCCCCGCCCGCGTCCTGATCGTCGACGACCACCCGGCCCTGCGCCGGGGGCTGGCCGAGGCCATCGGCCGCAGCGACGCTTTTGAGGTCGCCGGCGAGGCCGAGACGGTCTCGGAGGCGAAGGCGGCCGTGCGCACGTTGCAGCCCGACGCCGCCGTCGTGGACCTGACGCTGGGTGACGAGAGCGGGCTGGAGCTGATCAAGGACCTGGCGGCCCGGGACAAGGACCTGCCGATCCTGGTCCTTTCGATGCACGACGAGACGCTTTACGCCGAGCGGGCCCTCCGCGCGGGCGCCAAGGGTTACGTCATGAAGGACGAGTCCCTGGACATCGTTCTCCAGGCCCTGGAGCGGGTGCTCGACGGGTCCCTGTACCTGAGCACGCGCATGTCCGGCCGCCTGCTCGAACGGTTGGTCAGCGGCGAGAGCGACGCCCAGCGGACGGCCATCGAGTCGCTGACGGACCGCGAGCTCGAGGTTTTCGACCTGCTCGGCCGCGGCCACTCGACGCGGGAGGTGGCCGACAGCCTGCACCTCAGCATCAAGACGATCTACACGCACTGCGAGAACATCAAGCAGAAGCTGGGCCTGACCGGGGCCCGCGAACTGCATCAGCAGGCGTTCCACTGGGTACAGAACGAGCAGCAGGCGCGGGGCGCCCCCCCCGCATGACCCTCACCCGTGTTGCCGCATCGGGCGAAGTCTGAGGCCAAGACCAAACTTGCCCCGACCCCGCCGGCCGACCCCCGCCCATGGTGCCCCGCCCGCCGTGCGGCTACACTGACAAGCGAGCGTGGAGACAAGCGGGAGGTGGGACCGATGTTGCGGCTCTTGGACGACCTTCGCGGCACCACCCTGCGGGGCACCGACCGGGACCTCGGAAAGGTGCGCGACGTCCTGTTCGACGACCGGACCTGCCAGGTACGGTACCTGGTCGCGGACACGGGCGGCTGGTTGACCGGCCGCAAGGTCCTGGTCAGCCCCGAAGCGGCCGGTACGCCCGACGCAGAGGCCGGGGTTCTGCCGGTTGCCCTGAGCGGGGAGCAGATCGAAGCGGCCCCCGGGCTGCAGGAAGACCTGCCCGTTTCGAAGCAGCACGAGCGGGACTTGGCCTCGTACTATGGCTGGGCCCCGTACTGGACCGGCCCAATTACGACGACCGGGGCGGTGCCGGTGCCGATCGAACGGACGCCGGAAGTGGCCGAGGACGAGCCCGCCGGCGACGCCCACCTGCGGAGCGGCCGCGAGGTCACCGGGTATCACATCCAGTCCGAAGACGCCGAGCAAGTCGGCCATGTCGAGGACTTCATCGTCGAGACCGACCTGTGGACGATCCGCTACCTGGTCGTTGATACGCGCGACTGGCTTCCTGGCCGCAAGGTCCTCATTGCGCCGACGTGGGCGGAGCGGGTCGACTGGCACGGCAAAGAGGTCTACCTGGACCTGACGGGCAAACAGATTCGGGGCAGCCCGGAGTTCGACCCGTCGGCGCCGGTGAACCGGGAATACGAAGTGCGGCTGTACGACTACCACGGCCGGCCCGCCTACTGGGCCACGGTCGGTGAGAAGGAGTAAGCGGATGTAAGCCGGTAACGGCCTCCCACCCTAGCCGTTGCCGGACCGTTCCCCAACGCTTGCACGCGCTGACACCCCGCGTGCAAAGAAAGGCCCCTTGGTGAGCCCCACCCCCCGGCCGCCAGGGGGCCTCCTCTTTGCGCGGCGTGCGGCCCCCCCGCGGACGGGTGTCGGAACACGCCCGTACCGAGTGCGGCGCTAAGACTTTTTCCTAAGGAAAGGCTTCCCAAAGGGTCGAAAACCAGGATGTGAGAGCCGTTCTGGCGTGTCACAGGGAGCCTTCTGGGGGAGAGACCATGCTGAGTCCCCACCGCCGCATCCGCTGGACCTTTGCTGTGGCCGTATGCGCCGCCTTCATCTTCGGGGGGGCCGCGCCGGCCCTCGCCATCGACTGGGACGGCGGAAGCGGCGTCGACGACAACTGGTCGACAGCCGCCAACTGGAACCCCGATGGGGCGCCGGCCAACCCCATCGTGGGCGGAGACGATATCGTCTTCATCGGGGCCGTCGGGGCCAACGTCTCCAACGTGGACGCCCCCTGGGGCGGGGTCGACTCGTTCGACTTCACCGGCGCGCTCGGGGCCTTCACCATCACGGGGAGCCCCGTGACGTTCACGGCCCTCGGGGCGGTGAACTCGACCACGGCGTTCGACCACGTGGTCAACGTCGACCTGGTCGCCAATGCCGCCGGCCTGGGCATCACCCAGAACGCCGCCGGCAACTCGCTGACGTTCGGGAACCAGATCGACCTGACCGCCGGCGGGGCCCTGACGATCACGCCGACGGCCGGGACGGTCGCCCTGAACGGGGCGATCGTCGGCGCCGGCGCCGTCAACGTCGGCGCGGGGGCGGGCATCGTCAACCTGAACGGCAACAACACCTTCGCGGGCGGTCTGAACGTGACGGGCGGCATCGTGACGCTTTCCCATGCCAACGCCGCCGGTACCGGGGCCGTCACCATGAATGCCGCCGGTGGCGAACTCCGCCTCGACCGGGCCGGCGATCCCGACGTCGCCAACAACGTGACCGTAACCCAGGACTTCACGCTCCGGGTCATCCAGGACGCCCAGATGAGCGGCGTGCTGACCGGTCTGGCCGCCCGGACCATCACCAAAGTCGGGCCTGCCGAGGTCATGATCACCGGCGACAGCTTGGCCACCTACCTCGGTGCCTTTGACAACAACGTCGGCACGCTACGCCTGGACGGCCGCCTGGGCGGCAACGTCAACAACGCCGCCAACATGCAGGGCGTCGGCACCGTGGGCGGCAACCTCGTCAACCAGGCGGGCGGCGTTCTGAACCCCGGCAACAGCCCGGGCATCATCAACGTCGTCGGCAACTTCACGAACAACACCGGGGCGACGCTCGTCATCGAGCTCCAGCCGGGCGGCAACACGTTCCCCCTGGTGCCGGGCACGCATTTCGACCAGGTGAACGTGGGCGGCGTCGCGACGCTCCAGGCCAACAGCATCGTGACGGCCACCACCCTGAACAAGGGCTACATCGCCGACGGCGACATGTTTGACGCCATCACGGCGTTCGGCGGCGTGGTGGACGGCGGCGCCCTCGTCGGCGACAACGCCAACTTCATGACCTTCACGGGCCAGGTGGTCGGCAACAATTTCCGCCTGACCGCCAACCGCGTGACGTACACGACCGGGGCCGACACGTTCAACCGGACCCAGGTCGCGCGAGGCCTGGACTACCTGGCCGCCGCCACGCCCCAGACCTCGAACAACGACGCCGAGATCGTGCTGGCGGAGCTGGACTGGCTCGGCCCGGGCCCCGAGTTCCGGTCGGCCCTCGACTACCTGAGCCCGGAGCGGTATGACATCATCGACCGGGTTCACCAGCGGACGACGCACGCCTTCCTGGACGCTCACCGCGAGTACATGGCGCGGCGTCGCCTGCGCGGCGGGCCGGACATGATCGCCTCGCGGTCGGACGACGCCCTCGGCTACGGCGCGTGGGACGGGACGCCCTCGGCCGCGTCGGTCGTGGTCGGTGATTCGACCCACGGCGACGCGTGGGACAACGAGTACGGCACGGGCGACGTCGGCGTCGGCCCGGCCACGACCACCCTGTACGTCCAGCCGCTCGGCCAGATCTTCGAGGACGAGCACCAGGACGACGCCCTCGGCTTCACCCGCACGGGCTACGACGCCGACATGGTCGGCTTCCTGGCGGGGCTCGACCGACAGATCGATCCGACGCTCGTCACAGGCATGTTCCTCGGCTACGGCGACATCAACGTCGACTTCCGCGGGCTGGGGGGCGAGGCCTCCATCGACTCGATCCGCGTCGGCGGGTACGCCGGCAAGGAACTGATGCCCCGCTGGTACCTGGACGGGGCGGTCAGCTACGGCTTCCACCGGCAGGACGCGACGCGGCCGATCATCGTCGGCACGCTCAGCCGCACCACCGAGGCCGAGTGGTACGGCCACGACGTGAGCCTCTACAGCGAAACGGGCGTCAACCTGATCGAGAAGCCCGCCTGCGAGATCACTCCCTTTGTCGGGTTCGGCTACTCGTACTTCTACCAGGAGGAGTTCGAGGAAGAGGACGCCCAAGCCATGAACCTGGTCGTCGCCGACCAGGACACGCACACGCTGGCGACGCTGGTGGGGATGCGGCTGGCGGCGACGTTTGGCGACAAGGTCAGGCTGACGCCGGCGATGTCGCTGGGGTGGCGGCACGAGTTCATGGCCGACAGCAACGACGACATCGAGGCGCGCTTCCGCGACGCGCCGCACAACTTCGAGGTCCGGCGCGGCGACCCGGACGTGGACGCGATCAACTTCCAGGGCAGCCTCGCGATCAAGGCATGCGAATGGTCCGACGTCAACGTCTATTACAACGGCGACTGGACATCAGACAGTACGTCACATGCCTTTGGCCTCACGTGGCGTATCATCTTTTAGTAGGTACGCATGTCGTGAAGGCGGTTGCCGGGGACGGCGCTGAGGCGCCGGCCCCGGCCTCTTTTCCGGCGCAAACCGCGCCGGGGGGTTCGGGCCGAAACAGCCGCCTTCGGCCCGGGTTCCAGCGTGCAGACACCGAAACGTGACACGCGACGGGGCGCGCCGCCCAAGGGTGGAGGACCAGCATGTATGACCGCCGATGCCGCGCGAGCCGGCTGACCGGCCTCGTCTGCGCCGGGACCCTGGCCCTGGCGTGGGCCGCCGCCGCCTTCGGGGCGGGCGACGGGGCCGCGCGCCTTGAGGCCGTCCGGGCCCGCCTCGTCCGGGAGGTCGCGACCCGCGCGGCGGCCGACGCCGAGGCGGGGCCGTCGGACGACTGGCACCTCACGCTCGACGCCGGGGCGGACCAGGAGGACGTCCGCTTGGTGCTGCGCCGGCGCGGTGGACGGTGGGCCTGGGGCAAGGCGGCCGTCCCGTACTGGCGGCAGGAGACGCAGAAGGAGAAGTTCTCGTTCCTCCACCGGAGCGGCGTCCAGAGCACCCGCCTCGACAAGGCCGTCTATCCGCTGGACGCCTCGGGCCTCGTGGCCGAGGGCGACGCCCTGACGGGGACGCTCGAGGCCACGTTCCGCCTGAACCGCCTTCGCGAGGACCGGATGCCGCCCGGGGGCCGGCACCTCTTTTCGACCGACGGCCGCTGGGGGCTGCTGGACCGGTGGCGGATCACCGCGCACCGCACACCGCGCGAGCAGCGGTTCCGCCTCGACGCCGCCCTTCTGGACGGCGTCCGCGATGTGACCCTGACGCTCCGCGAAGGCATGGACGGCAAGCCGGTCACGCTGCGCTGCCGCGTGCCGGCGCGGCCGTGGGAAGCCCCCGAGGTCGTGGCCCCGACGTTCAACGCGAGCGTCCATCAGGCCGATACAAGCGGGCTGGCCTGGGACGACGGGACGCTGCGCGGCAGCGCGACCGTCCGCTTCGTGCCCGACCCGTGGTACCCGAAGCAGGTCCATCACGTGCGCTACGAGGTCGAGGCCCGCGAGACGCCGGTCGGCCTGCGCGGGACGTTCCGGGCGCGCGTCACGGGCACCGAGGACATCCAGGTGGCGGGGCAGAGCAAGGGCCGCCGCACCCGCGAGGGACCGGGCGCCTGGACCGGCAGTGTGGCGGGCGTCGCCCCGCGAGCGGTCGAGGGCCGGTACCGCGCCGAGGGCGACCTGGGAACGTACGTCGGCCGCGTTCACGGCGCGGTAAGCCCGGCGGCGACGGACGTGGCGGCGGTGCTGGACGCGATGGTGCCCGACGATGCGGACGCGGCGCCGGCCGCCCGGGCGGCACGGCTCTATGCCGACGTGCGGGCGCTCCGGGCGGCGCTGGCGATGTACCCGGTGCCGCCGGCGGCGACGGTGGCGGCGACGCGGCTGCCACCGCCGGTCTGGCCTGACGGTCGCGAGGCGGCGGCCGAGGCGTATGCGTCAACGCTGGCGGACCTGGCCGAGGCGAGCGGCGAGGCGGACGGCGCGACCGTCGTCCACGGCCGCCCGCGGCCGAAGGACTGGCGGTTCGGTCCGTGGTATGGCGCGACGCCGCTCGAAGGCGGTGGCGACGGCGCGGCCCGCCTCGCGGTCGAGACGGACGGTCCGCAGCGGTGGCAGTTCATCCCGACGTGGCGCGTGCTCGGCCCCATGCCGCGCCCCGAGGGCAGGGCGGTGCTGCTCTCGGACCTGCCGGACGTTCTGCCGGCGCCGGCCGAGGCAACGTACGGCCCGAATCCGGCCGACCCGGACGGCCAGCCCGTCCGCTGGACGGGCGTCGCGGCGCGCGGCGACGGCCGGCTTGAGCCGCCGGCTTGGGCGCCGGCGCGGAAGAACGAAGCGGCGGCCCCCGGTCTGCCTGAATCGGTCTGGTACGCCGCGGCCGAGGTGGCGTCGCCGGCGGCGCAGACGGTGTGGGTGGCGCTCGCGGCCCATGACCACGGGTGCCTGTGGCTGAACGACCGGCTCGTGTGGGTGGACGCCGAACGCGAGTGGGGCTGGGCCGAGGACGAGGTCGCGGTCTTTCCGGTGACGCTCCGCAAGGGGACGAACCGGTTGCTGGCCCGCGTGCGGGACGACCGCGGCGGGTCGTGGCTCGCCCTGCACGTCTGTACGCGCGGCGGGCCGGCGGAAACGGTGCCGCCCGAGGACGCGGGCATGGATGTGGCGCGCGGCGACCGGTGGGTGCCGGAGGCGTCGCCGCCGGTGGCCTGGGACTTGGAAGCCGGCACGAACGTCGCATGGCGGACGGCGGTGCCGGGCGGAGGCGGGTCGCGGCCGCGCGTCGACGGCGACCGCGTCTACGTGAACACGCGCGAAGGGACGCTCCACTGCCTGGACCGCGCGACCGGCGCAATCCGCTGGTCCACGACGCACAGCCTTTTCGACGTGGTGGACCCGGCGATCGGCAAGGCCTACGAGGCGGCCGCGTCGCAGAAGGACAAGCGCCGCGTCCTGCGCGACCGGTTGGGCCTGCGCGAGGTGGGTCACGAGTCGCGGCCGGCGGCGGGCGATAACCGCGTCTTCGTGCACGATGGCATGGGCCTGCTCGTAGCGATGGACGCCGAGGGCACGCGCCTCTGGCGGCGGGCGACGTACATGGCCGAGGCGTCGGTCCAGCTTGTCGGGGGGCGGCTCGTCGTCGCCGGGGCCGCGACGCCCGGCTGGGCCGAGGCGTACGGCGTCGAGGCCGGGAACTTGACCGGCAAGATCACCCGCCGCGCGGGACACTATTACGCCGGGCATGGCGGGCACCGGTCGGACAAGGACGAGGGCCCCGGGCCGCGGCACGGCATGATGGCGCTCGACCCGGTGACGGGCGAGCCCCGGTGGGCGACGGCGGTGGCCGGCGAGTTCGGCGACGCCCCGCTCGTGGTCGAGCCGGCGGGCGGTCCGGCCGTGCTCGTGACGCGGTCGGGCCAGGTGCTCGCGCCGGAGACGGGCGAGGTGCTGTGCGACCGGCCGGAGCTCGGGGCGTGGGACTGGCAGGCGGCCTTCGCCTCCGGCGACACGGTCTACACCGCTTGGGAAGGCGGCCGCGCGGCCGCCCGGGTGCTTGCCGACCCGGCGGGGCAGGTAGCCCTGGTCCCGGTCTGGCACGGAGAGCGTCTGCACGCCTACATCGCGGGCGGGCCGAACGACGGCGTCCGCCGCGGCGACCGGTTCTACGTGTGGCGGCGGGTCCACGAGCACGCGAAGCACTGCCCGGCGTATGCCCTGGAGCTCGACTGGTACGCGACGCGGACGGGCGAGCACCTCGGCTGGCTGAAGCCCGTCATCCGCGGGACAAACCGGGCCGTGGCGCCGCTGGCCGCCGGGCGCACCCTGTATTGTGGCGACACGCGCGGCGGGCCGCACACCGGCGGGACGCCCGAGGAGCGGCAGGTGGTCGCCATCGACACCGACGGGGCGCCCGCCGTCGTGGCCCGGAGCGGCGCGCCGCACCTCAGCGGGACGCCCGTCGCGGCCGGTGAGCAGCTCTTCCTGCGGCTGGGGGGCGAGGTGGTGTGCGTGGCCGTTACGGACGACGCGGGACGCCGCTACCAGGACGAGGTGATGGCCGAGACACTGCTCGCGGGTCTCTACGACGTGCCCAAGGCGTCGGCTCTGCCGGTCGTGGAGCCGGCCGCCGCGGCCGTGCTGCCGTCGGAGTGCCCGGTGGTGCCGCTTGAGTCGGACGAGACGATCGCGACGTGGGTGGCGGCGGGGCCGTTCGAAGCGCATCCGGACGAGGCCGCGCCGGCGTCTCTCGGCACGGGCGGGGCGGTCCCCGGGCCGGGCACGGAGGTGACGGTGGCGGGGGAAACGCGGTCGCTGGAGCCCCTCGGCCGCGACCTGGTCCAGGTGACGACCGGGTTCACCAATGACGGCCGCTTGGACGACTGGCAGCAGCGGCGGACGGTGCGGCGAATCGACGTGCGGCCTCTGGGGGAGGGGCGGCCGGGGGCGGTCGCGTACCTGTTCACGATGCTCGATTGCCGCCGCGACCAGGTGGCGTATCCGACGATGGCGGCGCCGGGCATGGAAACGTGGCTCAGCGGCCGCAAGGTGGCCGCTGGCGAACCGGTCCGGTTGCGGGCGGGGCTGCACCCGCTGCTCGTCAAGGTGCGGATCGACCGCTTCCAGCGGACGGCGCCGCAGCCGCCCGTGGACGTGGCCGCGGCCGCGCAGGCGGGCGCCCTGACCCCGATCGGGTGGCCGGCGACGTGGCAGGTCGTGGGGCCGGTGACGGAGGCTCTGGGGGCGCCGGAAGCCGAGGCACTGGCGTCGGTGCCGGAGGCGCTGACGTTCGGCGAGACGCGCCTCGCGGCCCGGGCGCTGCCCGCCATCGGGCGGTCGCTGGATTTCTCGGCGCTCGTGGACCTGGCGCCCGGCGAGGCGCCGGCCGTGGGCGACGCGGTGCGCACGGACGTCCGCGTGCCCAAGGGGGCGTCGGTCTACGCCTTTGCGCGGATCGACTGTCCGGCCGACGGGACGCTGCTCGTCAACGCGTCCGCCGACTGGCACATGGCGTGGTACGTGGACGGGACGCTCGCCTGCAGCACCCTGCGCCAGGGCAACCAACGGGCGCCGACGCAGCTCACGGCCCACACGTTCGCCGTGCCTGTGGCGAAGGGCACGCACGTGCTGGCCGTGCAGGTGAAGCCGGGGAGCAAGGGGTGGTCGCTGACGTCGTACGGGGCGCTCGCGACGGGGGCCGCGGAGGGGCTCGAGGCGTACGCGGCCAAGGACGGCGTGCGGGTGCCGGAGCCGGAGTTCCGGGCGGCGCCTGCGCTGCGGGTGCTGGACACGCCGGAGGCCGTGGAAGGGGTCTGGGAGGCCCAGATTCGGGCGAACCGGGGTCGGCTGGAGCATATCGTCGAGGCGCTGCCCGGGACGGACGCCGGGCGGCGGGCGCGGGCGCACCTGGACGCCCTTAAGCGGTAATTCCCCTCACGAATTGCCGCATGGAAGCCCCTTCGGTTGCCGGTTCGTGCTGCGCCCCCCCGAAACGTGTCAGAAAGTGGCCCTTTTTGTCCTTTTCTTGTCAGAAAGTTGGTGCGTTTGTGGAAAGTTCTGGCACCAAAGTGGGCCCTTCTGGCTTTCTTTTGTGTCCCTTTTGTCCCTTTTTTGTCTTTTTCCTCGGCACCTTGGGCGGGGCCTGCGCGGGGCCCCGCCCCCCCCTGAAGCGGGCCCGCCCGGCCCCGCCGGCGAGGCTCAGTTGTCGATGCGTCCCCTGGCGCGGCCCGTGTGGGACCACGCCTCGCCGACCGTTCCGCTGAACGTTCCGGTGACGGCGCCGTCGGCGACAGTCGCGTCGACCTCGTAGGTCGCGGCCACGGCCGTCTTCGCCTCCGCGTTCAGGTAGAAGTACCGATCATTGCGGAAGAGCACCGTCAGCGTCCCGGCCAGGCGGCCCTTCTCGAGCACCAGGCCCGACGGGGCCACCTCGTGGGTCACGCCGTTGACCTTCCCGGCGCACGCCCAGCCGCGCAGCCCCTCGCCGGTGCGGACCAGGGCCACCGTGAGCGGCACCGTGTCCCGGTTCCGCTGGAGCTGCGTCGCGGCGCCGTCCATCTCCAGGACGAGCGTCTCGCCGGCCTCCGTCCTGGCGACCTTGCCGCCTATCTTCCCGGCGACGGCCACGGGGTCGTCCACCGCGGGCACGGCGCGGGTGAAGGTGCCGGCCAGGGTGTCGCCGTCGCGGGCGAGGTCGAGCGTCCACTGTTCGTAGTGCCAGCCCATGGGCACCCGGGCGTTGCCGCGGAGGCCCTCGTCCGTCAGGGCCAAGCCGTCCGCCGGGTACGACCGCCAGGGCAGGGCCCGGGCGTAGCCGGCGGCCCAGTTGTTGACGGCGCCGGCCTCGGGGCCGACGATCTCCGGCCACTTGGCGGCCACCTCCGGCGCCGCGGACCGAGGGAAGCGGATGCGGAGGCGCACCGCGTCGTGCTCGGCCACGGAGCTGGTGTACGCCTCCGGGCAGGTCAACTCCACCGTGCGCGACGCCGTGGTCGGGTCCTTCCGCATGTCGTAGCAGACGAGCTTGTCACCGAGGCGGCAGACGAGCCGCCCGTCGGCCATCGCCGGCTTGATCGGGCACATGTATCCGCCCGCCAGGTCCAGGCTCAGCCGCCCGGGCAGCCGCTCGAACCCGTCGGCGCCGGTCGAGAACATCAGGACCCCGCTCGTGAAAACGCGGTCGTTCGACGCGATCGTCCAGACCCAGTTGTGGCTGCCGTAGGTCATGTGGTAGATGTGCGGTTGGCGGCCGAGGACCTTGCCGGTGGCGGCGTCGAGGCACCAGAAGTGCGCGCGGTCGTCGATGTAGAAGCAGCCGCGATGAGCGACCGGAACGGAGCGGGCCGACGGATAGTCGGCCCCGTTGGCGGTCCAGCGGGGCGTTGCGCCGCTCAGGGTCGCGTTGACGGCGGCGGCGCGTCGGGCGGGCGTGTCGCCCTGGTTCTCGCCGTCGCCCTCGCGGGTGCCGTTGCCGCAGACGATGCCCTCCCAGACGCACAGGCTGGACGGGTTGGCGCCGAGGAGGTCGCTGGTCCAGAGGACCTCGCCGTCGGCGGGGCGGATGAGCGAGAGCCGCTGGGTCTCGCCGCTCCCGACAAGGACGTACGGCGTGCCGTCGAGGACGACCCGCGTCGGCACGGCGTTGTAGCCGCCCGCCCGGGGCAGGCTCCAGAGGGGGTCGCCCGTCTTCGGGTCGACGCCGCAGAGCGAGCCCTCACCGCCGTGGGTCATGACGAGCACGCCGCCGATCGCGACGGGCGACATGTCGTGGCTCCAGCTGCCGGCGAGGCCGTAGCCGACCTTCGTGTCGCCGACCTTCCCGCCGCCACGCAGCCAGAGGAGGTCGCCGGTCTCGGCGTCGAGGCACACCAGGCCGGTCGCGCCGCGAGCATAGACGCGGCCGCCGAGGATACAGGCGGTGGTGCCGATGCCGCCCTTGCCGGCCTTGACGTCGCCGACGGTCTGCTCGCTGCGCCACCACCAGAGGGTGCGACCGGTGCGGGCGTCGAGGCACAGGACCGTGTCCCGCAGGTGGCCGCGCTCCCCCGCCATCGTCCGCGGGTCGGCGCCGAGCTGGACGTAGACGTTGGCGGCGATCTCGGGGTCCTTGGCGACGCGCTCCTCGTCGGGGTGGAGGAGGACCTGGTAGACCTTGCCGCCGACGATGGTCGGGCCGGCGAAGCCGGCGTAGCCGATGTTCTGCCAAGCGTAGGGGTACATGGCAAACCCGCCGCGCGACAGCACCGCCCCGCGCCCGCCGCCAATCACCTCTTCGCCGACCCACAGGAGCCGCGCATCGTGCAGGTGGCGGATGAGCGGCCGGGCGCAGTCGGCCGCCGCGCCGGTCAGCTCGGGCCCGCGGGCCTGCGGCCAATCGGTGCCGTCGGCGTAGGCGCTCTCGGGGGCGGGCTTCCAGGCGTCGGTGGCCCAGCGGGCGGCCGCGAGGTCGCCCTTGGTGCGCTCGGCCTCGGCGCCGTAGGTGTCGTCGTTCTCGGCGTAGGTCCAGAGGGTGTAGGACCCCTTGAGGGCCCCGCCGCGGGTGCCCGTGGCGTCGACGACGATGCGGTACGGCACGTCGAGCGGTCCGCGCCCGGGGACGTTCGCCGTATCGACGCCGCCGATGAGGACGTCGACATTGCCGGTCAGGCGGCGACCGTCCCAGGCGATGGGCGGGGTCGGAATCGGGTAGGCGGCGCGGATCTTCCCCTCGGCGAACCGCTGCTTGTACGACGCGAACTCCGGCCGCTTGTAGGAGTAGTACCCGCGCATCTTCTCCGGGACGTCCAGCGGTGTCCCGTCGGCGGTCTGCCACTGGATGGGCCGCGACGGCGTCGGGTCGACCCGGTGGGCGAGGTTGTCGCGGTCCGGGACGAGCGCGTAGCCGTGATGGAACACCCCGTCGCGGTGGAAGAGGACCACCTCCAGGTCGTAGTGGCCGTCAACAAGCTTCGCAATGGTGAAGCGCAGCACGTCGGACGTGGCCGTCTCGGTCGGGCAGGGCGGGGCCGCGCCAAGCGTCAGGGCCAGCGCGGCCAGGGTCAGAAGGGCGAGCGGTTTCATGGGAGTCCTTTCGCGTTGGCCCCCGGTGGGGTACAAGAGGGGTTCCCCGGTAGTGTACCCGCCTCGGCCGCCGCCCTCAAGGCGCGCCGGTTTCTGGTGGCGCATAGCCGCGCGCCGGGGCGGTCCAAGAGAACCGACCCCATGGAGGACGTACCATGAAACTCGCGCTGATTGCTCTCGCGCTCATCCTCGTCGCCTGTGCCGCGCCGTCCGCGATGGCCGCCCCGAAGGCCGAACCCGGCGACGCCACCTGGCACCTCGGCCTGATCGGCGTGCTGAACGAGGGAAGAGCGAACCTCGACATCTACCCGTGCTTCGAGAACGGACGGTGGGCGCGGGCCCTGGCGACGGCCCGGGATTTCAACACGTCCATCCACTTCGCCGAGCCGCGGGACGACTTCGCCCTCGACACCGGCGCGATGACCGTCAAGGGCACGCTCGACCTGCTCGTGACGCCCGACCAGTGGGTACCGCTGGACGGCCAGCCTTTCGAGGGCATCGTTACGATCGACGGGAAACTGAAGCTGGCCGGCGACGGCAGCCAGTACAACGTCTCCGGCACGTACACGGGCACCCTGGCCGGCAAACCGGTCAAAGGGAAGCTCATCGGCGGCGTCGGGGCCACCGAGACGGGCTGGAGCGACGCGTCGCTCTCGGTCCTGGCGAACCAGGTGCCGCTGGAGGGGGGCATCGACCGGCCGATGGTCGCGGTGAGCCTCGGGGTCGCCGGCGACCAGGTCCACTACGGCGCGGCTGGCATCAGCTTTCGCCACGGTGCCCCGCGAACCGCCCTCTTCGAGGACGCCGCGCTCGCCTACGACGGCGCCGCCGTCACCGGCACGTTTACCCTTCCGTGGCGCGCGATCGAGATCGGCGGCCCGACCGACGCCGTGGCCGAGTGCGAGCTCACCGTCACCCGCGTCCAGGGCCTCGTGGGCGACAAGCTTCACATCACCCAACGCCTGGCCGACGGCTCCACCGGCGAGACCCGGAGCGCCTACGGGCGCGGTACGGCGCAGAGGGGCGGCGGCACGCCCGACCCGGACGCGCCGAAGCCCCTCTGGGCCCACAAGATCGACACGCGGCCCTGGTACGTGGCCGTCCCCGGATGGGAGCCCCTGACGCCCGGCGAGCACCCGCGGCTGCTCTTCCGCAAGGCCGACATCCCGGGCCTGCGGAAGAAGGCCGAGACGCCCGAGGGCAAGGCCATCCTCAAGCGGCTGGGCAAGCTGCTCGACGGCAAGGACGGGACGGGCCTGCCCACCCACTTCAACCAGACCCCGTCGCATAACCACAACATGAGCCCCGACCATCCCGTCGGCACGTTCACGACGTGGCACGGCGCGGGCTACGGCCTGCTGTACGTGGTGACGGGCGAGGCGCGGTACGCGGACCTCGCACGCCAGGCCGTCGAACTGGCCTTCGACGGCAAGACCGACCGCGACAACCGGTACGCCTGGGTCATGCCGGTGACCGACATGCGGGCGGGAGCCCTCCTGGCGGGGGTCGCCTACGCCTACGACTTCTGCTACGACGCCTGGCCGGAGGCGTTCCGGACCCGCGTCGCGAAGGAACTGCAGAACTACGAGAAGCCGACGGCCAGCGGCGAGGCCAAGGGCGACACCGTCAGCATCCGCGAACTGCTCGGCCGCACCGGCTACCCGCCGTCGTCGAATCACTACGTGTCGATGCTCGGGGCGGGCGTGGCCGTGCTGGCCATCCAGGGCGACCCGGGGGTGGACCCGGACCGCGTCGAGGACCGCTTGGCCGACCTGGAGGCCTGCGTGGCCCGGATTCTCTTCTACGGGTTCGGCGACCACGGCTGGTACAGCGAGGGCCACCACCCGAGCCGCGTCTCCAGCGAGTGTGGCCTGCTGGAACTCCTCCAGTGCTACCGCCACGCCGCCGGGCGCGATTACGTGAACGGCCGGCAAGCCGAACGTCCCGTGGATCACCCTGCGGTGGGTCATGGATGTGGTGGGCGTCGGGGGCGGCATGCCTAGCTTGCCGCACCGCGGGACCTACGGCAACGACGGCCTGTACTCGCGCGCGGGGGATGGCCTGAGCCACGCGGCCGAGTTCGCTTACGGCCTGGGGGCGGTGCCGAAGGCCTACGTGCCCGCGGTCCTCTGGCAGTACAAGCACGTGATCGAACCGTGGGAAGCGACGCAGCAAGACTTCCGGCCTGCCGAGGGCGAGGGGTGCTGGAATGCGTTCTATTACCCGCACCGGGCGGTGTACGCCTTCGTCAACTGGCCGGTCGGGGTCGAGCCGAAGAACCCCGCCGAGGTGATGCCCAAGGCGATGGTCGACACCGTCCATGGGTATTTCGTCAGCCGCGCCGGCTGGGCGGACGGCGGCGACGTCCTCGTCACGAACCTCCTCAACAACGGTCAGGAAGGCTACCACCGCGTCAAAGACGACGGGAAGATCAGCATCTGGGGTCTGGGGCTGCGCGGCCAATGGAGCACGGACTTCCGCCGCGGACGGACGGTGCACTACGCGGCCGCGGAGGACGGGTCGACGGTGACGGGCCTGGCGAAGGACGGCTGGGTGCGGTGGCTGGCGGTGGACCTGTCCGGGGCGAGCGGGGCGCCGCTGGTGCTGGTGGGCGTCGGAAAGGGGTTCGACGCCGGGAAGCTGAGGGCCCGGAGCGAGGGGAACCGGTCGCTGGAGGCCACGACCGTGAAGGCCGGCGACGTCACCTATACGGTGGTGATCCTCGCGAAGGGCGCGCCGCCGGAGGCGACGGCGGACGGCGACGGCGTAAAGGTGGGGGGACAGCGGTACGCGTATGACAGCAAGGCGCTGACGATGGCTCGCTTTGACGCGAACTAGGATCTGGACCGGGCGATGACCGCCCGGCCATCGGGTACGTGGGGAACACGGAAGGGAGTGCAGTATGGCATTGACGCAGGCGGTGCGAGAGGCGTGGGAGAACCGGGACGGGCCCGTGGTCCTGACGACCGTAAGCCCGGACGGGATGCCGAACGCCATCTACGCGACGTGCCTGGGGCTCTACGGCGACGGGCACCTGGTCGTGGCCGACAACTACTTCGACAAGACGCGGCGCAACCTGCAGGCCGGCGGCAAGGGCGCCATCCTGTTCATGACGGGGGACGGGAAGGCGTACCAGGCGAAGGGGACGCTCTCCTACCACACCGAAGGCCCGATCTTCGACGACATGAAGACGTGGAACCCCGAGACGCATCCCGGCCACGCGGCCGCGGCGCTGGAGGTGGAAGAGGTGTATTCGGGGGCGGTGAAGGTGTGCTGAGGTGAGCGGGTCTGGCCCCTGGCGGTCGGACCGTTGCGTATAGGCGGCTCACGGCCCCGGCGTGCCGGGATCATCGCATTGCAGCAAACGGTCTCAGGCGTATTCCTTCTCGGCCTCCTGGTCGCCGTAGCGGCCGATCCAGAGGTCGCGGGCGTGGAGTTCGACCTCGGGCGGGCCGCGGAAGTCGGAGACGCGGCACGTGAAGGCCAAGCCGCACGAGCCCGCGCGGGAGAGGGTCTCGGCGGCGGGCCCTTCGTTCCAGGCGACCGCCCGGACCGCACGCCCTGCTTCCGTCAGGTGCATCTGCAGGTGGGTGCCGCGCCGGCCCATCACGCGGGCGTCGCTCGCCAGCCGCGCCTCCTTCAGGGCGAAGACCGGCCGCGGGTTCCCCGCGCCGAACGGCCCCAGCCGCTCCAGAAGCTGCACCGTCTCGAGCGTCAGGTCCGCCAGGCGCACCTCGGCGTCGACCGTGAGGCGCGGCACGAGGTCCTGGGGTCGGAGGCAGGCGGCGGCGTGGGCGGCAAAAGCCTCGCGGAAGGCCTCGACGCGCGACGCCTCGGTGCGGAGGCCGGCGGCCATCGCGTGGCCGCCGAACGTGCCGAGGTGCGCCTGGCACGCCGTGAGCGCCTCGAAGAGGTGGAACCCGGGGATGCTGCGGCCGGAGCCCTGGGCGGCGTCGCCGTCGAGGGCGATGAGGAACGTCGGGCGGTAGTAGGCCTCGACCAGGCGCGACGCGACGATGCCGATGACGCCGGTGTGCCAGCCCTCGGACGCGAGCACCAGGCAGGTGTCACGGTCGGGGTCAAAGGTCTGCTCGGCCAGGGCCCGGGCCTCGTCGAAGATGCGCCGTTCGAGGGCCTGCCGCTCGCGGTTCTGGCGGTCGAGTTGGTCGGCAATGGCCGTGGCCGCGTCGCCGCCCGCCGTGGTCAGGAGCTCGATGGCGGCTTGGGCCTGGCCGAGACGGCCGGCGGCGTTCAGGCGCGGGGCGAGGCCGAAGGCCACGTGGCCGGCGTTGAGCGGTTTGCCCCCGTCGAGGCCCGCCACGCGCATCAGCGCCCGCAGCCCCGGGTGCCGCGTCCCGCGCAGCGCGTCCAGGCCGAAGGTCGCCAGCACGTGGTTCTCGCCGACGAGCGGCACGACGTCGGCGATGGTGCCCAAGGCCGCCAAGCCGGTGGCCGAAAGGAGGAAGTCGCGGAAGGTCCGGGTGCACCGCTCGCCGGGGCTGCGGGTCTTGCCGATGGCCCAGGCGAGTTTGAAGGCAACGCCGGCCCCGGCGAGGTCGCGGAAGGGGTAGGCCGAGCCGGGCAGCTTCGGGTCGACGAGGACGTCGGCATCGGGGATGCGGTCGGGGTCGGCCTCGTGGTGGTCGGTGACGATGGTAACGAGGCCGAGCTCGCGGGCGCGGGCCACCTCGGCCGGGCTCGTGACGCCACAGTCGACCGTGACGAGGACCTTGGCGCCCTCGGCGGCGAGTTGCTCGACGGCATCGAGGTTGAGGCCGTAGCCTTCGTCGAGGCGGTGGGGGATGTAGATACGCACGTTGGCCCCGGCCAGGCGCAGGGCCTGCCAGAGGATGGCCGAGGCGGTCATGCCGTCGACGTCGTAGTCGCCGTAGATGACGATGGGGCGGCCGTCGCGGGCGGCGGCGACGAGGCGGCCGGCGGCCTCCACCAGGGCCGGGTCCGCCGACGGGTCGTGCAGGTGGTCGAGCTGGGGCTGCAGGAAGGCCCGGGCCTCCTCCGGGTCGGCCAGGCCGCGGCCCGCCAGTGCCAGGGCCACCAGCGGCGGCACGCCGAGGCGCGAGGCGAGGCCCTCGGCGGCAACCGGCGGCTCGCGCAGCGTCCACTCGACGGCCATCAGATGTCCTCCGGCGAGTCGAAGCCGATGCGGCGAAGGAAGGCGTCGCTCTCACGCTTCCACCACGGGCCCTCCAGCCGCGTCCGTACCGCTTCCAGGAAGGCCGCGTTGCCCTCGTGCGACGGGTCGGTCGGGTCGGCGTGGTGGTAGTCGGCGCGGCTGGTGAAGGCGGGCGGCCCGCCGCGGCGGGTCAGCCGCTTCGGGAAGTCGAAGAAGCCCTCGCCCGTCGGGTTGCCGCGCGTGTTCCAGACCCAGACGTCGACCTTCGGAAAGAGCTGGCGCGAAGCGGGCTGGACGGGCGGCAGGGCGCGGCCTTCCGGCCCCGGGCCGACCACCATGACGGCCAGGTCGGCCGCGCGGGCCCAGAGGAAGGCGTTGCCCTCGACGAGCCAGTTGGCCTCCGGCGCGCGGGCGGCGAGCATGCGCCGGACCCCCGCCGACAGACCGCGCGGCTCGGCCAGGAGCAGCGTCACGGACGCCGCGCCGGCCCGGGCGAGGCGCGCGGCCTCGGGGTCGGCGGCGGTGTCGGCGCCGGTGAGGACGGCGTAGCCGGCGTCGGCGCAGCGGGCCTCGCCCTCAAACCCGAGTTCCGATCCGATGCGGACGCGGGCGGCGTGCCAGCCGTCCAGACGGGCGAGCAGGAACTCGGCGATGGCGGTCTTTCCGATGCCAGGGGCGACGCCGGCCAGGGCGATGACGGCCATAGGTTCTCCGCAAGCAAGTCCCGCAAAGTGTAGCAGATCGCGCGGGGCGGGCCAAGGGGGTCGGGGCGGGCGCGGCGGATGGCCGATACGTATGGCAGCGGCGGCGCGAGCTGGACATGCGGCGCGGCGGCGGGTAGGGTGGGGCATGCACATCCGTTGGATCGGCAGGCGATGATCGAGGTCACCGACGAGGTCCTGGACGCCATGGTCCGGGCGATCGTGGACGCGGTCGATCCGGAGCAGGTGTGGCTCTTCGGCAGTCGGGCGCGCGGCCAGGCCGGGCCCGAGAGCGACGTGGACCTGCTGGTGGTCGAGCGGGAGCCCTTCGTCGCGGGCCGGAGCGGGATTTCCTGGATGAGCATCAGCGGGTAAGCATGGCGCTCTGGGACTTCCGGCTGCCGGCGGACATCCTGCTTTGCGGCAAGGACAGGGTCGAGGAATGGCGCGGCACAATTAAGCACGTTTGCGCACGGTGTGTGCGTGAGGGGCGCCTGCTGTACGAGCGTTCGGCACTTCAGGCGAAGTAGTCCACCGCCCGCCGGAACAGCCGCAGACCGTCGCCCTCGTCGCGCGGGCCGAGGCGGGTCCACTGCGGGTGGTGCCAAGGCAGGATGTGCCGCTCGGGGTGAGGCATGAGGCCGAAGACGCGGCCGGTGGGGTCGCAGAGGCCGGCGACGTCGCCGACCGACCCGTTGGGGTTCCACGGGAAGCCGGGGGCGTCCTCGCCGCCCGGCCCGACGTACCGGACGGCCACCTGGCCGGCCTGGTCGAGGGCCTCGACCGTGAGGCCGTCTTCGGGGACGAACTTGCCCTCGCCGTGGGCGACGGGCAGGTACAGCCGCTCGCCGCTCTCCAGGAACGCGCACCTTTCGGTGTCGACGCGAAGGTGGACCCAGCGGTCCTCGAAGCGGCCACAGTCGTTGCTCGTCACGGTGGCCCGCTGCCTCAGCGAGAGGCGGCCGTCGGGCGACCCCGGCAGTAGGCCGCACTTGACGAGGACCTGGAACCCGTTGCAGATGCCGAGGACGAGGCCGCCCTTGGCGAGGAACGCGTGGATGACGTCGGCCAGGTGGTGGACGAGCTGGTTGGCGAAGATCTTGCCGGCGGCGATGTCGTCGCCGAAGCTGAAGCCGCCGGGGACGGTCAGAATCTGGTAGTCGGCCAGGCGGTCCGGGGCGTCGATCAGGCGGCCCACGTGGACGCGGTCGGCGCGGGCGCCGGCCTGCTCCCAGGCGAAGGCCGTCTCGCGGTCGCAGTTGATGCCGGCGGTGCGAAGGACCAGGGCGCGGATGGGCATCGTCACTCCTTGCCGCCGGCGGGGGCGGCGGTCTCGGCAAAGGGGGCCTGCCAGGCGTCCCGCATCGCGCCGGTGGCGGCGTCGAGGACCGTCCCGCCCCCCGTGCCGCGCACCCTCAGGCGGCCGCCGTCGGTCACCGCGCCGACGCGGGCGCAGGGCAGGCCGGCCAGGGCGGCTTCGAAGTCGCCCGCGCGGGCGGCCTCGACCTCGACGAGGAACCGCGAGAGCGATTCGCTGAAGAGGAGCCGCGCGTCGTCCAAGTCGCCCTCGGCGGGCGCCGCCGCGAGGTCCAGCTCCAGGCCCAAGTCGCCGGCGAAGGCCATCTCCCCGGCCGCGACGGCCAGGCCGCCCTCCGAGAGGTCGTGGCAGGCGCGAACGGTACCGCCCGCGATCGCCTCGTGCAGGGCCCTGAACAGCCGCGGGGCGAGGTCCGTGTCGGCTTGCGGCACGGGGCCGCCCGCCAGGCCGAGGCGTTCGGCCAGGTGCGAGCCCCCGAGCTCGTCCTTCGTCAGGCCCACCAGGTAGACGGGGTTGCCGGGGGTCTTCAGGTCCATCGTAACACAGCGGCGGACGTCATCGACAAGGCCCATGGCGCTGATGAGCAGCGTCGGCGGGATGGCGATGGCATGGTCGCCGGAGCCGAATTCGTTGTTCAGCGAGTCCTTGCCGCTGATGAAGGGCGTCCCGTAGG
>CAYNLG010000009.1:0-67869 GCA_964397995.1 uncultured Anaerolineales bacterium
TATCCGGAGACGATTCCACCTTAAAGCAGCGCCCAGTTTGCGGGGACAAGCTCACGGTGCAGACCTACGGTGCCGAGGCGGCGTGCGTACTAGGGTAGGTGGCCTTGTCTACTTGCGGATCAGCGCTACGGGGGCTATGGTAGACGGTCAGGGCACGGGCCGTAGCCAGCGCGGGGCCGCTGGCAATCAAGGAGCAACCCGTGACGCATAGCAGAGCGCTGGCGACTGAGACTCGGAAGGCCCTGGCCCTCATCGCCGGTGACATCGCCGCGGTGTTCCGAACACGAGCGGGACAGGCGGCGCTGGAGAGCTGGAAACAGGCGTACGCCGACGAAGCCAAGGACGCCCCAGAAGGGGTCGACAGGTCAGAAGAACGCGTGGCCAAGATGGTGGCTTCGCTGGAGAAACGCACCGGGCCGCACTGTCTTCGCCGCGCTGCTCTCTGTCTTGCGGCCGTGCACGACCTCGTTCTGGACGAGGCCGAGCCCCTGTTCGTGCCCAAGGCCCGGCGCCTTAAGCCCCTTTGGGCCAATGTGAGCTTCGCCGTCCTCAGATTTGCCCGCAGCAAGACCCCGCAAGAAATCGCGGGAACCTTCATGTCGAACCTGGCCGCGGTTCGGGCCGCTGTCTCCGATGAGGGGGGACAGGACGGGGCGCAGGAGGAGTCGGAACCCAAGCCTCGCGTGAAGCGGGATGTCGCTTTGCCGCTGATACTCGACCATCTCAAGCGTCGGCCGCATGACACGGCCAAAGAGGTGGCCTCTGCTGTCGGCTGTAGCGTCGGCACAGTTGCTGAATCGCCTGCTTGGCGGGAGAACCAGAAGAGACTGAAGCAGGCCAAGCTGGAGAGGCGGGACCCAAAGGCGATCAAGCTGGATGAGCGTGCGTGCAAGGGCCTCAATGCGGCCGGTCTCGACCCCGGACGTCAGAAGTCCGAGGCCAGGAGGCAGGAAGAGGCGCACGACAAAGAGATCGACGAGCGCGAAAGGGCACTGCACGAACGCATCGGTGAGTACCAGAAGGGCCATCCGGACGCCACATCTCAAGAGGTCGCAAAGGCCGTGGGCTGCACGGCTGGCGAGGTGGAACGGCGCGCGGCCACGTTGGAGCAACTTGCGAAGGAACAGACTGAGAGTGCGCGCAAGGACGGGGGCGGCCGTTTGGCTGGCGAATCCGACGCGGAACTGGACCAGAAGCAGCTCAGAAAGTGGGTCAAGGAGAAGCCGTAGCCCCGCCGTTCATGAATATTCATGAACGCCGAATCGCCCCCGGCGCTATCGCCAGGGGCGTTTTTTGCGCCATTCCATGAATCTGCGGACGGTGGTGACGGGGGAATGATCCCCCGCGTCACGGAGGGTGCAGATCATGGGAACGCGTCCGCCCAGCTTGGTTACTGTGGGTGTCATGGCCACCGAACTCGGGACCTCGGTGGACCGGGTGTGCCGCATCCTGCGCACGCGGTCGCACATCAGGCCCCGTGCCTACGCGGGGCACGTGCGGCTCTTCGACAACAGCGCGATCGCCCAGGTGCGGCACGAGCTGACCGCCATCGACGCACGGCGCGCGGCCCGGGAGGGAGGTGAGGCCACATGACCGCCACGAGCCCCCTGAAGGCGTGCCGGGAGAAATGCATGGACTGTTGCTGCGGCTCGTATCGTGCTGTGGGATTCTGCCCGGCGACGAAGTGTGCTTTGTGGCCGTTCCGATTCGGGATGATGCCCAAGACTGCCGCGCGGAAGGTTGGCAAGGACCTCCTCACGCCGGCCACGATGCAGGACGCGCATGTGATGGGGGAGGACGGCCGATGACCGCTTACGACGACAGAATCTCGCCGCCGGCCTCTACCCCCAGGGAGGGGACAGCTTCCGAAAACCCCCTGTCAGGAGCGGGAGTTACGGCGCCAGGCGCCGCCTCAGGGGCCAGCGCGACGCCGCCGGCCTCCGCAGGGGAGACGCCGGCGCCGCTGCTCCTCAGCGCCACGCAGGCCGCGCGGACGCTCGGCGTCAGCCGATCGCATTTCTACGCGCTCCACGACTCGGCGCGCGTCCCGTCCCCGGTCCGGCTGGGAAGCAGAGTGCTCTGGCGGCGGGACGACCTGGCGCGCTGGGTCGAAGCCTGCTGCCCGCCGAGGCACCTGTGGGAGGTGCGGCGCGAAGGGGGGACGCCATGACCGCGGAGCCCCGTGACCTGCCGACGGCCGATGCCTTGCACGACCAGGATGCCGAACGGGCCGTCCTCGGGGCCATGCTAATCGACCCGGCGGCCTGGCGCCAGGGCCTGGACATGCTCGAGGTGGCTGACTTCACCGATCCGCGCCATCGGCAGCTGTTCTCGTGGCTGCCTGGCTTGGCCGAATCTATGGAGCCTGGCGAGCGGCTTGACCTCGTAACCCTCAAGTGTGCCCTTGCCGCCCACGGCGACCTGCTGGCCGTGGGCGGACAGTCCTACCTGATCCAACTGGCCGACTCCGTGCCGGGCCCCGGCAACCTCCGGGAGTACGCTCAGATCGTCCGGAAGAAGGCCCTGCGGCGGGCGGCCATAGACGAGGCCGAGGGCCTGGGCCGTGCCCTGGCATCGCCCGACGCCGACCCTGGCCGGCTGGTCCGAGGGGCGTTGGGACGGCTCCAGTTGCTGGGCGAACGGATGGCCGGCGTGGGCCGACCCCCGCTGGCCGCTGTGCGGCTCTCGGATGTTGAGCCGGACGAGCTCGCGTGGTTGTGGCCCTGCCGCATCCCGCGCGGGCGCCTGACGGTCCTCGCGGGCGACCCGGGTGTCGGGAAGAGCTTCCTCTCGCTCGACATCGCGGCGCGGGTGACGCGCGGCGACGGCTGGCCCGACGGTTCGCCCGGCGACGGGACCCCGGGAACGGTCGTCCTGCTCCAGGCCGAAGACGGCCTGGCCGACACGGTCCGGCCGCGCCTGGACGCGCTCGGGGCGGACCCGTCCCGGGTGGTGGCGATCCGGGGCGTCGTGACGGCCCCGGACGGTCTGCCCCGCCAGGTCGACCTCTCGCGCGACGTGGCGGCCCTTCGGCAGACCCTCGATGGCGAGCCCGACGTGCGGCTTGTTGTGATCGACCCGCTCTCGGCGTATCTCGGCGACACCGACAGCCACAAGGACGCGGCCGTCCGGGGTGTCCTCGCGCCGCTGGCTGCGCTGGCGGAGGCCCACGGCGCGGCGGTCCTGGCGCTGATGCACCTAAACAAGCGTGCCGGGGCCAGCGCACTGCACCGCGCGATGGGCAGCGTCGGCTTTACGGCCGCGGCGCGGGCGGGGTGGGTCGTCGTGCCGGACCGCCAGGATGCCGACCGCCGCGTCCTCGCGGTGCTGAAGATGAACCTGGCCCCGAAGGTGAAAGGCCTCGCGTTCCGCCTTGTGGATGGGGTCGTCCGCTGGGAAGACGGTCCCGTCGAGGCCGACGCCGACGCGCTGCTGGCGCCGGTGGAGGGATCGACCGCACCGGCTCTCGATGAGGCAAAGTCGTGGCTCCGAGCCCAGCTCGCGGACGGGCCGGTGCTGGTGAAGGACCTTCAGGCGAAGGCCGAGGCCGACGGCGTGGCCTGGGGGACCGTCCGGCGGGCTAAGGTTGCACTGCATGTGGAAGCGCGGAAGATGGGCTTCGGGCGCGGCTCTTGGCGGTGGGCGATGCCCGATGAAAGGCGCGCAACCAAAGGCGAAGGGGCGCAAGCGCAGGGCGTGAGCGCCAATGCCGAGGATGCGCACCTATGCGGGACCCCGAAGGGCGAGGCGGCGAATGTTCTCATTTGACAAGCATCCGAACGCGTGGTATAGTGGTGTGCGATGAGCGCCCCGCCGGACATCCAGGAGCAGTTGCGGCAGGCCATCCTGGAGGCCCCGTTCTCCCGGTACCGGTTGTCGCAGATGGCGGGTGTCTCGCAGGGCCAGCTCTCGCACTTCGTGAACCGGGACCGCAGCATCACGATGGGCACGGCCGCCAAGCTGGCGGCGGCCCTGGGGCTCTCGCTGGTGCCCCGGGGGCGGTCCCCGAGCAGCGAGGAGGCGTAGCCGATGCGTGTCTTCAAGCCGACGTACAACGACCGGGGTGGGACGTCAAAGCGGACCTCGCGGTGGCACGTGGAGTTCCGTGACGCCTGGGGCAAGAAGCGGAAGGCCGCGGCCTTCAAGGACAAGGGCTAGAGCCACGAGTTCGGCAAGAAGGTGGAGAAGCTTGCCGAGTGTGTGGCCAACGGGGAACCGCCGGACCGGCCGCTTCGGCGGTGGCTGGAAGGGCTCCCGCCGCGGCTCCAGAAGCGCTTGGCCACGGTGGGCCTCCTGGAAGGGCGGCGGCTGGCGGCGTCGAAGCCGCTGGCGGAGCATCTGGAGGACTGGCGGCAGGCGCTGCTCGACAAGGGCGCGTGCGAACGGCACGCGCAGCAGGTCTTCTCGCGGGCGGAGCGAACGTTCCGGGCCTGCAGGTTCACCAAGTGGTCCGACCTCTCGGCCAGCGCCGTCATGCGGTACCTCGGCCAGCGGCGCGAGGGCGCGAAGCCCATCTCGGCCCAGACGTTCAACTTCTACCTGCAGGCCGTCAAGCAGTTCGCCAAGTGGATGGTCCGCGATGGCCGGGCGACCGAGTCGCCCCTGGCGCACCTGCAGGGCCTCAACGTGCGGACCGACCGGCGACACGACCGGCGGGCCCTGACGGCGGACGAACTGCGGCGGCTCTTCGAGACGACCCCCGAGCAGGACGAGCGCGGCGGCATGAGCGGCCACGAGCGGGCCATGCTCTACCGGCTGGCGGTCGAAACGGGGTTGCGGCAGAACGAACTCCGGAGTCTGACGCGGGCGTCGTTCGACCTGGAGGGCGACCCGCCGACGGTGACGGTCGAGGCGGCCTACAGCAAGCATCGGCGGGACGACACGTTGCCGCTGCGGCCCGAGGTGGCGGTGGTGCTGAGGGACTTCCTGAGGGAAAGGGCGCCCGCCACGCGGGCGTTCCACGTTCCGAACCGGGACGTCATGCTGCGGGCCTACAAGCACGACCTACGGGCGGCGGGCATCGCGTACAAGACCGACGCCGGCTACGCGGACTTCCACGCGTTGCGGCACACCTTCATCACGCTGCTCGCGCAGAGCGGCGTGCACCCGAAGACGGCCCAGTCGCTGGCGCGGCACTCGACCATCACCCTGACGATGGACCGGTACTCGCACAGCGTCGTCGGGGACCACGCGAGCGCCCTGGACAGGCTGCCCGACTTCGACCGTCCGAAGGCCGGTGCGGCCCGCGCGACGGGGACGGACGACCGGCCTGTCTTGTCGCAAAACTTGTCGCGATCCGGCGGGCGCGGGCGGACGGGGGCGGACAGCGGCGGACCGGCAAACGGCGAATATGGGGAGAAATCGAGCAAAACACCCATTAAACAGATATCGACTGCCAGCCTTGAAAACCGGCGTGCCCTTCGGGGTACCGGGGGTTCGAATCCCCCCCTCTCCGCCAGGATTCGGCAGAAGAGCGGCACCCCGCCGGTCCGGCAGCGCGTCGGCGGCTTGCTTAGGGGGGCCCTTCGGGTATACTTCCGGCACGCACGCCTGCTGCGCCCCGGAGGACGCCGTGTTCGACCGCCTGTTCCGAGGTCCCGTCCTTGAGCCCTTGGAGCCGCGCCTCTTGCTCGATGGCGGGGCGCAGGTCGTGGTCTACCCGGCGCCGCCGGGCAGCCCCATCCCGGAGTCGGCCGCCTACGCGGTCACCGTCAACGGCCAGGACCTGGCCGTCTACGCCGACGAAGGGTCGAGCTACATCCTCATCGAGAAAAACCTCCTGCACCACACGTCCAGCGAGTGCCTGAACCTCCACTACGGCCGGGAGAACGTGGTCCGCAACAACGTCCTGGCCTTCTCGGGACTGGGGGTCGTGTCGCTGAGCGCGGCGGGCGACTGGAACTCGATGACGCTCGAGCGGAACATCATTCTCGCCCACGACCGGCCCGTCCTCGTCCCCCGCGACACCGACACGTTGGCCCAGCGTGGCTTCCGCAGCGACCTGAACTGTTTCTGGGACCTCGCGGGGGCCGTCTTCGCCGGCGACGAGGTCCGCGACGAGATGGCCCGGGTGACCTGGCGGCGATACGACGTCGACGCCCTGCGCGCGATAGGCTACGACCGCCACAGCGTGGTCGCCGACCCCGGCTTCGCGGACCCGGCGTCGGGGGACTTCACCCTCCCGGCCGACAGCCCGGCCCTGGCGGTGGGCTTCGAGCCGTTCACCGCCGCCGGCGTGGGCGTGGGCGAACCGGCGAGCGACGCACGCGCCGGCGCCTGATCCCCTCTACGGTTTCTCGAGCTCCATCGGGTAGTTCACAAGCGCCGCGACCAGCTCCAGGCACCCGAGGCGACGGATCTCGTCGCCCTCGAGGTATCGGCGACGGAACTCGCGGGCCATCTCGGCGCGGAGCGGCTCGGGCGCGGGGCCCATCATGAAACACAGCTCGCGGGCGCCCATCTGCCCGGCCGACCACTTCTCGGGATCGCTCGCCGGGCCCCACGGCGTGTCCGGATACAGGCCCCGACCGGTCGCGATCCATCGGGCCGAAACGAGCGGCCAGAGGATGTCCCCGCCCCGCCGCCCGCCGCGCTTGACGGCCCCGCCGGCCATCAGCGACGCCCGGCCGCCTTTCGACGCGACGTCGAAGATGAACGGCATGTCCTGGACCTGACCGGTCGCTTTCCAGCGGGCCTTGGCGGCCTCGTACTCGCGGACCAGCCACGCGTGCTTCTTCCACAGGGCCGTCGCGTACCCCGCCCGGATGGCCGGAAACCGCGGGTTGACGACCGTCCCCACGACCTCGAGCAACAGCCGGTGGACCCCCGGTTCGAGGATCACCACCGTGCCCGACTCGATCCGCCGCCCGTGCAGGAAGACCGTCGACTGCGGGTGGCCGAAGTGCTGACCCCCGGGGATGCGGACGCACGTCGGTTCGCCGACCTCCAGCGTTGTGTAGAGGAGGCGCCGGCGCCTGGGGTCGCCCGGCGGAAAGAGGTATCTCTCCTTCGTGATGCCCGCGAGCCCCCTGAACGCCTTCTCCGAGAGGTGGCGGAAGGTGTAGTCCGCCCCGCCGAATGCGAACGTGTCGCCCGCCTCGATCCACGCGCCCTCGCGCCCGCCGAGGTCCGCAAGCACGTCCTCTTCGCCCGGCTCGACGCCACCGGCCCACAGCCACTCGGCCACGAGCCCGCCCGCCTCGAAAGGAACGGTTCGAGGCGTCGCGTCCCCCGGTGGGGTCTCGGCCTCGAGCGTCACGACCGCCGGCGGCGGGGCGGGCGGACGTTGCAGGCCGAGGCGGCCCTCCTCCCCGAGCAGCATCAGGGCGTTGGCGCCGGGCACCCCGAGGATGGAACGGCTGACCGCGTACACGCCGACCGGGCCCCACTCGCACGAGAACGCCAGCCGCATGTGCCCCGCCGAGGCCAGCACCTGCCGCCGTTCATGCTCGGTGTACTCGGCGAATATCAGGTCCGCGGCGAACGGGTACCGCGCCATCGGCCCGGGCAGCCGCTCCCCGTGTTCGCCCTGGTACGGCCGCTGGAGCGTGCGCGGCATGATCAGCTCGACGGCCCGCTCGCCGTGGCGACGATCGTCGAAGACGCGGGCGAGGAACCCGTGACCCGTCGCTTGGTCGGCGCCGGCTTCCCAGTTGTTGACCCAGTCGAGCTTCGTGCGGTACAGGCGCTTGCCGGACGCCATCCGCGCCATTAGCGCCCGGAAGATCTCGCGGCCCACCGGCGTCCGGGTCCGCGCGCGGAGCTGGGCCACGTGGTGCGTGCGGAACAGCAGCCGCGGGTGCTCGTCGGGCGCCAGCGGCGGCACGTCGCCCGTGTCCCATGACGTCGGCCAGCCCGTGACCGTGGCGGGGCCTTCGCGCGGCTCGTCGTTGCACGTGCCGGTGAACCGGGCCGTCAGGCCCTTGTCCGAAGACCGCAGCTCGATCGTATATTCCGCGTAGGCCGCGTGCCGCCACAGGTCGCTGCCAAGCAGTATCTCCACGCGCAGCTTCGCCGGGTCGCCCGCCTCCCAGCCGATCACCCGGCCGCGATGGTTCCGCTTGTTGAACTTGACGGCGAACGCGTGGAAGTCCTCCTCCCACTCGCCGCCGCGCCGCGAGAACACCAGCAGCAGCGGGAACGCCCCCGAGTGATCCGGCCGGTCCGACCAGGTGATGCCGCCGTCGAGCTCGATGTGCACCACGCCGTCATCGGGCAGCGTCTCGATCCGCGTCCCCGGCCGGGCGACGTCCACCGGCCGGCCGCCGATCCGCGTCCACGCCTCGGGACCGGGCTCGCCGCCGGGGAGGTCCGGCTCGGGCGCAGGGGTCGGCGGGGCTCGGCCGGTCCGCGACTCGATGGCCCGGCGGGCCTCGCCGACCGCCTCGTCCATCCCGGGCGCGCCCTGGCTGAGCGCGCGGCTGAGGGCCTCGGCGGTATCGGCTGAAGCGTCGCCGACGGCCCCGAGGACGGTGACCCAGGCCTTGAGCTCCTCGGGGTCGGGGTAGATCCGCCACGCCAGCAGCCCCTCGGCGACGGCCGGCCCCGCCGCCGGCCCGATCCGCGCGATCGCCGCCCGCGCCGCCGCCTCGGCCGCCTGGCCGCGCTCCTCATACACGGTCTCCTCGACGAGGACGGGCGCGGCCTCCGGCCCCATGGCGGCGAGCGTCGAGACAACCATCTCGCGCAGGCGCTCCGGCGGGTCGTCCCGCCGGCGCTGCCGCCCGCCCTCAAGCAGGTTCAGCAACGCCGGCGCCTGGTCGGCCGTCGCCACCAGGGCCATCATCCGGCCGAGGTCCAGCCGGTCGTCCTCGGACTCGATCGCACTGCAGTGCCGCAGCGCCAGCGGCGCCAGGTCCCCCTGTCGCGCCTGCACCTGTGCCTTGGCCGACGAGGCGATCGACGTCTCCGTATCGCCCAGCGCCGCGAGCAGCGCCCCGTACGCCGCCGACGCCCGCTGCATCGCGGCCTCCTCGACCGCCGCGGCGCGGACTGCCGAATCCGCGTCTCGGGCGGCGTCGGCCAGCGCCTCGGCGAGGTCGGGGTCGGCGCTGTCGTCGGGCAGTGCCCGGACGGCTGCCGCACGAACCGCGGGACCGGCGTCGTGGAGCAGCGCGCCCAGTCCCTCCGGGCACAATCGCGCCCCCAGCGCCCCCAGCCCGCGCGCCGCCGCAAGGCGAACGCCCGCGTCGGGGTCCTCGGCCGCGGCTTCCAGCGCGTCGACCGCCTCCGGGCCGCCGATCGACGCCAGGGCCTCCAGCGCCGCCCGCCGGTGCGCCGGGTCCTCGGTCTTCGCGACCCAGGCCAGGTACGGGACCGCCTCGGGCCAGCCGGTCTCGCCCAGCCGCCGGGTCTCGCCCAGCCGCGTCGCGGGGTCCTTCAGGCGGGCGACCACGTCATCGGTGATCCGCGGCCGCAGCCACCACGAGCCGAGTATCACCATCCCGGTGCCCACGGCGGCCATGGCGATCAGGACCAACAGTGTCCGCAGCCAGTTCCACCCCGTCCCGTTCTCAGGCATGTCGCTCATCGCGGATCCTCTCGCTGTTGCGGGTTCCACCAGCCTCAACCCGCGAACGGCGGGAACGTACGCGGTCTTTCTGACGTTGACCGAGACGAGGCGCTGGACGGCCGTCGACGCGATGGACCTCGACGCCGAGGACCGCGGGTTCTGGTGGTACGATTGCCCGAAGCTCGAGCACCAGCTCAACAACATCCGCCACGTCCAGCACCACGCCGCCATCCTCTCGGTGTGGCTCCGCCTTACCGGTGGCCATCTTGAACGCCATGCGGAGCAGCCCGGGGTTCATCTCCTCGTTGGCCCCGCGGAGGGCGTTCTCGACCCAGGTGTCCCCGTACTTCCTGGCGACTTCCGTGAGGTAAATGACAGTTTTGAGCGCCTCGAGTTTTCAGAAAAAGAGGCGGAGATTGCGGTCGTCTCCGGTCCAGTATTCGAGGAGCCGGGCCGTCGTGCGCGTCACGTCCGGGTGGCCGGCGTCACGCCAAACGGCGACCTTCTCCCGGATGCGGTTGATCTGCCGGTTCTCTTCGATGCGGTCACGGGTCCATTGCGTGTCAAAGACCATCGGCCCACCGCGGCCCTTCTTCTTGGGGGCAGGGATGGGCACGAAATAGGAACTGGGGCGGCGCTCGTCGGCGATCTTGTCCGTGATCCCCTGGTCGGCGAACTCGAAGTGGCGCGTGGGTTCCGCGAAGGGGGAGTTGATGAGGGGGTTCTCGATGACGACTTGGGCTGCCATGCGTGCCCCGCTAAGCAAGAGACATGCCGCTTGGCCGCGGCCATCAACAGCAGAACGCAAGCCTTCTGCCATTGATCGCCCAGTACGCAGCAGCGGCTCGGCAAATCAATGAGGTGCGCGGGTCTCGTTCGACATGACTGCGTGGACACGGCGATGAAGGACGGCAGCCGCTGGGTGTTCTTCCAAGAAGGCGAGCCTTTGCCGGAAGAGGAGGTCAGCCGGTACAGAAAGTTGCGCGTGCGGGACCGCGTGGCGGCGGAGTACGTGCTGGAGGTCGCAGCACGGCTCGGATGGCAGTTGACCGGCCCCGACACGTCGGTTCCCCCCGCCAGGTGCTGCATCATGCTGGACGAGACGAGCGGGCCGCGCGTCGAGGGGTACCGGAGTTCCCAGGAAGCCCGAAGGCAGAACGGCCAGGCGTGACGCCGGTCGAACGAGGTTCTCGGCCGGAAACTCACATGACCTTGACACCGAAGGGGGTATGATGGCTGGGGGGCTGGGGGTCTCGAGACGACCGGGAGAGGCGCGATGCGAACGGCGTGGGGCGTGCTGGGAGCCGTGGGTGCGGTGTGGGTGTGGGCCTTGGCGGCCGCCGCGTCGTCGGCCGCGGAGCCGCCGCCCGCCTCGGCCGAGCCGGCGCCGCCTGAGACGGCCGAGACCGAGGCGGAAGCGCCGCCCGCCATGCCTTTGCCGCCCGACAGCCTCTACGTCACCGCGGAGGGCGGGCGCCTGGTGCTGAGCGGCCGGCCGCAGCGGTTCTGGGCCGCCATCGGCAAACTCTACGTCGAGAGCCGCGTCGAGCCCGGCGACCCCCCGGCCGTCCGCCTGGAGAAGGCCCGGGCCGGATGGCGGGCCACGGGTCAGCTTCTCGACCGCTTCCGGCGGCTCGGCTTCAACGCGTTCCGCTTCTGGAAGGGCGTGCCCGACGGCGACCCCCGGGCAACGCCGCCCTACGTGCCGACGTACACGCCGGGCGACGGGTCGCGGGCCGACGACATCGACGCCTTCGTCGCGGCCGCCAAGACCCGCGGGATGCGCATCTGGTTGGCGGCGCTCAACGGCGGCGAGGCGCGGCCGGAAGACGTGGGCATCCTCAACGATCCCGCGACGGCGGAGGCCTGGGCGGCCGCCGTCCGCGAGCAGTGCCGCGCGAAGGACGGCCAAGTCGTCGCCGGCTGGAAACTGAACCGGAACCCGGCGCGGGCGTGGGATGCGCGGCTCGAGGCCCTCGCCATCCGCCACATGCAACGCGTCGCCACGCACGTCAACCCGCACACGGGCCTCCGCTGGTGCGACGACCCCGTCTTCGCCGTCTGGGAACTCTCGAACGAGGAGTGGTGGGTCAGCCGCATGGTGCGCGGCCAGTGGCAGACGCTGCCGGCCTTCTTCCGCGGCACGCTCGCGGCCAAGTGGAACGCGTGGTTGCGCGAGCAGTACCGCGACGACGCGGGGCTCGGGAAGGCCTGGGGCGAGCTCCTGCCCGGCGAGAGCCTGGACCGCGGGACGGTCCTCTTTGCCCCGATGCGGGGGGAGACCCGGGCGGCCGCCGGTCTCAACGACGCCAACCCGCACGCGAAGGCGGCCCTGGAGGCCCTGCCGGTGACGGTCACGCGGGCCGACGTCGCCCCGGCCCGGGCTTCGGACGTCCTGCGGTTCCTGGTGCGGCTCCAGATTGCCCACAAACAGCGCGAGGCGGCCGCCATCAAGCCCCTCGGCAAGAGCACGCGGTTGTCGCCGATGGTCTACGATACGGGCATCGGCTACGAGGTCCAGAGCCAGTACCTGCACCAGCACGCCGACGCGGTGGCCCACGACGCCTACGTCAACGGCTGGGGTCCGCCCCTGGAGGAGGCGCTCGCTGAGATCGACGCGCCGAACGAGCAGCAGCGGCTGGTGGCCGTCCTGCACGCCGAGCGGATGGCGCGGAACGCCGGGCCGTGGGTCAACTGGCTCCTGAAACCGCCCGGCATCCACCAGGGCGTCCCGTGGTTGGAGCACAACCGGCACCCCGACAAGCCCTTCCTCTGCTATGAGACGCAGATCCAGCAGCCCGCGAAGTACCGGGCGGATTTCCCGCTGCGGCTGGCGGCCCTGGCCAGTCTCCAGGACTGGGGCTGGGTCTCGTGGCACTACTTCCAGGCGCCCCAGGACCTGGCCGAGGAGGCGCGGCCGTTCACGCGGCCGATGGACGTGACGACGGGCGGCCACCCGCAGGGGTACCACTACACCTTCGACGAGGTGCAGGCGGCGACGATGCGTGCGGCCGGACTGCTGTTTCGGCACTTCGCGGTCGACCCGGCACCGGAGCCGACGACGTTCGTCTACGGCCGCCACAGCCTCTACGACCCCGCGAGCATGAACTACGCCGGAAGCTACGGCATGACCGGCCTGGACATGGTCCACACGGTCTACCAGCACGGGGTGCGGCTCGTGATCGACCCCGGTCGCGAGGACGACGAGGCGCGCGGCCCGGTGGTGGCCGTCGGCGACCGCCACACGCACAACCCCTACACGCCGACTGACCAGGTGACGTTCGACTGGAAGCGGGGCTGGATGAAGCTGGACGCGCCGGCGGCGATGGCGTGGGCGGGCCTCTTCGGCCGGACCGATGGCGAGGTCGCGTTCGAGCGCGGCGCCCGGTTCGGTAACGTCCGCATCGAGAATCCGCCCGGCATCTTCGACCCGGTCTCCAGCGAGGAAGGCTACCTGGCCTTCGCCCTCGTCAGCCGCGACGGCAAGCCTCTGGCCGCGTGCCGGCGCGCGGTGATGGCCCTCGTCTCGACGAGCTTCAACGCCGGGTACGCGTTCGGCCCGAAGGGCGGCACCGGGGGCGGCAAGAAGGGCGGGCTGCCCGTGCTGGAGGCGGCCGTCGGGGCGACGGTTCACTGCCCGGCTCTCGATGGCTTCCGGTACACGCTGATCGACTGGGAACTCGAGCAGATCGGCACCGGCATCGTCGAGAACGGCCGCCTGGAGGTCCCGCCCGACCCGCGGATCTTCACGATCGAGCTCAGCCGCTTCGGCCTCGTGCCAAGATGAGTGCCCCTTCCCCCGGCCGGGCGGGCGCCGTATGATGGCTCCGGACCGGTACGGGGCGGCGGATGCGGCGACTGCGGGCGACGGCACAGGCGGCAAACCTGGCGGCCATCGGTCTGCTCGTTGCTCTCTCGATCGTCGGGGCCTTCCTCGGGGCCGAGCGGGCCCAGCCGCTCGTCACGTCGGCGCCCCTGACGGTCTACTGGTTTGCGCTCCTTGCGCTTCTGGTCGTCTGCTTCCCGGCCGACCTGGCGCTGGTGCGTAGCCCGGGCCTGGCCGCGATCCACCTCGGGGCCATCCTCGTCCTGGCCGGCTCGATGTGGGCCTCTGAACCCGGCCACCGCCTGGCCGACCGCCTCCTCGGCCGCGACAAGGTCCTCCACGGCTACCTCGTGGTGGCCGAGGGGACGCGCAATGACACGCTCGTGGCCTTGCCGTCGCAGGAGACGCTCGGGACGCTCCCGTTCTCGGTCGGTCTGAGAGACTTCCGGCTGGAGACCTACCCCACGGAGCGGCCGTGGATGCTCGGCGTCGAGGTCCCGCCGCACCCCGGCCAGCCGGCCGACCGGATGCTCGTCCGGACCGTGCCCTGGGAGGAGGGGGCGCGGGTGGAGGTCCCCGGCACGTCGCTCCGTGTTCTCGTCCACGCGTATCTGCCGGCGGCCCGGGCCGAGACGGACGACGCGGGGGACGTCGTCGGTGCGGCCGCCGATCCCGGTTCCGGCGTCCCGGCGATGGACGTCGAGGTCCGCCGCGGCGACGCCAGCCTGCGCGGCTGGATTGTGCCGCGCCCGGGCGAGCGGTACGCCGGCCTCAGCCTCCGCGACCTCCTGGGCATCCCCGAGGCGATGCCCGAGCACGCCGTCCCGCATCTCTACCTGATCCGCCCCGAGGGCATGCCCAAGGACTACTTCAGCGACCTGGTCATCATCGAGGACGGCGAGATCGTCCGCAAGGCGACCGTCGAGGTCAACCACCCGCTCCACCACCGGGGCTATCACCTCTACCAAGCCGACTACGACCACGAGGGCGAGGCATACACCGTGCTGAGCGTCCGGTCCGACTCGGGCCTCTGGGTCGTCTGGGTGGGGTTCGTTCTGCTGGTGGCCGGCACGTTCGTCCGGTGCTGGGGCGAGCGCGCGCTGCTGGCTTGGGCGGCGGGCGACCGGGCCTGCGAGGCGGCCGCATACCCGGAACCTGAGGCGGCACGGCCGGAGGCGGAGGAGGGCGCGGAGCCATGACGCCGGCTCTAGCTATCACGATCTACGCGGCCATGGGCGCGTACCTCGTGGCGGCCGGGGCGTTCGCCCTGGGCCGGCGGGGGGCTGGCTGGGGCCTGATGGCGGCCGCCGTCGCCGCCGGCGCCGGCGCGCTCGTCATCCGGGGCACGCACACCGGCCACGTGCCGCTTCAGAACCTGTTCGAGGTCTTTATCGTGATGGGGACGCTCGTCGGCGTCGTCTCGTTCGGGTGCCGGCGCGCTCTGAAGGTGGGCGGCCAGACCTGGGACGCGCTGCTGGGCGTGGTGCTGCTGGTGCCGGCGGCGTTCGTGATGGACCCCTCGCCGCAGCGCCTGCCGCCGGCGCTCCAGAGCTGGCTCTTTGTGCCGCACGTCGGCGTCTATCTTCTGAGCTACGTGGTGCTCTTCCGGGCGACGGTGCAAGCCCTCGGGCGGCTCCTCCTGGGGGAGGGCGGCGGCAGCGGCCCCGAGGCCCCGGTGGGGTACGCCGAAGGCACCCGCCGCATGCTCCTCCTGGGCTTCCCGCTGCTGACCCTCGGCCTCGTCCTCGGGGCGGTGTGGGGCAAGCTCGCCTGGGACGACTACTGGAACTGGGACCCGAAGGAGCTCTGGTCGCTGGCCTCGTGGCTGGTGTTCCTGGCGGCCCTGCACCTGCGGGGCATGGTCGGGCGGCGGCATCCCAAGGCCGTGGCCGCCCTGGTCGTCGCCGGCGCCGTCTGCATCCTCCTCACGCTTCTCTGGGCGAACCTCTCCAGCCTCTTCAAGGGGCTGCACTCCTACGCCTGAGTGCCCGGCGGAATCCCCTCCGCGGCGCGAATTCCCTTGCGGCCGGTGCGCGGACAAGGTATGGCGCCTGGCGCGCTTGCCCAGACACGAAAGGACGCACAATGGCGGAGCAGATACGGATCGGCCTTGCGGGGTGCGGCGGCATCATGCACCGGCACGTCAGCGACATCGAGGGGCAGCCGGGGGCCGAGGTCGTCGCCCTCATGGACACCGAACCGGCCAACATCGCGAAGCACAAAGCGCGGCACCCGTTCCTTGCCGACGTCGCCGAGTACGGCGACTACGACCGGATGCTCGCCGAGGCCGACCTCACGGGCGTCATCCTTGCCAGCCCCCACACGGTCCACTACGAGCAGATCATGAAGGCCCTCGACGCGGGCGTCCACGTCCTTTGCGAGAAGCCCATGGTCTGCCGCATCGACCACGCCGGCGACGTCCTCAAGAGAGTCCGCGAGACCGGCCTCGTTCTGGCCCTGGCCTATCAGCGGCATTACGGCGGCACGTACCGGTACATCCGCGACCGCATCGCCGCCGGCGTTATCGGCCAGGTCCAGACCGTCATGTGTGTCCAGTACCAGGGCTGGAAGGAGGCCACCAAGGACACGTGGCGCCAGGTG
This sequence comes from uncultured Anaerolineales bacterium, assembly GCA_964397995.1. GTDB lineage: Bacteria > Planctomycetota > Phycisphaerae > FEN-1346 > FEN-1346 > CAYNLG01. Next base: position 15,939 of record CAYNLG010000009.1, read on the forward strand.
CCCGAACTCTCGGGGGGCGGCCAGCTCAACGATTCCGGCAGCCACCTCGTCGACATCATGCTCTGGATGACGGGCCTGGCGGCCGAGACCGTTTCGGCCCAGATCGACGACTGCGGCACGCCCGTTGACATCAACTCCGCCGTCAGCGTCCGCTTCACCAACGGTGCCATCGGCACGTTGACCGTTGTCGGCGACTACCCCGGCCCGGGCATGTGGGAGGACATCAGCATCATGGGCACCAAGGGCGGGTTCCACATCCGCAAAGGCCAGCCCCTGGTGGAGATGGCCGGCCGCGACGCACCGGTCTATACCGTGGATGCCGAGCGCCTGGGCGGTGGGTCGATGTGCCTGAACTTCCTCGCGAGCATCCGCGGCGACGAGACCCCCGCCGCCCCGCCGGAGTGCGGCCTGCGCGTCATCGAACTCACCGAAGCCGCTTGGGAGAGCGGACGCCAGGGCGGCGTCCCCGTCCGCGTGCCCCGCACGGACCTCTAGCGCCGGACCTCGGGGAACGGCGCGGCCGCCCGCTAGTCGACCAGCGGCACGAACCGGCAGGGGCAGAACTCGCGACGGCGGTCCGCGCCGTCCGACCGCTCGATGCGGACGAGAATCTGGCCCCACCCGCTCCCGACCGGCGTCACCAGCACGCCCGGGTCGCCGAGCTGCGCGAGCCACGGTTCCGGAACCTCCGGGGCGGCGGCCGCGCAGAGGACGCGGTCGAACGGGGCTTCCTCCGGCCACCCCAGCCGCCCGTTGCCCACGCGGTAGTGAACGTTCGCGTACCCGAGCGACGTGATAACCTGTCGCGCCGCTTCCTGTAGATGCGCGTGCACCTCGATGGTGTAGACCTCCGCGGCCATCTCCGCGAGGATGGCCGTCTGGTACCCCGAGCCGGTGCCGATCTCCAGGACGCGCTCGTCGCCCGCGAGCGACAGGGCCTGAGTCATGATCGCGACCATGTAGGGCTGGCTGATGGTCTGGCCGGAGCCGATGGGCAGGGGGCGGTCGCCGTAGGCATCGCCGTGCTGCCGGGCCGGAACGAAGGCCGCCCGGTCGACGGTGCGGAAGGCCTCCAGTACCCGCTCATCGTGGATGTCGCGGGCTTCGAGTTGGGTGCGGACCATGCGGTCGAGGTCGGCCTGGCTCATAGGCCCGAGTCTACCGCACCGCCGCCGCCGTGGTAAAGGCCGCGGCCAAATCAGTCGGCGATCTGCTGGACGAGTTCCCAGTCGGGCTTCACGGGTTCGCGGACGTCGACGTTCACTCGGCCGCCCGGGCCGCGCGACAGGACCAGATACCTTTGCCACCCGGGGTCGCGCCGGGGCAGGGGCTCGATGGCGTCGGGCGTCTCGAAGTAGAGATGCGGGCCGCGGCTCTCGTCGCGGGCGCCGCACGCGGTAAGGACGAGCCGGGCCGCGGCCGCCATGTTGCGGGCCTCGGCCAGGGCGACCGGGTCGTCGCCCGTCCACGGCCGCGCCACCAGCGCGTCGAGCTCGCCCTTCGCGGTGCGAACGCCCTCGGCGGTCCGCTTCACGCTGGCGTACATCGACATCAGGTCCTGAATGCGGCCGCGGGCCTCCTCGACGGGGAGAGGCTCGCCCTCGGGGGCCGGCTCCTCGCCGGCCGGCTCGACCGGATCGCCGGGGGCGGAAGCGCTGGCGAGGGCGGCGGCGGCTTCGCCCGCGACGCGGCCCATGACCTGGCTGTCCATCAAAGCGTTGCCGCCCGGCCGGTTCGCCCCGTGCTGGCCGCCCGCGCACTCGCCGCACGCGAAGAGGCCCGGGACGGTCGTGGCGGCCGCCTCGTTGACTTTGATGCCGCCCTGGAAGTGCTGGCACGCCGGGGCGAGTTCGATGCGGTCGCCCCTGTCCAGGACCACGTCGCGCTCCGACAGCCACTCGACGCTGGGCAGGTTGATGGCCTTGAGACGCGCGAGCGGCGACTCGGCCAGCGGCCCCGACGCGAGGTCCAGCGCCGCGATCTTCGGATACACGCCGATGACCTCGGGGTCGATGGCGGCCGGGTCGAACCGGTCCGGGTTCCGCGAGAAGTCCATGTACACCGTCCGGCCCCGCTGCATCTCGGAGAAGACGGCGATGTCGATGACGTGGCTCTCGTCGCGGTACGAGAGGGGCCACGAGGCGCCCTTCCTGAAGAGGATCGTGTAGACCGTCGCCGGGTCGGTCCCCGCGGGGAAGTAGTCGAAGAGGAACTCGCGGTCGTTGTCATCGACGAGGCGCGGCCAGGCGCGCATCAGGCTGCCGGAGCAGGCGAGCTTCGTCTTGACGCTCGAGAGGCCGATCTGGATGAACTCCAGGTTCACGAGTTCCGCCCCCGCGCGGTAGGCCATCGCGAAGCCGTCGCCCGTCATCCCCTCCGGGAAGACGTTCACGCGGTAGGCCGACCCCGCGCCGCCAGTGGCCAGGATGACCGCCCCGGCCCGGACGGTCCGCCCGTCCGTCAGGCGCGCCCCGGCCACGCGCCCGGTGGTGTCCAGGAGCAGGTCCTCGGCCATGACATTCTCAAGGAGCGGGAGGTTCCGGCGGCGGAACTCGGTCCGCAGCGCCTCGTGGATGTGGTTGGCCGTGTACGGCCCCGTGTAGCAGGCCCGGGCGTACCGCGACCCGTCCGTGACGAACTGGTCGGCCACGCCCGCGTCGGTCTTGGCGAAGGGCGTGCCAAGGTCATCCAGGTAGTGGAACGCGTCGCAGGCCCCCCGGGCGAGCATCCGGGCAAGCGAGGCGTCGGAGACGCGGCCGCCGATCCGGTAGATGTCCTCGGCATGGTACCGCCAGGCGTCGGGCCCGCCGGGCTCGGTGTGTTCGAGGGTGGCGTGGAAGGCCATCCGGTCGGAGCAGGAGAGGGCGGTGACGCCGGCCTTGCCGAGCTCGCCCTTGGTGACGACGAGGACGTCGATGCCGCGGTCGGCGGCCGCCAGGGCCGCGCGGAGACCCGCGCCGCCGCTGCCGATGATGAGGACGTCGGTCGAGAGTGCGTCTGCCATCGCAAGCGTTCCTTTCAGGGGTCGTCGACGCGGCCGCGCGGCCTCATCGAGGCCGGTGCGGCGCGAGGGGGTGATACCGGTTTCGGCGGCGCCTGTCAAGCCGGGCGGACCGGCCCGGCGTCGAGGCGGCCTACGCCTCGGCCTCGATGTGCGTCCGGTTGCCGCCGTCCATCTGGGCCCGGTAGAGCGCCCGCTGGGCCCGCTCGACGAGGGCGGAGACGGTGTCGCCCTCGGCGGCCACGGCGCCGCCGACGCTGAGCGTCAGCGCCGGTTCGGCGTGGCCGAACGCGGCCTCCGCGACCGACGCGACCAGCCGCTTGCCGGCCGCCGCCAGCCCCGCCGCGTCCGCCTCCGGCATGCTGACCGCGAGTTGCCACTGGTGGTACCGGCCGACGGTGTCCACCGGCCGCAGGTGCGAGCTTACGACGTGCACCACGCGAGCGACCGCCAGGGACGCCTCGCGCTGGCCGTGCACCTGGCGGTAGCGGTCGAGGTGGTCGAGTTCCAGGACGAGAACGCCGAGGCTCCGCTCGTAGCGGCCCGCCCGGGTCATCTCCTCGCGGAGCCGCGAGGCGAAGAAGTCGAACGAGTAGACCCCCGTGTCGGGGTCCGTGAGGGTCGCGTGTCGCTGCTGCTGGCGGAGCGTGTGCCGGTCGTAGCACCCGGCGACAAGGTGCCCAAGGAGGCAGCACAGGGTGACGTGCTCGTCGGCAAGCGCGCCGGGGTCGGCGGCCTCGGCCACCAGGCACCCCAGGCCCACGCTCCCGCCGCGCACCGGCACCGCCAGGGCCGAGCCGGGCGGGTGCTCCAGCGTCAGGTCCGACGCCGCCTCCGCGTCCACCGCCGCGTCGGCCACGTGGACGGTCTCCCCGCCGCGCACCACGCGGCTGAGGGTGGCATTCGCGTCCAGGTCCGGGCGGTAATGGTACGCGAAGTGGTCGCTCAGGCCGCGGTGGGTGATGACGTGGAGCTTCAGGTTTCCGTCGGTCAGGAGGAGCAGGGCGGTCGAACGGCAGCCCGTCATCTCCCGGGCCGCATGCACCACCGCCGAGCAGCCTTCCTCCAGCGACCACGCGCCGCTGATGCGGCCGCAGGTTCGGCACAGGACGTCCAGCAGGCGGCTCTGGTCCACGGCGGGTCCTCCTCGCGGTCGGCCGGTTCCCCGCAGGCAGGTATACCTTGAGGGGTCGGGCGGCGTCAACGCTGGGCCCTTGACCCGCCCCCGCGACCGGTCCCATAATCGTCGCCCGAAAGGAGCCCCCCGTGCCGCGCATCGTCACGCTTCTGACCGACTTCGGCATCGCGAGCACCTATCCCGCCCAGATGAAGGGCGTCATCCTCGGCATGTGCCCGGAGGCCGCCGTCGTGGACATCTCGCACGAGGTGCCGCGCCACGACGTCCGCACGGCCGGCTTCATGCTGGCGTCGGCGGTCGGGGCGTTTCCCGAGGGCACCGTCCACGTGGCCGTCATCGACCCGCAGGTCGGGTCGCCGCGGCCGATTCTGGCGGCCCGGGTGGACGGGTCCACCTACGTGGCGCCCGACAACGGCCTCCTGACGGTCATCCTGCACGGCCGCAAGCTGGGCGAGGACGGCGCCGGCGGTGCCCGGCTCGTCCGCGTCGAGAACCGCGACATCTTCCGCACCGAGGTCTCCAGCACCTTCCACGGCCGCGACATCTTCGCGCCGGTCGGGGCGGCGCTGGCCCGCGGCATGCCGCTCGACGACCTCGGCCCGGCCGCGCCCGTTCACGAGACCGTGCCCATGCGCGAGCCCGTCCGCGAGGGCGACCAACTGGTCGGCGAGGTCCTCTACGTCGACCCGTTCGGCAACCTGATCACGAACCTGCACCGCGATGTGCTGGAGGGGCTCGACTTGGCGGCCGTCGAGGTCCACATCCACGGCGCGGTCATCCGCGGCCTCTGCTGCGCGTACTCCGACGTGACGCCCGGGTCACTGCTGGCCTACATCGGCAGCGCGGGGTACCTGGAACTCGCGGTGAACCGGCAGAGTGCCGCCGTGCGGCTTGGGGCCGAGGCCGGGGCCGAGGTCCGCCTGACGATCCCCTCCGCCGGGCCGGACGCATGAGCGAGACCGACCGCCTTCGCCGCCTCGACCGCGCCCACCTGTGGCACCCGTTCACGCCGATGGGCCAGTGGGCCGAAGACCCGCCCCTTGTCATCGCCGCCGGCGAGCGCGAGTGGCTCATCGACACCGATGGCCGGCGGTACCTCGACGGCGTCTCCAGTCTCTGGTGCAACCTGCACGGGCACCGGCACCCGCGGCTCGACGCGGCCGTGCGCGCCCAGCTCGACCGGATCGCGCACTCGACGCTCCTGGGCCTGGCGTCGCCGCCGTCGGCGGAGCTCGCGGCCCGGCTCGTCGGCCTGGCGCCCGAGGGCCTGACCCGCGTCTTCTACTCGGACTCCGGGGCGACCGCCGTCGAGATCGCCCTCAAGATGGCCTTCCAGTACTGCCAGCAGCGCGACCCGCCGCGCCCCGAGCGGACCCGCTTCATCCGCCTCCAGCACGCCTACCACGGCGACACCTTGGGGGCGGTGAGCGTCGGCGGCATCGACCTCTTCCACGCGATCTACCGGCCGCTGCTCTTCGAGACGATCGAGACCCCGGCGCCGTACTGCTACCGCTGCCCCCTCGGCGCGGACCCCGCGACGTGCGGCCTGGCGTGTGCCGCCAGGATGGAGGCGATCGTCGCCGACCACGCCGACGAGACGGCCGCCGTGATCCTCGAGCCGCTCGTCCAGGGCGCGGGCGGCATGATCGTCCATCCCGAGGGGTATCTGCGGCGCGTGGCCGACGCCTGCCGCCGCCACGACGTCCTGCTCATTCTGGACGAGGTGGCCGTCGGGTTCGGGCGGACAGGGCGCCTGTTCGCCTGCGAGCACGAGGGCGTCGCGCCCGACCTGATGGCCGTTGCCAAGGGCATCAGCGGCGGCTACCTGCCGCTGGCGGCCACGCTCGCCTCCGAGCGGATTTACGGGGCCTTCCTCGGCGACCCGGCCGAGGGGCGGACCTTCTTCCACGGCCACACGTACACGGGCAACGCTCTGGCGTGCGCGGCCGGGTTGGCGAGCCTTGACGTCTTCGAGGAGGAGGGCGTCCTGGAGCGCGTCCGCGCCCTGTCGGACCGCCTGGGGACGCTGCTCCAGCCGGTGGCCGACTTGCCGCACGTCGGCGAGGTCCGCTGGCGCGGCCTGATGGTGGGCATCGAACTGGTGGCCGACCGCGCGTCGCGCGCGCCGTATCCGGCCACCGACCGCCGCGGCGCCGCCGCGTGTCGCGCCGCCCGCGCCCGCGGCGCCTGGATCCGTCCGCTCGGGGACGTGGTCATCCTGATGCCGCCGTACTGCATCTCGGAGGAGAACCTGGCGCGGCTGGTGGAGGCGGCAGGCAAGGGCATCGAGGAGGCGACCGGCCCATGAGCCGCGGCTTCTTCGTCACCGGCACCGACACGGGCGTCGGCAAGACCGTCGTGACGGCGGCGTTGGCGACGGTGCTCCGGGAGCGCGGCCAGGACGTGGGGGTCATGAAGCCCTTCGCGAGCGGGTGCGTCCGCCGCCGCGAGGGCCTTGTCTCCGAAGACGCCGAGGTCCTCGCGAAGGCCGCCGAGGCGCTGGAGCCGCTCGAGGCCATCTGCCCGGTGCGGTTTGCCGAGCCGCTTGCGCCCACGGTCGCCGCCGCCCGCGCGGGCACGGCCGTCGACCTGGACGCGATGTGGGCGGCCTGGCGCCGGCTGCGCGCGGCCCACGCGTGGATGCTCGTCGAGGGCATCGGCGGGCTGCTCTGCCCCGTGACGCCCGACCGGCTCCTGGGCGACCTCGCGGGCGGGTTCGACCTGCCGCTGCTGATTGTCGCGCGGCCGGGCCTCGGTACGCTCAACCACACGCTGCTCACGGTGGAAGCGGCGCGGCGGCGCCAGCTGAGGTTTGCGGGCATCCTCGTTTGCGGCTATAACATTGATACAGGCGACGCGGCCGAACTGACCAACCCCGACGAGCTCCAGCGGGTCACCGGCCTGCCGGTCCTCGCCCTGATGCCATACGACACCGAGACGGACCTCGCGCGGGGTATCGTGGGGCCGGACGTGCTGGCAGCAGTCCGTCGTCTGGACCTGAGGCGGCTCGTGACGTAGCCTATAGTAGCACAAAGTGCACTCTGAAATACAATTTCGGCTTGACACAGGGCCGCACCACGATATCCTCAGGGCGATGTGAGGGGCGCGGGCGATTAGCTCAGTTGGCGAGAGCGCCTGGTCGACAACCAGGAGGTCACAGGTTCAAGTCCTGTATCGCCCACCATCTCGCACGAGGGGAACGTGGGTACGACCGCACGCGACTGGGCGGTCACGCGCTGCCGGTGGGGAGAGCGAAAGGACCCCGTAGGCGGACGACAACGCCAAGACCAAAGCAACCCTCCGACGGCTGTGCTTTGCACAGCGATCCATCACCATGGGCATGACGTGCCGCAGGACGGTCCCTCCGGGCAAAGGGACCCGGTCGGCGTGAGCGACCCCGCTCGGCGCGGGGGCGCGAGCGACCGGTCGGTTTGCCCGGAAAGACCCGAGTAAGGCTGTTCTTTCCACGAATCGGGGGAACGAAAGGAAGTAACACATGGCGAAGACCGCTGCCAATCGACGCGCTGACCTGCAGGAATGGGCCAGGGGCTTCTCGCTCCTGTCCGACCCGACGCGCCTGGGTATCCTCAAGGAACTCGCGTCCGGACCGAAGAACGTGACCACGCTCTGCAAGGCGCTGGCGCTGAAGCAGCCCACGATCAGCCATCACCTCGGCCTGCTGCGCATGGGCCGCCTCGTGACCGGCAATCGTGAAGGCAAGTCCGTGGTCTACGAAACCAACAAGGACAACATGAAGGACCTGGACGACGCCCTCAGCAAGCTGACCCCCGCGAAGTAAGGGCGTCCCAGGGCCGAAACCTGCGCGGCCGGCCCCCCTTGGGCGGCGCGCCGCGCAAGGGCCGCGCCTGGTGCGGGGGTGCACCGGGACGGCGAGGGGTGACGGTGCGGACGCCGGCGGGGCGTAACCCCCGGCCGCGCCCACCATCGACACGCCACGACGGGGAACGGGCTTCGGTCCGTTCCCCGTCTCGTTTTGTGTCCTTGCATTGTCCCCCCCGCGCCGCTATCCCTTCGCTCAAGGGGCGGCGCCGCCGCGCGGGCGGCGCCCCCGCGGCCACCTCGTAGGGGGAGCGGCATGTTCCAGATCGCGGAGCGCGGCAGCACGGTCGGCCGGGAGGTGCGGGGCGGCCTCGTCACCTTCCTGACCCTCTCCTACATCCTCTTCCTCCAGCCGGCCGTCATGAGCGCGACCGGCATCCCCTACGGCGACGCCTTCTTCGCCACCTGCGTCTGCTCGGCCGTCGCCTGCCTCCTCATGGGGCTTCTGGCCAACTATCCCTTCGCGCTCGCCCCCGCCGTCGGCCACAACTTCTTCTTCGCCTTTACCGTCTGCGGCGCGGTCGCGATGGGCGGCATGGGGTTCTCGTGGCAGCAGGCCCTCATGGCGAACCTCATCGCCGGTGGCCTCTTCCTCGTCCTCAGCTTCTTCGGCCTCCGCGAGGCCGTCATGCACGCCGTCCCCGAGAGCCTCAAGTACGCCATTGCCGTCGGCATCGGCCTCCTGATCGCCTTCGTCGGCCTCCAGTACGGCGGGCTCGTCCAGAATAGCGGCCCCGTGCTCGTCCAACTCGGCGACCTGACCAGTCCCATCGCCCTCGTGGTCCTCGGCGGCCTGGCCGTGACGGCCGTGCTCAGCGTCCTGCGGGTCCGCGGGGCCATCCTCCTGGGCGTCCTCGTGACGGCGGTCCTTGCGCTGGTCGTGAGTGCCGCGCCGCCCGTCTACCACCAGCCCGACGGCCTGGAGGTCATCACCCAGGCCCAACTCCTGGAGCGGATCGGCGTGACCGAAGGCGCCGCCGACCCGGCCGCCTGCGTCCCGCCCGACCAGGTCCGCACCGTGTTGGCCGAGCCGCAGCCCTCGGACCACTGGTGGGGCCGCATCATCAGCCTGCCGAAGCTCCCGGGCGAGGCGGTCGGCGCCGCCGTCACGCAGGGGTGGACGCTCTTTACGGAGCGGTCGCCGCTCCAGGTCGCCATCGTCATCTTCATTTTTTTCTTCCTGGACCTCTTCGACACGGTCGGCACGCTGATCGGCATCTCAGAGCGAGCCGGGTTTCTGGACGAGAACGGGCGGCTTCCGCGGGCACGCTGGGCCCTCTTCGCCGACAGTGCGGGCACGGTCTCCGGCGCGCTCCTGGGCACGAGCACCATCACGAGCTACGTCGAGAGTGCCGCCGGCGTTGCCGAGGGCGCCCGCACCGGCCTCGCCACGCTCGTCACGGGCGGCCTCCTGCTCGCGTCGCTTTTCCTCTATCCGCTTGTGGAGATGGTGGGGCGGGGTGTCCGGTACATCCACGCCGAGACGGGCGAAGAACTGATCCAGGTCGTCGCCGGCACGCCGGCCGACGTCCACCGCTACCCCATCATCGCTCCGGTGCTCATCCTGATCGGCGTGATGATGATGGGCGGGGTGCGGCGAATCGGATGGGACGACTACACGGAGGCGATCCCCGCGTTCCTGACCGTGGTGATGATGCAGTTCAGCCTGTCGATCGCCGAGGGCATCGCCTGGGGCTTCATCGCCTTCACGCTGCTGAAGCTCGTCGCCGGGAAGGCCCGTGACCTGAACTGGATGGTGGTCGCCTTCGCGGTGCTCTTCCTGGTGTACCACGTCGCGGAGGCGATGGTCTGACGGGCTACAAGGCCAGGACGTCCTGCATGCTGTAGAGCCCCGGGCCGCGGTCGGCCAGCCACCGGGCGGCGCGCAGCGCCCCGCGGGCGAAGGTTTCCCGCGAGTGGGCCACGTGCCGCAGCTCGATTCGCTCGCCACAGCCGGCGTAGAGGACGGTGTGCTCGCCGACGATGTCGCCGCCGCGCACCGCGTGGACGCCGATCTCGCCGCCCGTCCGCGGGGCCGGCCCGCGGCCGCGCCCGTACCGCCCGGCGGTCTCCAGGTCGCGTCCGGTGGCCTCGGCGACGGCCTCGCCGAGGGCCAGGGCCGTGCCCGACGGGGCGTCCTTCTTATACCGGTGATGGGCCTCGACGATCTCGACGTCGTACTCGGGCCCGAGCGCCCGGGCCAGGTCCGCCGCCGCCCGGAAGAGCACGTTCACGCCGACGCTCATGTTCGGCGAGAGGAGCACCGGCGCCTTCTGGCCGGCCGCCGCCAGCTGCGCCCGCTGCTCGGGCGTGAAGCCCGTCGTGCCGACGACCACCGGCAGGCCGCGCGCCGCGCACGCCTCCACGAGGGCGAGCGACCCCTCGGGCAGCGAGAAGTCGATGGCGACGTCCGCCTCGGCCGGAAGCGCTGTCGCGAGCACCACCCCGCTTGTCCCTCCCGCGCCGGCCAGGACGCCCGCGTCCGTGCCGAGGGCCGGGTGGTCGGCCGCCTCGACGGCGCCGCTGAGTTCCAGGTCGTCGGCCTCCAGGACGAGCCCGAGGAGGATGCGTCCCATGCGGCCAGCGGCCCCGGCGATGACGATGCGGATCATGATCGGCCCTTTCGGTTGGTCGGGTGGGGCGGAGACGGCCCGGTCAGGCCCGGATGGCGGCGATGATCCGGTCGAGGTCGTCCTCGACGATCGTCGGCCGGTTGGCGTGGGTCGCGCCGCACACGCCGTACGGCCCGTACTTCGACTGGATGGCCGTGTCCGGCTGCGTGTGATAATCGACCGTGATGTTCGGGTCCTTCAGGGCGTGGCCCGTCAGCACGCACGCGACCCGGTCAGTCCGCTCGACGACGCCGGCCGCCCGCAGCTTCTTCAGACCCGCGACGGTGGCGGCCGAGGCTGGCTCGCAGCCGAAGCCTCCCGCGCCGACCTGGGCCTTCGCGTCCAGGATCTCCTGGTCGGTCACGGTGGCCACGAGGCCGTCGGTCCACTCGAGCGCCCGCAGGCACTTCTTCAGGTTCACCGGCCGATTGATCTCGATGGCCGATGCCAGCGTCTTCGCCCTCCGGTCCTCGGCGTCCATCTGCTCGTAGAAGGCGTTGATGCGGCCGACGTCGACCCGCCCGCCGTGCCACGCCAGCTTTTCCTCGTTGACGAGCCGGTGCAGGGTGTCGGCCCCGGCGGCGTTGATGACGGCCAGGCGCGGCACGCGGTCGATGAGGCCCAGGTCCGCCAGCTCCCGGAACGCCTTGCCGAAGGCCGACGAGTTCCCCAGGTTCCCGCCCGGCACGACGATCCAGTCCGGCACCTCCCACCGCATCCGCTCCAGGATGCGGTACATGATCGTCTTCTGCCCCTCCAGCCGGAACGGGTTCAGGCTGTTCATCAGGTAGATGCCCAGTTCCCGGGCGACCTCCTTGACGCGGATCATGCACGCGTCGAAGTCGCCCAGCACCTGGAGCACCTTCACGTGGTAGTCCAGGGCCTGGGCCAGCTTGCCGTAGGCGATCTTGCCGCTGCCCACCAGGACGACCGCCGGAATCAGCCCCGCCGCCGCCGAGTACAGCGCCACGGCCGCGCTCGTGTTGCCCGTCGAGGCGCAGGCGGCCCGGGTCGCGCCCACCAGGTGGGCGTGCGTGTAGGCCGCCGTCATCCCGTTGTCCTTGAAGCTGCCCGACGGGTTCATGCCCTCGTACTGGAGGGCGAGGCGGCCGTCGGCCATGCCGGCGTAGGCGGCCACACGGTCGGCCACCTGGAGCAGGGTGCGGCCCTCGCCGACGGTGATGACCTTGGCGCGCGGGGCGAAGGGCAGCAGCGCGTGGAACCGCCACACCCCGGAGAACGCCAGCGGGTCCGCCTGCCGCGACCACGCCGCCTCGAAGTCCGCCAGTCGCGACGGTACCTCGGCCCGGTTCCAGTCGTACTGGACGTCGAGCAGGTCGCCGCAGGCCTTGCACTCGAAGAGCGGTTCGGCGACGTCGAAGGTCGCCCCGCAGGCCGGGCTCAGGCACTGCTGGTACGCGATGTCGGTTCGAATCTCGGGGGCCATGGTCTTCCTGTCGGCCGCACGGGGCTCCGGCGCGCACCGAAACTGCGCACCGCGTGCAACCGGCACGGCATCCTAGCGGCCGGAAATGAGGCCTTCAAGCCCAAAGCGATGCCAGGGGAGCCCGTCGCCGGGGGCGCCGCGGGCGCGGTCTACGACAGCCACCACGACCACGCCTTGCCGTCGCGGGTGAGCGTCGGCGGCGACTCGGTCAGCGCTTTCTCGAGCGCCGCCGCCTCCGCGTCGCCAAACCCGTACAGGAACGCCGCCCCGAGGTTGCCGACCGGCACCGTCCGCCGGTCCTCCATCGGCCGCATCGCCTCGTAGGCCTTGACGAACTCGTCGCGGTCGCCGGGGGTGTCCCAGGCGGTGACCCACAGGCCCTTGGCCGCGGTGTCCTCCTTGGCCGCTTTGGCCAGGACGAACCGGTCGCCGCCCCAGCCGGCCGAGGCCGGGCCGGTCCAGTACGCCGCCGTCGCCGAGGCCATCAGGTTGAGCGGCCGGTCGGCCGGCTTCGCGAGCAGCCCGCACATCAGCTCCCCGGCGGTGGTCTGGAAGCCTGGCGTGCAGCCGGCCTTGGCCAGCAGCGTGCCGAGGGCCTTCGGGTCGACCGTGACGGGCGCGTCGCGCCGCGCCGGGTCCCAGTACTTGTGCGGATGCAGGACCTGCTCGGTGCTCGCCGGTAGCGCCGCCATGGCCGCCTTCAGGGCATCGCCGCACCCGGCCTGCGGCACGAAGGGCCCGGTCGTGCTCGACTTGGCGAGGAACCGCATGCCGAGGATGTACGGGGCCATGAGCACCTGGAAGTACGGCGGGCTCTCCATGAACGGGCGGCTCTGCTTCAGTTCCTCCTGCATCATCTCCTGGAACTGCCGCATGGTCTCGCCGCCAGCGCCGCCGCCCAGCAGCACCTTCATCTGGATCTGCGTCATGTACCGCGTCTGGAGGGTCGTGGCCGAGCCCTCGACGAGCGACGCCAGCACCAGGTCGAAGTCCTCGCTCTCGCCCAGCCGGTCCATCAGCGGCTGTATCCCGATCACCTGGTCGTCCAGGGCGTGCGTCAACTCGTGGACGATGATCGTCTTCAGGACGAACGGGCTCTCCAGCCGCGGGTCGCCGCGGATCATGTGGAACGTGCCGGCCTCGGGGTCGTAGTAACCGGCCACCTGGTTCCGCAGGATGCTCCGCGCCGTCGCCATGAAGTCGCAGTCCGGCGGCAGGAGGCCGACGCGCTTGAGGAAGGCGACGTTCAGCTCGAGGCGCTCGCCGCCGAACTGCTCCCGGAGCTGCGTTTCGAAGTGGGCGACCGCCTCCTCGCGGGTGACCAGGCGCGTCCCGACCGGCGTCTCGAACTGCCAGCCGCGCAGCCGCTCGACCTCGCGGCTCATCTCGGCGACGACGCGGGCCAGCGTCTCGGCCTCGTCGGTCGCCTCGGGCTGCGCCGCGGCGCAGGGCAGGGCCCCCGCCAGGACCAGGAGTGCCGGGACCAGCCATGCCATCCGCACGCGCCGCTTCCGCCGCATGGTGCCGCCTCCTCTCGGGGGTCTGACGCCCCTGACGGGCCGTCGAGAGCCGCGGGCCGCCTCACGCCTTGCGCCCGCAGCACTTCTTGTACTTCTTGCCGCTGCCGCACGGGCACGGGTCGTTGCGTCCGACCTTCGGCGTGTCGCGGACGATGGTCTGGACGGCCTGGGGCTCGGCCTGGGTGTCGGCCTGGGCGGCCTGTTCGGCGGCAGCGGCCTTGGCCTCGCCCCGGCGCTGGGCGGCATCGTAGACGCTTTCGGCGATGGCGTGGCTGGCCGACTGGCCGGCGTAGATGCCCGCCAGCGCCGCCCGCCGCACCTCCCGCGTCTGGAAGAAGACGCCGACGAACGTGTCTCGCACGCCCGCAAGCATCCGCTGGAAGTTCTCCAGCCCCTCGCGCTTGAACTCGATCAGCGGATCCTGCTGTGCGTAGCCGCGCAGCCCCACGCTCTCGCGGAGCCGGTCCATGACGAGCAGGTGGTCCTTCCAGGCGGTGTCGTGGGTCTGAAGGAGCCAGAACCGCTCGAACTCCGTCATCGGCGCCCGCCGCACCTGACGCACCCGACGGTACAGGAACCCCGCGAAGGCCTCCGCCGCCGACCCCTCCGCTCCTTCGGCCAGCGTGCCTCGCACTTCCGCAAAGAGCGGGGGCAGGGCCGCCGGGGGCGTCTCCAAGCCCAGGAACCCCGTCATCCACTCGGCCAGCGGTTGCCACGCCTCCGGCGCCTCCGCCTCCGCCTCCGGCACCAGGTCCGTCACGTGCGTCCGGATGGTCCGGCTCAGCCGCTGCTCGGATTCGCACGCGCGGGCCTCGCGCATCAGGAGCTCCAGCACCGCGTCGCGGTCCTGGCCGCGCAGCGCCGCCGGGTCGATGCGCGTGACGAACCGCCGCGACGCCCATGCCGCCAGGCCCTCCCAGTCGGGCTCCGGGTGGTCCCTGCGCCCGGCCAGGAACCGGCCGACGGCGTTCTCGATCGGGTAGGCGAACTCTTTCTCGTCGTAGAGCTGGCGGACGCGGCTGACGATGGTGTGCAGGACGGCCTCGCGGCCGCGTGTGCTGTCGAAGGCGTCGGCCGCGAGGTCGATCCGGAACGTCCGGCTCGCCCACGCCGCCAGCGCGCCCTTCCAGTGGTCCGGGTCGAGCAGGGGCAGGGCCTCCGCACAGTCGACGCTCGCGATGACCTCCTCGGCGGCCCCGATGACCCGGTCGGCCAGGCGCCCGCGGTCGCGGAGCGTCAGCGTCCGTTCCGTCACCGTCAGGCCCAGGCGCGTCCGCGCCCATGCCCCCAGCCCTGCCAGGTCGAACGCGACGAACTCGTCCAGCGCCTCGTCCACGAGGTCCATGGCCCACGTCCGGGCGTCCCCCCGCGGCACGCGCGTGTCGATGGCCCGGTGAACGGCCTTCCGGATGCCCTCGACGTCGCGGTGGTCGAACCGCCCGAGCTGGACCGAGAGCCCCAGGTGACCGCGCAGCCACGTCTCCAGCCCCCCGCGGTCGACCCGCAGGATCGGCCGCCCGTCGGCCGTGGTCTTGCCGGTACGGTGGCGGTAGCGGGGCAGGGCGCGGCCGAAGCGGTCGCGGGCCCAGGCCCGGGCGTCGCCCTCGATGCCGGCGTCGACGGCGGCCGCGATGGCCTCGCGAACCTGCCCCCGCGTCGCCGCCTGGCGCTCCAGGTTCTTCAGCTCCACCCCCAGGTGCGCCCAGCACCACTCCGTGATCCGCCGGTGGTCCAGCGCGACGAACCGGTCGAAGGCCGCGTCGGCTTCACCGCGCGCCCACGCGCGGGCGTCGCCCTCGAAGCGTTCGGTCGCCCACGCGTGCAGGGCCGACCGGACCGCCTCCGGGCCGCCCTCGACGAGCGAGGCGTCCAGGTCCTCGCCGAACGCGTCCCGCAGCCGCCGCAGCAGGCCCTTGCCGTCCAGCTCGGCCAGGGGGTTGCCCCGCGAGTCCGTCCGCTTCGAGGGCAGCGTGTAGGCCTCCAGGGCCTCGTCGATGCGCCGGGCCGCCCAGTCGGCGGCCGTGTCGCGCACGTCGCGGTCGATGGCCTCGTCCAAGCGGGCGCGAATCTCGTCCCGGTTGAGCGCGTGCAGGCCCAGCAGCCGCTGAGGAACCCCGAACTTCTCGGCCGCCCACGCCGCGACGCCTTCCAGGCGGAACGCCATCAGGCCCTCGCCGCCCGGCGCCTCGTCCGGCACCAGGAACGACTCGAACCGGTCGTCGATCCGAAGGGCCGCGTCCTCCCGCTCGTCGCCCTTCAGGTGCCGCCGCGCCGCCTGGTGCAGCTTCTGAAGCACCTCGTCGGCCGTGGCCGCCTCCAGCCGGTCTGGCGCGACGGGCAGACCGAGCTCGTCCTGGGCCCAGCGGGCCAGGGCGGTCGTATCGACCTCCGCCCCGGACAGGGTCTCGGCTTCCGCGGTCTCCGCGACGAACTCGTCCAGGGTCTCCTCGACGGTCTCGCGGACGGCGCGGCGGGCCTCGTCCTTGAGGTACGCCTCCAGGTCGGCCGCCTCCATCTCCGCCCGGCGGGCGAGCGCCTCGACCGCCACGTCCACGTGCAGGGCCTGGGCGGCCCAGGCGGCCAGCTGCTTCAGGCCGAACTGCGGGTCCAGGTGCGCGTCGCAGGCGTCCTCGATGCTCGCCGTCAGCAGGTCCCAGACGAAGTCCCGCAGGTCCGGGCTCGTGAGGATGGTCTGGCGGCGGCCGTAGAAGACGGTCCGCTGCTCATCCATCACCTCGTCATACTTGATGAGGTTCTTTCGGATGTCGAAGTTGCGTTCCTCGACCTTCTTCTGGGCCCGCTCGATACCCTTCGTCAGCCACGAGTGCTCCAGGGCGGCGCCCTGCTCCATCCCCAGCTTCTCGAGGGCCGCCCCCAGCCAGTCGGCCGCGAAGATCCGCATCAGGTCGTCTTCCAGCGACAGGAAGAACCGGCCGGAGCCGGGGTCGCCCTGGCGCCCCGCGCGGCCGCGAAGCTGGTTGTCGATGCGGCGGGCCTCGTGCCGCTCGGTGCCCACCACGTGCAGGCCGCACGGCGGGTCCGCGACGCATTCCGTGCGGCCCATCTTCGGGAACCGCGGGTCCAGCTTCGGCTTGAAACAGTGGGCGCAGTTCGTCTTCCGGTCGTACTCCGTGCAGCCCACGCAGCACTTGTGCCCGAAGTCGTCCGGCAGGTTCTGCCGGGCCAGGTTCCACGGGCCGAAACACGACGGGTTCACCACGCCCGGCCCGAGCTTGATGTCGGTGCCGCGGCCGGCCATGTTCGTCGCGATGGTGACCTTGCCCTTGCGCGACCCGCCCGGCCCGTCGAACTGCTCGCCGGCCTTGGCGACGATGGCGGCCTCGCGGCCGTGGTATCGGGCGTTGAGGACCGCGACCTTGCCCTCGGGGTCCACGCTCTCCTTCTTGTACTTCCTGCGGAGCAGCTCGCCGAGCTCCTCCGAGACCTGGATGCTCGTCGTGCCCACCAGCACCGGCCGCCCGGGGTTCCGCTCCCAGGCGTAGTGCCAGATCTCGTCGATGACGGCGTCCTGCTTCTCGCCGAAGGTCCGGTAGATGACGTCGCCGTGGCCCTTGCGCGACAGGGGCCGGTGCGTCGGGATGCTGACGACCTCCAGCGTGTAGATCTTGTCGAACTCGATGGCCTCCGTCATGGCCGTGCCGGTCATGCCGGAGAGCTTGTCGTACATCCGGAAGAAGTTCTGGATGGTGATGGTCGCGAGGGTCTGCGTCTCTTCCTGGATGGGCAGGCCGTGCTTGGCCTCGACGGCCTGATGGAGGCCGTCGGACCACTGGCGGCCGGGCATGAGGCGGCCGGTGAACTCATCGACGATGATGACCTGCCGCTCGCGGACGACGTAGTGTTTGTCGCGGTGGTACAGGTGGTGGGCCCGGAGGGCCTGATCCACCAGGTGCTGCCACTCGTCGTCCAGGCCGACGAAGATCTGCCCGCCCGGCACCAGGCCGCCCGCCGCCAGCAGCTCGCTGACGCGCCGCACGCCGCGGTCCGTCAGCGGCGCCGACCGCTCCTTCTCCTTGACCTCGAAGTCGCGGCCGGGCTGAAGTTGGCGCGCGACCTTGTCGGCCTCGACGATGTTCTCGCCGGAGAAGGACCGCGTGGGGCCGGAGATGATGAGCGGGGTCCGGGCCTCGTCGATGAGGACGGAGTCGGCCTCGTCAACGATCGCGAAGGCCAGGTCGCCCTGGACCTGCAGGGCGGCGCTGTCCTTCATGTTGTCGCGCAGGTAGTCGAAGCCGAACTCGTTGTTCGTCCCGTAGGTGATGTCGCAGGCGTACTCCTTCTGCCGCGCCTCCGGGTCCATCCCCGCCTGGATGGCGCCGACCGTCATGCCGAGGCGCCGGAAAACGGGCTCGTTCCACGAGCGGCCCGTCTCGACGAGGTAGTCGTTGGTCGAGACGACGTGGACCGGCCGCCCGCTGAGCGCGTTCAGGTACGCCGCCAGCGACGCCACCAGCGTTTTGCCCTCGCCGGTGACCATCTCGGCGATCTTGCCCTCGTTCAGGACCAGGGCGCCGATGAGCTGTACGTCGTACGGCCGCATGCTGTACAGGCCGTGGAGCTCGATGCGTTTGCCCGTCTCGGGGTCGACGAGGCTCTCTTCGCCGCGCATCGCCTTGCGGATGCGCTGCTGGACCTCGGGGTGGTAGTCGGGAGGGGCCTCGGCGTGGTCGAGCCAGACGCAGCGTTTGGCGGCCTCGCGGGCGGCGGCGAAGGCCTCCGGGACGAGGTCGTCGAGGGTCTCGGCGGGCTCGCGGTCGCGGCAGACCTCCAGGAGCCGCTCGCGGTGCCGCGCCACCAGCGCCCGCGCCGCCTGCCGCGCCAGGCTCCCGTGCTTCTCCTCGGCGGCCATGGCCTCGCGCAGGCCCTCCTCGGTGCCGCCCCCCGCCTCCGGCAGGAGCCGCCTCAGCAGGGCGACGGCGGCGTCGAGGTCCGCCCCGCCGGGCGGCTCGCGCCGGTACTCGAGGTCCTGGAGGGCGACCTGGTCCTTCGCGGCGTCCAGGCATGCCGCCTCCAGGCGCTCCAGGTAGGCCACGACGCTGGCGCGGTCGCCGAGGCGCTCGGCCAGCCGCTTTGCCCAGTCCGCCCGGGCCGCCTCCGGCAGGGCCGTGAGCCCCTCGGCCAGGCGCGCCGTGACGTCGGCCCCGCCGCCCAGCGCTTCGGCCGCGGCGCGAATGCGGGGCAGGGCGGTAGGAGGCGAGAGCCGCATCAGGCCCGGCACCAGGGCGCGGGCGGCCGCCCCGTCGGTCAGCCGCAGGCGGAACTCGGCCGTCTTGGCCTTCAGGTCGTCGTCCGAGAGGGCCTCGAACGCCGGTTCCAGCGCCGCCGCCCGCTCGATCCGCTCCCGGTACCCGCGCACCAGCCGCTCGTTCCGCGACCCGAACAGGGCGCGGGCGGCCTTGCCGACGAGATCGCCGAGAACGTCCAGTGCCATACCGTCTCGCGAAGCTTCCGGGGCGGGCCGGCCGCGCCTACTTCACCCGCTCGAGGTACTCCCCGCTCCGCGTGTCGATGCGGATGCGTTCCCCGATCTCGATGAAGGGAGGCACCGAGACGCTGATGCCCGTCTCCATGGTGGCCGGCTTGTTCTGGTTGGTGGCGGTGGCGCCCTTAAGGGCGGGCGGCGTGTCCTTGACTTCCAGTTCCACCACGTTCGGCAGGTCCACGCCGATGGCCTTGCCCTCGTACCAGAGGACCTGGCACTCCGTGCCCGAGAGCAGGTACCCGATGGCGTCGCCGACCAACTCCTGGTCGATGGGCACCTGCTCGTACGTCTCCGGGTCCATGAACCAGTGTTGGCCCTCGGAGCTGTAGGAGTACTGCATGGGCTTGCGCTCGAGGAACGCCGGCTCGACCGATTCGGCCGAGCGGAACCGGCGATCGAGCACTTGGCCGGTGCTGTACTTCTTGAGCTTGGCCTGGATGAAGGCCCCGCCCTTGCCGGGCTTGGTGTGCTGCTGCGATACGACAATGTACAGCTCGCCATCAATCAGGATGGCGCCGCCGTTCTTCATTTCGGTCGCCCGAATGGCCATACCCGTCTCCTTCCGCGGCGGCCGGGGGCCGCTATGTTCCGGCCGAAGTATACCGACCCGCGCCGTGAGGTGTCAATGCGGCGGCGGCCGCGCGGCCGACCGGGGCGGCCAAAAGCCTTGCCTTCCTCGCGTGCCGCTGATAGAGTCCGCCCGTGGCGATGGCGGCACGTGAGGGCACGGGCCGGCCAGCCGCCCGGGAGGCGGCGGGAGGGGTCCGGACGGGGAGGGCGGTAAGCGGCCCATGGGCGAGACTCTGGCGGCACTGGCCGGCGGCTGGATCGCCGGCGTCTTCGTCTTCCTCCTCGGCCTGTGTGTCGGAAGCTTCCTGAATGTCTGCATCCACCGTCTGCCCGCCGGCAAGAGCCTCGTCTGGCCCGGCTCCCACTGCCCGCGGTGTCTGGCCCCCATCGCCTGGTATGACAACCTGCCCGTCGTCAGCTACGTCGTCCTCGGCGGCCGCTGCCGCCGCTGCGGGTCCCGCTTCACCGCCCGCTACATGGCCGTCGAGCTGGCCACCGGGCTCCTGTTCTTTGGCTACTGGTTGCTGCTCGTGAGGCTTGGGGTGCGGCCGGGGGCGGGCCATATGGGCGTCTGGACCCTCTTCATGGTCCTCGTCGCCGCGCTGCTCGTCTCCTCGGTCATCGACTTCGAGCGCAAGGAAATCTACCCCGCGGTCACGAACCTCGTCGTCGTGGTGGCCGTCCTCGCCAGCGCTCTCTGGCCCCGCATCCAGGCCGTCGCCACCTACGCCGCCAGTGTGCCGCCCTACACGGGCTGGCGGCCGGGGGACGCGGCCGTGGCGGCCCTGGTGGGGGCGGGCGTCGGCGCGGGCATGGTCCTGGTGACGCGGGTTCTCGCCACCGCCGCCTTCCGCAAGGAGGCCATGGGCCTGGGCGACGCCCACCTTATGGCCGCCGTCGGCGCCGTCCTCGGCTGGCAGGGCGCCGTCCTGGTCTTCTTCCTGGCCCCGTTCCTGGCGCTGCCCTACGGCCTGTGGCAGATGCGGGGCGGCGCCCGCGGCGAGGACGAGGAGGATGACGAGGCGGCCACAGAGGAGGACGAGCCCCCCGGGCCGCGCGTCCCATGGGCCTCGGCCGCGCTCACCCTGGCCGGGCTGCTGCTCATGGCCTTCGCCGGGCTGCAGGGGCGGACGGCGTGGACCTGGGGCCCGCGGCTGATGACGCTGGCGGGCCTGGCGGCCGTGGCGTACGGTTTCTACCGGGCCGAGCGCGACGAAGACGTCCGCGAGGAGGCCGACGAGCCCATGCCCCGGGCCCCGGAGAGCCACGAAGTGCCTTACGGGCCCTTCCTGGGCGCGACTGCGTGTATCATGATGGTCGCCCAGGACGCCGTGCTGAACCTGCTGCTGCATCGGCTGGCCGGATGAGCCGCGCCGCCGCCAACCTGCAAGACGACTGGGCCGGGCCGCGCCGCCCGGCCGACGGACTCTGGAAAGGACGAGCCATGCGGGATCGACGAACGTGGACGCGACTCGGGCGGGGGGCGGCCCTCGCTGCCGTGGCGGGGCTGGCCCTCGTGGCGGCCGGCGGCTGCCGCGAGCAACAGCTCGAAGAGCGGAACCTGGCCCTCCAACGGCAACTGGAGGTCGCCCTGCTGCAGAACGCCGAGCTCCAGACCGAGCTCGACCGGGCCCGCAGCGCCCCGGCCCCGGAGCCGGCCGTGACGCCGGTGCGGCCGGCCCCCGCGTTCGAGGAGCCCCCGGCACTCGCCTACCGGGCCTACCGGTCGGAGCCGGCCCCGGCGCCCGTACCGCGCACGCGCCAGGTCGTGCTCACTCTGACCCACGCCTTCGACCCCGGCAAAGGGACGCTCCGGGCCGACGCCAAGGCCCGGCTCGACGCGGTCGTGCCGCGGCTCCAGGGCGAACTGGCGGCCTACCAGATCCGCGTCGAGGGCCACACCGACAGCACGCCCATCAAGCACTCGAAGTGGGAGAGCAACTGGGCGCTCTCGGAGGCCCGGGCCGACGCGGTCGTCAAGTACCTGGCGGCGCGGGGCATCGCGCGGGCCCGGCTGGCGCCGGTCGGCGTCGGCGCGAGCCAGCCCGTGGCCACCAACGCCACCGCCGAGGGCCGCGCCAGGAACCGCCGCATCGAGATCATCGCCGTGCCCTAGCGGCCGCTCGGTTCGCCCGGGGCCGCGCCCACACGCAAGACGGAACACACTGGCGGAAGGCAGTCTGCGCGTGATCGTCATCGTCGATTATCGGATGGGGAACCTGCGGAGCGTCCAGAAGGCGCTGGAGCGCATCGGCGCCGAGGCGGTCGTCAGCGACGGGCCGGAGGACGTCGCGCGCGCCGAGCGCCTCATCGTGCCCGGCGTCGGTGCTTTCGGCGACGCCATGGCCGCCCTCCGCGACCACGGCCTCGTCGAGCCGATCCGCGACTTCGTGGCCACGGGCCGCCCGCTCCTCGGCATCTGCCTGGGACTCCAGGTGCTGCTGGAGGAGAGCGAAGAGGTGGCCGAAGCGCCGGTCGACGTCGCGTCTCACGCCGGCGAGCCCTTGCCGCGCGGCTTCGGCCTGGTGCCGGGGCGGGTCGTGCGGTTCCCGCACGCCCTGGCGGATCGGGGCCTCAAGGTGCCGCACATGGGCTGGAACCGGGCCGTCCCGGCTGGCGACGGGCCGCTCTTCCGCGGCCTCGACAAGGACGGGGTTTACTTTTACTTCGCGCATTCCTATCATGCCGCCCCCGCGGACGAGGCGGTGGCGGCCGCGTGGACCGACTACGGGGTCCGCTTCGCCAGCGCCGTGGCCGTGGAGAACGTGATGGCCACCCAGTTCCACCCGGAGAAGAGCCAGGCCGCGGGCCTGCACCTCCTGGCGAACTTCGTGGCCTTGGCGTAGCGCCGCCGCGTCGGCCGGTGCCCCGGGCGCCGGCGGCGGCCGCCGCCGGTGCCTTGGGGAGCACACGCGTGGAGATTCTGCCGGCCATTGACTTGCGCGGCGGGTGGTGCGTGCGCCTCAGGCAAGGCCGCTTCGACGACGAAACGGTCTTCGACGACGACCCCGTGGCCGTCGCCCGCCGCTTCGAGGACGCCGGCGCCGCCTGGCTCCACATGGTCGACCTCGACGGCGCCCGCTCCGGCGCGCCCGTGCACCTGGACACCGTCCGGGCCGTGGCCGAGGCCGTGGGCCTGCGGATCGAGTTGGGGGGCGGCATCCGGACCCGGGAGGCGGCCGAGGCGGCGCTGGAGGCCGGCCTGGACCGCGTCATCGTCGGCACCCGCGCCGTCCGCGACCCGGACGGCTTCGCCGACCTTGTCCGGGCCCTGCCGGGGCGCGTCGCCCTGGGTCTCGACGCCCGCGGCGGCAAGGTCGCGGTCGACGGCTGGGCGGCCGAGACCGCCGTGGACGCCGCCGACCTGGCCGACCGCGTCCGCGAGCTCCCCCTGGCCGCAATTGTCTACACCGACATCAGGCGGGACGGTATGATGACCGGCCCCGACATCGAGGCGACGCGGGCCCTGGCGTCACGGGCCGCCTGTCCCGTCATCGCCTCCGGCGGGGTGACCACGGTCGAGGACGTGGCGGCGCTCCGCGAGGCCGGAATCCCCGGCGCGATCATCGGCCGCGCTCTGTACGAAGGAACGTTGACCCTCGAGGCCGCCCTGAAGGCGGCCCGGGGCGACGCCTGAGGCCGGCCCCCACGGGGGGGCGGCCCGGGCGCCACAGGAACAAGGTGGAGGACGCAATGCCGGACGTCAAAACCGATGCCATCCGCAACGTCGTGCTCGTGGGCCATACCCACGGCGGCAAGACCCAGATCGCCGAGGCCATGCTCCACAAGGCGGGCGTGACCACCCGCATGGGCAGCTCCGACGAGGGCAACACGCTCAGCGACTTCGAGCCCGAGGAGAAGGAACGCCAGGGCAGCGTCCTGGCCTCCGTCCTCCACTTCGGCTGGAAGAACCGCCACGTCAACCTCATCGACACCCCCGGCTACGGCGACTTCATCGGCCAGGTCATCAGCGGTTTGGCGGCCACCGACATCGCCGTCCTCGTCGTTTCGGCCGCCGTCGGCCCCGACATCCACAGCCGCCGCTACTTCCGCATGGCCGGGGAGCGCGGCATGGCCCGCGTGGTGGTCGTCAACAAGGCCGACGCCGAGAACGTCGACCTGGTCGCCCTGTACGAGCAGATCCAGGAGGCCCTCGGCAGCCAGTGCCGCCTCGTCACCGCCCCGGTCGGCCAGGGCCCGAGCTTCAGCGGCGTGGTCGACGTCTTCGCCCAGGAATCCGGCGACGCCCTGATGGACGTCGCCAGCGCCCACGGCGAGGTCGTCGAGTCCATCATCGAGGCCGACGAGACCCTCATGGAGCGGTACCTCGGCGAGGAAGAGATCACCCCCGAAGAACTCGCCGGCGCCTACGTCAAGGCCCTCGTCGAGGGCACCCTCGTCCCGGTCCTCTACACCAGCGCCCGCGGCGAACTGGGCGTCGAAGAGCTCATGGACCTCCTCGTCCAGTACGCCCCGAGCCCGGCCCAGGCCAAGGCCATCGCCGTCCGCACCGGCCCTGGCGAGGACGCCGAGACCGTCGAGGTCGGCGGCGACCCGGCCGGCCCGCTCTGCGCCCAGGTCTTCAAGGTCGTCAGCGACCCCTACGTCGGGCGCATCTCGTACCTCCGCGTCTGGAGCGGGACGCTCGAGGCCGATTCCTCGGCCCGCATCGGCGACGACCGCCGCGACACGCGCTTCGCCCAGCTCCTGCGCATCCAGGGCAAGGAGTCCGAGCCGCTCGCCAAGGCCGTCGCCGGCGACGTCGTCGGCGTCCCGAAGATGGAGGAACTCGGCGTCGGCACGTCGGTGTGCACCGAGGAGACGCGCCTCGTGCCGGAGGCCGCGTTCCCCGTGCCGATGTTCTCGCTCGCCCTGTCGCCGAAGAGCCGCGGCGACGAGCAGAAGCTCTCCGAAGCCCTCGCCAAGCTTGTCGACGAGGACCCGACGCTGACCACCAGCCGCGACCGCCAGACCCACGAACTCGTCCTCAACGGCATCGGCGACATCCACCTGACGGTGGCCCTGGCGCGCCTGAAGCGGCGCTTCCAGGTCGACGTCGACACCAAGCCGCCCAAGATTCCCTACCGCGAGACCATCATGGGCAAGGGCGAGGGCCACTACCGCCACAAGAAGCAGACCGGCGGCGCCGGCCAGTTCGGCGAGGTCTACCTCCGCGTCGAGCCGATGGAGCGCGGCGAAGGGTTCGAGTTCGTCGACGACATCTTCGGCGGGGCCATCCCCAAGCCCTTCCTCCCCGCCATCGAGAAGGGCATCCGCGAGGCCATGGAAGAGGGCGTCATCGCCGGCTACCCCTTCCAGGACGTCCGCGTCAGCGTCTACGACGGCAAGCACCACCCCGTCGATTCCAAGGAAATCGCCTTCAAAATCGCCGGCCGCAACGCCTTCCGCGACGCCGTCGACAAGGCCAAGCCCACCCTCCTGGAGCGGTTCGTCGACCTCGCCGTCACCGTCCCCGACCAGTTCCTCGGTGACATCACCGGCGACCTGAACAGCCGGCGCGGCCGCATCCAGGGCATGGAAGCCGGTGCGGGCGGCACCCAGACCATCCAGGCCCAGGTGCCGCTGGCCGAGGTCACCCAGTACAACACGCAGCTCCGGTCGATCACGGGCGGCCAGGGGGCCTACACCATGGAGTTCTCCCACTACGAACCGGTGCCGGGCAATGTCCAGCAGCAGATCATCGACGCGGCCGCCAAGGCCAAAGAGGAAGAGGACTAGGCCGCGCGCCCGGCGGCGGGGGAGGGCCCCGCCGCCGGCCGAACGGGCCCAAAACGGCCCGGGAAACGCGCTTGCCCGTTCGGGGCGCGTGCGTTATAATCCCTTTGCACGTCGTGGGTTAGAGGAACCGCCTCATGTCCTCGCTGCCGCCCCGGGAGCCATTGCTCTCCGAGGTCATTGACGCCACCGTGGCGTCGTACGAGCGCCACGAGGCCATCCACCATTTGAGTCACCGGCAGCTCCCGTCGCGCGATGCCGTGGCCGAGCTGGTCCAGGGCCTCAAGGAGATCCTGTACCCCGGCTACTTCGGCCGCCGCCACTTTACCCCCGAGAACATCACCTACCACATCGGCGACCGCATCCACCAGGTCTACCGGCTGCTGGCCGAGCAGATTTACTTGGGCATCCAGCACAGTTGCCGCCGCTGCGAGGGCCTGTGTCCCCATTGCCGGGAGCAGGCGGCCGACGTGGCCGTCCGGTTCCTCCAGCGCCTGCCCGAGGTCCGCCGCCTCCTCGCCACCGACGTCCAGGCCGCCTACGACGGTGACCCGGCGGCGCGCGGCACGGACGAGGTGATCTTTTCGTACCCGGGGGTGGCGGCCGTGACGGTGTACCGCCTCGCCCACGAGCTCTGGGACCTCCAGGTCCCCCTCCTGCCGCGCATCATGACCGAGATCGCCCACGGCGAGACCGGCATCGACATCCACCCGGGGGCGACCATCGGCGAGTACTTCTTCATCGACCACGGGACGGGCGTCGTCATCGGCGAGACCACCGAGATCGGCCACCACGTCAAGCTCTACCAGGGCGTGACGCTCGGGGCCCTCAGTTTCCCGAAGGACGAGCGGGGCCGCCTCATCCGCGGGCACAAGCGGCACCCGACGCTCGAAGACCACGTGACCATCTACTCCGGGGCCACCCTCCTCGGCGGCGAGACCGTCGTCGGCGAGGGCAGCACCATCGGCGGCAACGTGTGGCTGACGCGCTCCGTGCCGCCCCAGTCGTTCGTCAAGATCGAGGACCCGGCGCTCCAGGTGGCCGACAAGAAGGCCCGACGCCGCGCCGGCGACACCCACGCCGCGACGGCGCCGTCCGGCCAGTGAGTGTCGGGAAACAAGCGGGCAAGCCGCGGGAACTTGCGCACCAGGGGGTGGCCAGCATGCAGACCGTCACGAAGAAGCAACTCACCGACGCCATCGCCGACGCCACCGGCATCAAGCGCGTCCTCGCCAAAGACATCATCCAGCGGTTCCTGGACATGATCGCGGAGGAACTCGCGCGCGGCAACCGGATCGAGTTCCGCGACTTCGGCGTCTTCGAGGTCAAACGCCGCGAGCCGCGCGTCGCCCAGAACCCGAGGACGCTCGAACGTGTGCCCCTCGGGGTCCGCTACACCGTCCGCTTCAAGCCCGGCCGCCGCATGAGCGACGATGTCCAGGACGGCAACGAGGCCGTGGCCGCCGGGGCGTCTGCCGAGACCGAGACCGAGGCCGCGGGCGAAGGCCCCGCCGCCGCCCGCCCCGAGGCCGCGCCCCGCCCGGCGTCGCCCGAGGCCGCCTCCGGGCCGCCCCAGGATGCGGCCCGGTCGGAGGCCGCCTCGTGAACGCCGTCCTCACGGGCCTCCCACTGACCGGCAAGACCTGCCTTTTCGACGCCCTCTGCGGAGGGGCTGTCGATTCCGCCGCCCACCCCGCCCGGGCCGACCAGCCGAACGCCGCCACCGTCGCCCTCGAGGACGAGCGCCTCGACTGGCTCATGGACCACTACCAGGCGAAGAAGCGGACGCCGGTCCACATCGAGGTCCTCGATGTGCCGGGGCTGGCGCCCGGCCAGAGCGACCTGGCCGCCCGGAACACGGCCGTGGCGGAACACCTGCGGAGGGCGGACGTCCTCGTCGAGGTCCTCCGCGCCTTCGAGAGCATGGCCGCGCCCCACCCGATGGGCTCCGTCGACCCCGTCCGCGACCGCGAGCTGATCCGGTCGGAGTTCCTCATCGCCGACCTCGACATCACCCTCCGCCGCATCGAGAAGCTCGAGGTGGCGATCACGAAGCCGACGCCCGAGCGCGAGGCCCTGAAACGCGAACTGGACCTGATGCGGCGCGTCCGCGAGACGCTCGAGGCCGAGCTGCCCCTGTCGGCGGCCGACCTGTCGGAGGCCGAGCGGCGGCTGCTCCGCAGCTTCGCGTTCCTCACGGAGAAGCCGCGGGTGACCGTCCTGAACGTCGGCGAGGACGAGGCCGCCGACCCCGCCGCCGCGGCCCGATTCCCGGACCTGCCGGCGCCGGACGTGGCGCTGGTGGCGTCGCTGGAGGCCGAGATTGGCCAGCTCCCGCCGGAGGACCGCCCCGCGTTCATGGAGGAGATGGGCATCGCCCGCTTCCACACCCAGGACGTCCTCCAGGCCGTCTACCGCGCCCTCGACCGTGTCACCTTCTTCACCGCCGGCGAGCCCGAGGTGGCCGCGCGCAGCGTCGTGCGCGGCACGGGCATCGCCGAGGCCGCCGGCGAGATCCACACCGACATGGCCAAGGGCTTCATCCGCGCCGAGGTCGTCTCGTTCGACGACTTCAAGGCCGCCGGCAGCCTGGCCGGCGCACGCACCGCCGGCCGCCACCGTGTCGAAGGCCGCGACTACGCCGTCCGCGAGGGCGACATTGTCCTGATCCACTTCTCCCGGTAGGGGCCCCGCGTGCCGGCCGTCATCCTCAGCATCGGCAGCGAACTGGTCTCGGGCCTGCGGCTTGACACGCACGCCCGCGATCTCGCCCGGACGCTCCGCCGCCTGGGCATCGACGTCGTCCGCCACGAGACCCTCGACGACGACATCGCCGCCATCGCCGACGCCTTCACGCGCGGCGCCGCGAGCGCCGAGGTCGTCCTCGCCACCGGCGGCCTCGGCCCGACGCCCGACGACGTCACCCGAGACGGCCTCGCCCGGGCCATGAACGCCGACCTGGAGGCGCACCCGGAGGCGCGGCGGCTTGTGGACGCGTGGGCGGCGTCGCGGGGCCGGACGCTCAGCGGCTCGAACCTCCGCCAGGCGGTGCTCCCGCGCGGCGCCGAGCCGATTCCGAATCCCGTCGGCTCCGCCCCCGGCATCCGCACCCGCCTCGGCCGCGCCGACGTCTTCTGCATGCCCGGCGTGCCCGACGAGATGCGCCGCATGCTCCGTGACCAGGTCCTGCCGCACCTCGAGGTCGGCCACGGCGCCGTCGTCCGCGTCCGGACCGTCCGGACCTTCGGCCTGCCGGAGTCGCAGGTGGGCGAGCGGCTGTCGGACCTGATGGCGCGCGGGCGGCGGCCGCAGGTCGCCACCGCCTGCCACGTCGGCCGGATCGACATCCACATCCACGCCGCCGGCCTGGAGACCGAGGTCGAGCGGCTGCTGGAGGCGGACGCGGCCGAGGTCCGCCGCCGCCTCGGCGACGTCTGCTACGCCGAGGGCGAGACGTCCATGGAAGCCGTCGTGGCCGAGCGGCTGGCGGCGACCGGCGCCACGCTGGCCGTGGCCGAGTCGTGTACGGGCGGCTTGGTGGCGGCGGCGCTGGTCAGCGTGCCCGGCATGTCGGCCCACCTGCTCGAGGCCGTCGTCGCCTACGCCGATGAGGCCAAGACCCGGCGCCTCGATGTGCCGGCCGACGTGATTGCCGCCGAGGGCGCCGTCAGCGAGGCCGTCGCCAGGGCCATGGCCGAGGGCGCGCGCCGCCAGGCGGACGCCGACCTGGCCGTCGCCGTCACGGGCATCGCCGGCCCGGGAGGCGGCACGGAGGCCAAGCCCGTCGGGCTCGTCTGGTTCGCCATCGTCGATGCCGCGGGCACGGAGGCCGCGCGGCACGTCTTCCCGGGCGGCCGGCAGGGCGTCCGCGAGCGGGCGACGCTCATGGCGCTGAACCTGGTCCGGCTGCGGCTGAGTGACGGCGGGGCGGGGGGGCTGGATGGGCCTTGAAAGGAAGTGTCAGGTTGCGGACCTGCCCGCGGCGGGCATGGGCCTGGCGCGCCCTTTTCGCCGGGCCGCTTGCCGGCCCGCGTGTCGGCTGCCGTTGGCTTTGTGCCCCTGCACCACGGGCGACCATGCCAGTCGTCCCGCGTGGCTCAGCAGACGGAGGTCAAAGCCGGTCCCGGATGAAAATCTCACGAATCTCGCGGAGCGTGTACCGCCGCTTCAGGTCCTGGATGAGGCGAATGCGGCGGACGGCGGCCTCGTCAAAGAGGCGATGGCCCCCGGGCGTCCGGGTGGCTTCCGACAGGAGCCCGTACATGCAATACGAACTGACCACCTGCCGCGAGACGCCGGCCTTCTCCGCGATCTCGCTGATGCGGAGTAGCGGCTGCTCGGGCTGGGTCGGGTCCGGCGGCATGGCGAAGCCCCCTATAGGGCATACATCGGGCCCGCCGAAACGGCGACTTGAGGCATTCGCCGCCGACCCCCGCCGGGCAACCCCGTGCGGCAAAGCGGGATTTTCTGGTGGCGAACCGCTTCGTGGCCTCGTATCACATAACGAACGGGGCAAAGCAGGGGGGCGGGCTGCAGTCTCCCGAACCTGAAGTGTCCCGAAGCAGCGGAGGGCCCATGGGCAAGGCCATTGCCGCAACCGCCGCGGCCATCGCCGGCGCACGCCAGCGAGCCGCGCAGGACTACGACGTTCAACTGATGCTCGCCTTCCAGCGGGGCGACGAAGTCGCGTTCCAGGAACTCGTCGAGCGCAATCATTCCCGGGTCATCGGCCTCGTCTATCGGTTCATCGGCGACTCCGCCGACGCTGAAGACTTGGCCCAGGAGGTCTTCCTCCGTATCTACCGGGCCCGCGCGTCGTACAAGCCGACCGCCAAGTTTTCGACGTGGATGTTCCGGATTGCGGCCAACGTGAGCCTGAACGCGCTGCGGGCCCGTTCCAATCGGAAGGACGACGTCTCCATCGAGCAGCTTGCCCGGTCTCACGACGGGCCCCAGACGCTGCCCGACCCCGACAGCCGGGCCCCCGACTTCAACCTCAACCGCACCGAGCTCCAGGACAAGGTTCGCGAGGCCGTCGGCGAACTGCCCGAGAAGCAGCAGGTGGCTGTCGTCCTCAACAAGTACGAGGGCATGAGCTACGCCGACATCGCCGACACCCTCGGGTGCAGCACCATGGCCGTCAAGAGCCTGCTGGCCCGGGCCCGCGAGAACCTGAAGAACCAGTTGCTGCTCTACCTGAAGACCGGCCGCGAGCGCCAGCCCATCGGCTAGCCCGGCGCGGTCCCGTCCGCGTCGGCCCTTTTCCGCGGAACTCCCGCCCGCGCCCTCCGTTCAAAGAGGCGGACCCCCTTTCAGGGCGACCTATGGGCAAGAGCGTCTGCAGCTGGGTACGGAGCGTGCTGGCCGCCTACCTCGACGGCGAACTCAAGCCGTCGGCCGCCCAGGCCGTGCGCCGCCACCTGGAGGGGTGCGAGTCGTGCCGGGCCGAGCTGCGGCTGCTGAAGGACACGTGGTCGCTGCTGGACGAGGCGGAGACGCCGCCCGTCCGCGCGGGGTTCACCTCGCGGATGATGGCCCGCGTGGTCGAGGAAAAGGACATCCTGCGGTTGGAAGCCCGCCTGCGGCCGCACCGGACGCGGCGGCGGGTGATGGCCGGCGTTCTGGGCGTCGCCGCCGGACTTCTCCTGGGGCTGCTGCTCTTCACCTGGACGGGCCTGACGGCCGAGCCGGGCAGCCCCGTGGAACGCGAGGTGAGCGACCACCTGACGTTCCTCGAGGACGCCGAGTTGATGGACGAGATGGCCGTGGTGGCCTTGATGGAAGACCTCGTGGCCGAGGCGGACGAGGTGTCCGACCCGCTCGAGGGTGAGGGAAGCTGACGTGGACGCTCGCCGCGAAGAACTTCGACGCCTGCTCTACCGCCGTCGGCGGATGCGGTTGCTGGCCGTGTGCGTCGGGACGGCCTTGGTGTGCGGGCTGGCGGCGGCAATGGTCGCGCCGGAGGTGCTGATCGGCGGGGAGACGCGGGTGCGTGCGGCCCCCGCGGCCGAGGCCGCCGGAGCCGAGGCCGCACCGGCCCCGGGTCTGCTGCACCTGGAGGACCACGTGCGGCTGGACCCGCGCGAGGTCCGCTTCAACAACCACCGCTGGACGGCGCTGCCCGAGAAGGCCCGCCGCGCCTACCTGGAGCGGTACTGGCGTCTGGCGGAGCTGGACGAGCCCGAACGGGACGCCCTCTTCCAGCAGTACCGCGAGTTCCGCGACGCGCCGAAAGCGACGCGCGACCGCCTCCGACGCCGCGCCAAGGCTCTGGCCGCGTTCGTCGAGACGCTCAGCCCGCAGGACCAGGCCGTGCTGGAGAGCCTCCCGCCGGAGGAGCGGGCCGCGAAGCTGATCGAACTCTGGCAGGCCCGACGCGACGCCTGGTAGTCCCGGGCGCCTTCCCCCCCCCGCGGAAACCCGTCGCCGCCCGGCGTACGCGCCGGCTCAGTACGGCCCGACGCGGCCTTCGAGCACCCAGTCCTCGCCGATCGCGTCCACCTGGACGTCCAGCACGGGCCACGCCTCGGCGAGCGCGCGCCCGTCGGGGCCCGCCACCGGCCCGAGGGCCCCGGCCGCCCCGAGAATCTTCGGGGCCATGAAGACCAGCACGCGGTCGACACAGCCGGCGGTGAAAAACGAGCCGAAGACCCGGGCGCCGCCCTCGACCATGACCCGCGACATGCCCCGCGCGCCCAGGTCGTCGAGCACCGCCCCCGGCGAGACGCCGGCGGTGTCGGCCTCGACGCCCAGGACCTCGCAGCCGGCCTTCCGCAGCGCGGCCGCGCGGGCGTGCTCGGCCTCGCCGGGCCGCGTGTAGACCAAGACCGGCACGTCGCGGGCCGAGGCCGCCGGTTCGGCGCCGGGGTCCAGGACGAGCCCGTCGTCGAGGATGACCCGCGCCGGCTGGCCGCGCTCCGGCAGCGGCGCCACGTGCCGCACCGTCAGCGACGGCCGGTCCGCCCGGGCCGTCCCCGCGCCGACAAGGACGGCGTCCGCGATGCGGCGCACCTCGTGGACGCGGCGGCGGGCGGCCGCGCCGGTGATCCAACGGCTGTCGCCGGCGGCCGTGGCAATCCGCCCGTCCAGCGTCATGGCCCACTTCGCGACGACGAGGGGGCGGCCGGTGGCCTGGCGCTTGAGGTAGGCGGCATTGAGGTGCCGGGCCTCCTCGCCCAAGAGCCCCACCTCGGCCGTCACTCCCGCCTCGCGCAGCCGCCGCGTCCCACCCCCAGCCACCCGCGGAAAGGGGTCCTCCGTGGCGGCCACCACCCGCGCGACCCCGGCGGCCAGGATGGCGTCGGTGCAGGGCGGCGTCTTGCCGTGGTGGCAGCAGGGCTCGAGCGTCACGTACAGGGTGGCGCCGCGCGCGGCCTTGCCAGCGGCGTGGAGGGCGACGACCTCGGCGTGCGGCCCGCCGAACCGGGCGTGGAACCCCTCGCCGATGATCCGCCCGTCGCGCACCACCACGCACCCGACGACCGGGTTCGGCTCGACCCGCCCCAGCCCGCCGGCCGCCAGCCGCAGCGCCCGCTGCATCATCGCCCGGTCATCCGCCTGCACGGGAGCCCTCCCGGTCGGCCTCGGCGGCCGGTTGCTTCGGCGCAAAGAGCAGCGCGGCCGCCAGCCCTGCCACCCCGACCACCAGGAACACGTCGGCCGCGTTGAAGACGTACGGCCAGGCGAGGGTGTGCCCCAGGACGGTCGGCTGCCATGTGATCTGCAGGAAATCCCGAACCACGCCGTAGACGAGCCGGTCGTAGAGGTTGCCCAGCGCCCCGGCCAGGATCAGCCCGCACATGACATGCGTCCACCGATGGCGCGGGAGGCTCGAGGCGAACAGGTAGACGATCAGCCCGCACGTTACGAGGGTGAGCAGGGCGGTGAAGACGCGGCCGGCGACGTGGCCGAGGCCCAGAAGGCCCACGACGTCAAAGCCGAAGACGACGCCCGGGTTCTCGCTTGTCACGAACCGGAAGATGCCGGGCAGCAGGATACGAGTGCCGCCGAACCCGTCCCCCGCGGGGGGCGCGCCGAGCAGCCGGAAGGCCGCTTCTTTGGAAGCCAGGTCCAGGGCCAAGCCGAGGCCGACGGTGATCCAGAGCCGCAGATGGCTGGGCCGGTGGCCTAGAGCAAGCCCTTTTCCTCTTGGCGTTTGCATTCGATGCAGAACTTCGCGTGGGGCTTGGCCTTCAGGCGGGCCTTCGGGATGGCCCCTTCGCACGCGACGCACTGGCCGTACTGCTTGTTCTCGATGCGCTCGAGGGCCTCGTCGATCTCCTGGAGGGTGGCCTGCTCGGTCTCGATCAGCCCGAGCGTGAACTCCTGCTCGTAGTTATCCGAGCCGATGTCGGCCATGTCAAGCGGCATCTTCGACAGGTCGCCGGAGGCGTCCTGCCGGTTCTTCTCCAAGGCCGCCCGCTCCAGGGCCGTCACGTCGCCCATGAGCATCCGGCGCTTCTGGAGGAGCACTTTCTTGAACTGCTCAAGCTCTCGTGCCCGCATCGCTCATTCCCTTCTTCACGGTTACGCCTGACGGTCTTGCTGAAGCGCAGCAGTATAGGGCCGGTCGGGGGGTCTGTCAAGCCGGTAACGGCCCCTCGGGGCCAACCCCTACGGCCCCCCCAAACGGCCTCGCAAAGCCCCCTGCGGCCTTGCCCGGGGCTTTCCCGGACCGTACACTTAACCCGTTTCCGCGGCGCTGGCGGCACGTTTGAAACCGGTAGGGACAGGCGCGTGAGGCAGATCAGGCGAAGAAAGCGAGCCGGGGTCGCGCTGGCCGCGACCCTGGTACTGGCGGTGGTGGGTGGCATGGGGTGCGAGCCCCAGACCTTGCGGACCCCCGGCAACGACGCGGGCCCGCCCGTCGGCAAGATCGACTTCCTGAAGGACCCCGCGACCGGCCGCACCTACCACCTGTACGTGCCGACCACCTACACCCCCAAGCGGCGGTACCCGCTGGTCATCACCGCCCACGGGACATTCCCCTTCGACCATGCCGCCGGCCAGCGCGACCGCTGGGTCGGCGTGGCCGAGCGCCACGGCCTGATCGTCTGTGCCCCGGACTTCGACGCCGCCACCGGCCTCCTTGGCGTGCCCGAGGACCGGCCCGCGCCGGAGCTGCTGCGCGACGAGAAGGCGGTCCTCCACATCCTCGATGCGCTTCAGGCCCGGTACCGGATCGACCCGGACGCCGTCATGATCACGGGCTGGTCGGCCGGCGGGTACCCGGCCCACTTCATTGGGCTCCGTCACCCCGACCGGTTCCGCTGCATCGTCGGCCGCACCGCCAACTTCAGCCCGCACCTGGTGACGGACGCGACGGCCCGGCGGGCGCGGCACCTGCACGTGTACGTGTACTTCGGGGAGGGCGACCTGCCCGGGTTCGACGCCATGAACCGCCAGGCCAACGCCTGGTACACCCTCCGCCAGTTCCCCAACTTCGAAATCCGCCGCATGCCCGGCGGCCACGACCCCAGCCCCGTGGAGGCGGCCCGGTACTTCCTGAAGCTGATCGGCCGGTGGCCGGCCGTCGGCATCCGCGCCTCGCGCCCCGCGGGGGCCGACCCGCGGACCGTCCGCCTGCGGGCCCTCGTCCGCGACCCCGACAGCCCCGGCAACCGGGTCGACTCGATCCTGTGGCAACTGGGCGACGAGACGGTCGACCTGGGCGCGACCGTCCTGCACACCTACCCCGGGCCGGGCGTGTACAACGTCTTCCTGACGGTCGTCGACCTGGACGGGCGCCGCGAATACGCGCAGGCGTGGCTGAAGATAGACTGAAGGGTGACGGTCTGCCTCGCCGGTCGCGTGCCGCGGCCCCCCGTCAGGGCGCCATCACCTCGAGCGCCGTGTGCACGTTCCCGAACGGGGCGCTCACCTGGATGCCCGCCACCCGGTCGCGGACCCGCTCGACCGATTCCCGCGCGATGGCGATGCCTTCCTGCCGCTGGGCCTCGCGGTCGTCGTGGGCGGCCATGCGGTCCATGATCTCGTCCGGCACCGTGACGCCGGGCACCTCGTTCTTCATGAACGTGGCGTTGCGGAGGCTGGCCAGCGGCCAGACGCCCGCCAGCACCGGCAGGTGGCAGTCGGCCACCCGGTCCAGGAAGCGGAGCAGGGCGTCCGGGTCGAAGACGGGCTGGGTGATGGCGAACTCGGCGCCGGCCTCGGCCTTCTCGCGGAAGCGGCGCATCTCGCGGTCGAGGTCGATCGCGCTCGGGTCGGCCCCCACGCCCATCACGGCCGCCGTCGGCGGGTCGATGGCCTGGCCCCCGATGTCCGCCCCCCGGTTCAGCCGCGCCTGGTAGCCCACCATGCCGATCGAGTCGGCGTCGAAGACGCCGCTCGCGAACGGATAGCGCCCCAGCTTCGGCGGGTCGCCCGTCACGAAGAGCAGGTTCCGGATGTTCGTGGCGGCACAGGCGAGCAGGTCGGCCTGCATGCCGATCAGGTTCCGGTCGCGGCAGCAGAAGTGGAGGATCGGCTCGATATGGGCCGCCTCCAGCAGGCGGATGGCCGTGACCAGCGGCGAGATGCGCGAGCTCGCCCGCGGGCCGTCCGGCACGTTGATCGCGTCCACCCCATGCCGGTGCAGGATCCGCGCCTTCTCGACGATGTCCGTCAGGTCGTGGCCGCGCGGCGGCACGAGTTCCACCGTCTGGACCCACTGGCGGTGGGCGAGGTGCCAGCCGAGGCGCGACCGCTCGGCCAGCGGCATCGGCTCCTTCAGTTCGCAGGCCTCGCCAAGGGTCTCCGCGGCCGTGACGCGCCGGCGCGTCAGGGGCTTGATCGTCTGGCCGATCACGCGGATGTGCTCCGGCGTCGTGCCGCAGCAGCCCCCCACGCCGACGATGCCCAGGTCCACGTACCGCTTGGCGTACTCCGCCAGGTACTCCGGCGAGCACATGTAGATCATGCGGCCGCCCACCTCGCGGGGGGCCCCGGCGTTCGGGTAGACGAAGACGGGCAGGTCGGTCAGCTTCGTCACCTGCTCCACCGCGCCGAGAAGGGCGTCCGGGCCGGCGCCGCAGTTCATGCCCCAGCCGACGGGCCGCGGCCCCGCGGGGTCAAGCGGCGCGACCATCGCCTTCAGCGGCTCCCCGGCCGCCGACTCGGTGTCCTCGAAGACCGTGAACGAGATCGCGAACGGGTGATCGACGCCGCGTATTGCCCGGGCGCACCGGTCGATCATCGGCCGGTCGCGCTGGGTCTCGAAGAGGACCACGTCCACGCCCGCCTCGGCGAGGATCCGGGCCTGCTCGTGCAGCACCTCGACGACGCCGGCCTCCTGCTCGGGCCGCTCCGGCAGGACCGGGCCGATGGACCCGGCCACGAAGACGCGGGCCTCGCTCGAGTCGGCCACCTCCCGGGCGATCCGCACGGCCGCCCGGTTGATCTTCTCCAGCCGGTCGCCCAGCCCGAACGGGGCGAGGGCCTGGCGGTTGGCCCCGAAGGTGTTGGTGATAAGGACCTCGGCCCCGGCCTCCAGATACTCGGTGTGGATCTCGCGGACCAGGTCCGGCCGCGACAGGTTCAGCTCGTCGAAGCACTGGTTGACGAAGACGTGCCGCCGGTAGATTTCCGTGCCCATGGCCCCGTCGAAGACGAGGATGCGGTGGCCCAGGGCGTCGGCGAACGTCTCGGGGGTCGGCATGGTGGGCTCCGAAGAGGGTCGTGAGAGACGGCGGGCGCCGGCCTCCGGTCCGGGGGGCGCCCCGCCGCTTTTGGCCAAAGCTTAAGGCGGTCGCTTCACGATGTCAAGGTAAGCCGCGGTCCGCGCCGGGGCCCTGGCGCTTGACGCCCCCCGCCGCCGGCGCCTACAGTGTCGGCCCGCCGGGGGCAGCGGTCCGGCCTCCGGCCCCAGGAGAGGTGCATGCTCAGCGATATCGAAATCGCCCAACAGGCGACGATCCGGCCCGCGGCCGAGGTGGCTCGCGCGCTCGGCGTCCGCGACGACGAGTACGAGCCCTACGGGCCGTACCTCGGCAAGGTCCACCCGCGCATCCTGGAGCGCCTGGCCGACCGGCCGCGCGGCAAGTACGTCGTTGTCACCGGCATCACGCCGACACCGCTCGGCGAGGGCAAGACCGTCACCACCATCGGCGCGTCGATGGCCCTGGCCCGCCTCGGCCACAGCGTCTGCACCTGCATCCGCCAGCCCAGCCTCGGCCCCACCTTCGGCATCAAGGGCGGGGCGGCGGGGGGCGGCCACAGCCAGGTCCTCCCCATGGAGGACCTCAACCTGCACCTGACCGGCGACTTCCACGCCGTCGGCCTCGCCAATAACCTCGCCTGCGCCTTCGTCGACAACCACCTGTATCACGGCAACCCCTTCGCCATCGACCCCTACGCCCCGACCCTCCGCCGCGTCATCGACCTCAACGACCGCTGGGGCCTGGAGGAGATCGTCACCGGCCTCGGCAGCGGCGTCGTCCGCCGCACCGGCTTCGACATCACCGCCGCCAGCGAGGTCATGGCCATCCTGGGCCTGGCGGCGGATTTCGCCGACCTCCGCGCCCGCCTTGGCCGCATGGTCGTCGCCTACCGGCGCGGCGGGGAGCCCGTGACGTGCGACGACCTCCAGGTCGCCGGCGCCATGGCCGCCCTCCTCAAGGAGGCCCTCAAGCCGAACCTCGTCCAGACCATCGAGCACACGCCGTGCTTCGTCCACACGGGCCCGTTCGCGAACATCGCCCACGGCAACTCGTCCATCCTCGCCGACCTCATCGCCACCAAGCTCGTCGACTTCACCGTGACCGAGGCCGGCTTCGGCGCCGCCATCGGCATGGAGAAGTTCTTCGACATCAAGTGCCGCGCGAGCGGCCTGCGCCCCGACTGCGTCCTCCTCGTCGCCACCGTCCGGGCCCTGAAGGTCCACAGCGGCCGCTTCGAGGTCAAGGCCGGCAAGCCGCTCGACCCGGTCCTGCTGGAGCCCGACCCCGGGGCGGTGGCCGAAGGATGCGGCAACCTGGCGAAGCAGATCGAGAACGTCCGCCGCCACGGCCTCCCGTGCGTGGTGGCTCTGAACCGGTTCGCCTCCGACGCCGAGGCGGAGTACGAGGTTGCCATCCGGGCCGCCCTGGACGCCGGCGCCGCCTGGGCCGGCACCTCCAGCGTCTACGCCGAAGGCGGCGACGGCGGCCTGGAGGTGGCCCGCGCCGTTGCCGAGGCCTGCGAGACGCCCGGCGACTTCCGCTTCCTCTACGACCTGGAAGCCTCCATCCCCGAGAAGATCGAGACCATCGCCCGCGAGATGTACGGGGCCGGCGGCGTCGCCTACGAGAAGGACGCCCTCCGCGCCATCGACCGCTACACCGCCCTCGGCTACGACCGGATGCCCGTCTGCATGGCCAAGACGCACCTCAGCCTGTCGCACGATCCCATGGTCAAGGGCCGCCCCGAGGGCTTCACGCTGCCCGTCCGCGACGTCCGGGCCAGCGTCGGCGCGGGGTTCCTGTACCCGCTGTGCGGGCAGATGCGGACGATTCCCGGCCTGCCGACGCGCCCCGGGGGCGAGCGCATCGACCTGACGCCCGACGGTCGCGTCACCGGCCTCTTCTGACGAGACCGGCCGCCGGCCGCGAAGTTTGCTTGCACGCCGCCGCGGCGCGCGCTAAGGTACGCACGAACCCGGGAAGGAGAACGCCATGCAGTCCGTACCACAGTTCGAAGGCGCCGAGGTGATGACGGGCATCGGGGCCCTCTTCGCCCTCGTCATTGCTCTGGTGTCGGTCGTCATCGGCATCATCGTCTGGTGGAAAATCTTCTCGAAGGTCGGCTGGTCCGGGGCGCTGGGCCTCCTGATGCTCGTCCCCATCGTCAACCTCGTCATGATCTTCGTGCTGGCCTTCGGCACCTGGCCCATCGAGCGCGAACTGGAGCAGCTCCGGGCCGCGCGCAGCCAGTCGGCCGGAGGGCCGGCCCAGCCGCCCTTGGCTTAGCGCCCGCGGCCGGGGCCCCGCCGGCGCCGCCCGCGGGACCGCGGCGCCGCCCAAGGAGTCCGTGTGCCCGCCAAACGTATCGACGGGGAGGCCCTCGCGGCCCGCATCCGCGCCGACCTCGCCGACGACCTCCAGGAGGTCGTTCGGGTCTCCGGCCACGCGCCTGCCCTCGTCTCCGTCATGGTCGGCGCCAACCCGGGCGGCCGCGTCTACGCCCGGAGCCTGGCGGCCGCGTGCGGCCAGGTCGGCATCGACTGCCGCCTCGTCGACCTCTCCGGCGACACCACCTCGGGCCAGCTCGGCGCGCGCCTCTCGGCGCTGGGGGCCGAGGCCGACGTCGACGGCCTCCTCCTGCAGATGCCGCTGCCGGCGGGGCTGAACGCCCGCGACGTCGCCGAGCACATCCCCCCCGAGAAGGACGTCGAGGGCCTGACCTCCCACAACCTCGGCCGCCTCTTCTTCTACGAGCCGCCCGACCTCGTCCCCGCCACCGCCGCCGCCGCCTACGAACTCATCCGCTTCGCCGGCTGCCAGCTCCACGGGGCCGAGGCCGTCGTCGTCGGCCACTCGCCCATCGTCGGCAAACCCGTGGCCTGCCTGCTGGCCAACGACCTGGCCACCTGCACCATCTGCCACGTCGGCACGCGCGACCTGGCGGCCCACACGCGCGCGGCCGACGTGCTGGTCGTCGCGGTCGGCAAACCCGGCCTGATCACGGCCGAGCACGTCCGCCCCGGGGCGACCGTCATCGACGTCGGCATCAGCCGCGTCCCCGTCTTCGGCCCCGACGGCGAGCCGGTCCTCGCGAAGTCCGGGCGCCCCAAGATGAAGACCGTCGGCGACGTCGACGCCGCCTCCGTCCGGCCCGTCGCGGGGGCGCTGACGCCGGTGCCGGGCGGGGTCGGGCCGGTGACCGTGGCGATGATCATGCGGAACACGGTCCGCGCCGCCCAGGCCCGGTGGCTGTGACCGACGCGGGGCCGCCGGCCGCCCCCCCGGGCAGCCGGAATGCCCTTTTCGCTTGATTTGCGGCCCCGACTGCCTACACTGCTTTGTTCCCCCGGCCCGCGGCGGCCGGGGTCTCACTCGGAATCGACGAAGGAGCGAAGCGTGGCGAGCAAGGCTTGGGACATCCCGAAGGGCCATCGGCTCTTCACCAGCGAAGCGGTCACCGGCGGCCACCCGGACAAGATGGCCGACCAGATCTCCGACGCCGTCCTCGACGCCATGATCCGGCAGGACCCCCGCAGCCGCGTGGCCTGCGAAACCATGGTCACCACCGGCATGGTCGTCGTCGCCGGCGAAATCACCACCGAGGCCCGCGTCGACATCCCCGACGTCGTCCGCGCCACCATCAAGGACATCGGCTACACCGACGCCGACATGGGCTTCGACCACGAACACTGTGCCGTCTTGGTGGCGCTGGACCGCCAGAGCCCGGACATTGCGCGCGGCGTGAACGCGGGCGAGGACAAGGAACAGGGCGCCGGCGACCAGGGCATCATGTTCGGCTTCGCCTGCCGCCAGACACCCCAGCTCATGCCCATGCCCATCCAGCTTGCCCACCAGCTCTGCAACCGCCTGACCCAGGTCCGCCGCGAGGGCGGCCTCCCGTGGCTCCGCCCCGACGGCAAGAGCCAGGTCACCGTCCAGTACGACGCCGAGGGCAAGGTCGTCCGCATCCACACCGTCGTCATCTCGACCCAGCACGCCGATTCGGTCTCGAACGACGAGCTCCACCGCGGCATCAAGGATCAGATCATCGAGCCGGTCATCCCAAGCGAGTACCTTGACGACGACACCATCTACCACATCAACCCGACCGGCCGCTTCGTCGTCGGCGGGCCCCAGGGCGACTGCGGCCTGACGGGACGCAAGATCATCGTCGACACCTACGGCGGTATGGGCAGCCACGGCGGCGGGGCCTTCTCCGGAAAGGACCCCTCCAAGGTCGACCGCACCGCCGCCTACATGGCACGCCACGTCGCCAAGAACATCGTCGCCGCCGACCTCGCCCAGCGCGTCGAGGTCCAGCTCTCCTACGCTATCGGCGTCGCCGACGCCCTCAGCGTCCACGCCGACACCGGCGGCACCGGCGTCCTGGCCGACGAGGACCTCGCCGCCGTCATCCGCGACGTCTTCCCCCTGAAGCCCCGCGAGATGATCGAGTACCTGGACCTGCTGCGGCCGATCTTCCGCAAGACCGCCGAGGGCGGCCACTTCGGCCGCGAACTCCCCGAGTTCACCTGGGAGGGCCTCGACAAGGTCGACGAAGTCAAACGGGCCGCCAAGGCCCGCGGGGCGTAGCGCCCGCGAAGAGCGGCCATCCGACGCGACCGCTGCAAGGGGAGGGACCATGCCCTCAGCCGAGCGCGCGCCGTCTGCCCCCGACCGGCCGAACATCGTCTTCGTCTTCGCCGATGACTGGGGCTGGGGCGACCTCGGCTGCTACGGCCACCCGTACGTCCGCACGCCCCATCTCGACGCCCTGGCCGCCGAGGGGCTCCGCTTCACCCAGTTCTACGTCTGCTCCGGCGTCTGCTCGCCCAGCCGCGCCGCCGTCCTGACGGGCCGGTTCCCCGCCCACTGGGGCATCCACGGCCACTTCGCCACGCGCGCGCACAACGCCGAGCGAGGCATGCCGAACTGGCTGGACCCGGCGGCCGTGACGTACACGCGCCTCCTGCAGAGCGCCGGCTACGCCGTCGGCCACTTCGGCAAGTGGCACCTCGGCCACGGCGACGGCGCCCCGCCGCCCGCGGACTACGGCATCGACGTCTCCCGCGTCACCACCGGCAACGGCCCGCGCTTCGACTGGCACGATGTCTACGGCGACCGCGTCCCTTTCTTCCCGCGGACCGGCCTCGACACCCTCGCCGGGCCGCGCAGCCGCTCCAGCGAGCGCATCGTCGACGAGACCCTCGCCTTCATCGAGGCCCGCCGCGACGGGCCGTTCCTCGTCAACGTCTGGCTCAACGACACCCACGCCACCCTCGACCCCGACGAGACCCAGCTCGAGCCCTACCGGCACCTGATGCCCGTCGGCGTGGAGCACAAGCACGTCGGCGCCAAGGCCATCTATGCCGCCACCGTCACCGAGGCCGACCGCCAGGTGGGCCGCTTGGTCGCGCGGCTCGACGAGCTGGGCCTGGGCGAGAACACCGTCGTCATCTTCTCGGCCGACAACGGGCCGGAGGACATCGTCATCGGCAACGCCTCGCACAGCGGCGTCGGCAGTCCCGGTCCGTTCCGCGGCCGCAAACGCAGCCTGTACGAAGGCGGCGTGCGGACGCCGTTCATCGTCCGCTGGCCCGGCCGCGCCCCCGCCGGCCGCGTTGATGACGATACGCCGCTCTGCGGCGTGGACCTGCTGCCGACCTTCTGCGCCCTGGTTGGCGCCGACGTCCCGGCGGCCGCCGCCTGCCAGGGCGAGGACATGACCGAGGCGCTGTGCGGTCGGCCGCGGGGCCGCACCACGCCGCTGTTCTGGGAGTGGCGGTTCCACGTTGTCGGCCACGTCCTCAACCGCAGCCCGGCCCTGGCCGTCCGCCGCGACAACTGGAAGCTGCTCGTCAACCCCGACGGCAGCCGCGCCGAACTCTACGACGTGCCGTCCGACCCGACGGAGCTCGCGAACCGCGCCGCCGCCGAGCCGGGCGTCGTCCGCCGCCTCCGCGACGAGGTCATGGCCTGGCACGAGACGCTGCCCGAAGGGCCGTGGGCCGATGGCGCCGGCTCCAACGCCTACCCCTGGCCGCGCGCCTCGGCATAGGCGCAGACCGGCGTGCGCGGCATTGCCGTTGCCGTATGTGGCACGGGCTTCCCGCCCGTGAGTTTGGCTTGCATGCCGTTCTGCTGTCGGCGTATGTGGCACGGGCTTCCCGCCCGTGGCCTCCGCTTTCTTTGGTCTTGCCGCGCCATGGACTGCGGTGCCTCTGTGGCACCGCCATGGCTGTCGTCTGATGTCTTGCCGTTTCCACACCCGGCACGGCCCGCCGACGCGATGGTCATTGCGCCATGCCTAACTGAACGTCACGTACGCGGCCGCCTTCGCCAGGCGTCTGCCCGGCCGCCCGAGAGCGTCCATCCGCGCGATCCGCCCGCCGCCCTTCCGCAGGGCCAGGATGTGCCTCACCGTCACGGGGCCGAACCCCGGGACGCGCAAAAGGTCACGCCGCGCCGCCCGGTTCACGTTGAGCGGCCACCGCTCCGGATGCCGCCGGGCCCAGAGTTCCTTCGGGTCCGCGTCCAGGGGCAGGGCTCCCGACCCGTCGAAGCCGATCTCCTCGTCCGTGAACCCGTATTTGCGGATCAGGAAGTCGACTTGGTACAGCCGGTGTTCCCGCGTCGCCAAGGCCCGCGGGTCCGGCCCGCCCGTCCGCTCGCCCGGCAGCGCCGCGTCGCCCAGGCCCTTCTGGTACGCGCTGAAGTAGACCCGCGCCAGGCCCAGCCGCCGGTACAGGCCGAAGGTCGCCCGGACGATCTCGGCGTCGGTCTCCGTCGATGCGCCGACGATGAACTGCGTCATCTGCCGCACCCGCGGGAACCGGCTCCCGCGCCCCGTCAGGCCGCTGATCAGCCGGACCGGCCGCACGATGTCGCGGGCGTAGTCCTTGCGGCTGGAGAGGGCGGCCATGGCCGCACGCGTCGGCACCTCGACATTGACGCTGACGGTGTTGGCGACCGCGCAGCACGCCTCGATGGCCGCGTCGCTCGACCCCGGTAGGACCTTCAGGTGAAGGTACCCGCCGTAGGCGTGCTTCCGCCGCAGGATCTCCGCCACCGCGACCATGCGGTCCATCGTGTGGTCCGGCCCCCGCACGACGCCGGAGGAGAGGAAGAGGCCGTGGACCTGGCCGCGCCGGACGTAGGCCATGAACGCGTCGGCGACCTCCTCGGGCCGGAGCGTGCAGCGTCGGGTGTCGCGGTCGCGCCGCAGGGGGCAGTACCGGCAATCGTTGACACACGCGCTTGACAGGAGCGTCTTCAGCATGACGCTCTGCCCGCCGCGCGGAAGCGACGTCGGGTAGACCCACAGCCCGTCGTCCGACC
The DNA here is from genome assembly GCA_964397995.1 of uncultured Anaerolineales bacterium. Lineage (GTDB taxonomy): Bacteria > Planctomycetota > Phycisphaerae > FEN-1346 > FEN-1346 > CAYNLG01. The sequence continues at coordinate 60,301 of CAYNLG010000009.1, forward strand.
GCTGCCGGTGGTCCGGCCCGCTCCGCGTCCCGCACGCGCACGAGAGGTCGTACCGTGCCTCGTCGGCCAGCACCTTCAGCTTGTCGGTGGTATCCATGGTGCGCTCAGGGCCTCATACAAGCGCCCCCTCCGTCAGGGACCGCACCCCTCGCCCGGCTCGGAGCCCACGCGGGCCACGCAAGGTATGTCTCGCCGACCGATGGCGCCGGGCGCTCCGCCGGACCGGCCGTCTCCAAGGAGAGCGCGACGGCATCCGCCGGGTTCGCCCGGGCCTCCGCAACCGTATCGCCCTGGCTTGCCACGTCCAGGCTGGGGCAGAGGGCGACGTAGGCGTGCCTTCGCGGTAGATTACCGCGGCGACCACCCTCTGGGCCCAAGGCACCCCCTTACCCGTCGGGCGCAGCGGGCCGCGGCAAGTACGCAGCCGCCCGCGGGCCTGTGCTGTGTGTCGCCAAGACGGCCTCTTCCAGCGTGGAGCCAACGAGCCGTACCGGCGGATCATCTCGCGCATGAACTCGCGCGACGGGTCGCCGCGCCACCCCTCCGTCACACACTCATGCGCGGCCGCTACCTCGCGGAGCGTCTCGTCCGTCCACGGGTGTGGCGGCAGGTGGGGGGCGTCCTGGTAAAGGTCCTCGCGGCGGGGGGCCTCGGCCGGGTCGACCGGCCCGTGGTGCAGGCAGTCCATGTGGATGTAGCCCTCGTCCATCGGCCGGATGTCGAGCATTGAGGGCGCAGACCTCCCTCGCGGGCGCGCGGACGGCGCACGGCCCGGGTGACGCGTGGGGCCTCAGTACTTACGCAACACGCCGATGACGACGCCCTGGATGCGGCACTCGTCGACGTAGATCGGCTCCATCTCCGGGTTGGCCGGCTGGAGCCGGATGCGGCCGCCCTCCTTGTAGAACTTCTTGAGGGTGGCGTCGCCGTCCTGGAGCAGGGCGACGACCGTCTCGCCGTTGCGGGCGGTGGTCCGCTTCTCGACGATCACGTAGTCGCCGTCGCGGATCTGCTCGTCGATCATCGAGGTGCCGCGGACCTGGAGGACGAACGTCTCGCCCGGCCGCCCCCCGAAGAGGCTCTCGACGTCCAGCACCTCCGGGTCTTCGACGGCCTCGATGGGGCTGCCGGCGGCGATGCGGCCCACCAGGGGCAGCTGGCCGGCGTCGGGGGCGAACTGCGGCGCCAGCGAGATGGTCCGCGTCCGCGTGGGCTCCCGCGAGAGCGCGCCCTTGGCCTCCAGGGCCTCGATGTGCTCGAAGACCGTGGGCCGCGACACGCCCAGGTGGTCGGCAATCTCCTGCATCGTCGGCGCATACTCGTACTCGGCCGTGTAGTCCCGGATGAACTCGACGATTTCGAGCTGCCGGGGGGTGAGGTGGATCTCCATGACCAGGGTCCTTAGGTTCGCGTTCAGGGTCCGATCTATCCGGCATCGGGCCGCCCGGGCGCGGCACCTCCACCCCCGCCCGGTGTTCGCCGGACGGAAGGCCGCCCCCCGGCAGGGGGGCGCCGAGGCACCGACCGGGCCGGGAGCCCGCGGCGCGCATGCACCGGCCGACAGCGCCCCCCGGCGCCCCGGCTGGTGCGGGAGAACGGCCAGGCCGCATGTCATACGTTCGGTCGGAGGGTCAGCCACCGCGAAGGGAGGGGCCGGAGTCCGGGGAGGACCCCGGCCCGCCTTCATGGCTGCGTCGCCGGTGGGTGCGGCAACGCGTGAAATCGCGCGATCCGGGCCGACGGGATGCTGCGGGGGCCGGTCGGGTGGGGAGAGGTCGACCGGTCCGGGCCCGTGTGGGGGACGGGTCCGGCCGCGAGGGACGGCCACGCCGGCGGGCCGCGGGTGGGGACCGCGGGGGCCGGGGGGTCGCGCTGGCTGACGCGGGGGCTCGCCGATCGCCGTGCCGGCGAAGCCCCTCAAAGGTCTTGATGAACCTGGGCGAGCGGAGCGGGGCGGGGCGAGGCGGCCGGGCTGGGAAGGGGCACGGGATAACTCCCCAGCCGCGGCCCGCGCTCACCTTCACCGTGTCCGTCGCGGCCGCGCCTGCCCGGGGAGCCTGCTTGACCCTCCGGTGGGCGGCCGGTATAAGCGCCTGAGCCGTTCACGGGATGCCAAGGATCGTTGCCGCTCGTCGTTAGGGCAATGATAGCCTAACATGCCCCGTACGTCAACCCGAAAATCGGGAAATCCGGCCCGGCCCTTTAGCGAAATCCGTCGTCGGAATCCGAACGAATCCCTAACATCTTGTCCCGGCCGGACTTACGTTCGTGAAAAATCTTCCCGCGCCCGGCGAAAAAGTCGCCGCGACGCCCCCCGGGGAGGCCCATGGCCCGACTTCGCGCGACCGTCCGCGACCGTCTCGACGCCTTTCGCCGCGCCGTCCGTCGCGGCGGGGCACGCTCGGCGCTCGTCACCCACCCGACCGACATCCGGTACCTCTCGGGCTTCGCCGGCGACGATTCGTGGCTGTTCGTCACGCCGTCGGCGGCGACGCTCGTCACGGACTTCCGGTACGCCGAGCAGGCCGAGCGCGAGTGCCCGGGCGTCGGGCTCATCGTCCGCCCGGGACCCATCGCGGAGGCGTTGGCGGCCGAGGTCCGGCGGCGCGGTCTCACGGCCCTGGCCTTCGACAGCGAGCGGGTCAGCGTGGCCGAGCGTGAGCGCCTGGGCGCGGCCCTGGCGGGGGTTGAGCTGGTGCCGCTGGCGTCGCCGACGCGGGCGCTCCGCATGCACAAGGACGCGACCGAGCGCCGGGCCGTCGTGCGGGCCATCGAGGTGGCCGAAACGGCCTTCGCGGCGTTCCGGAAGGCGATCCGCCAGGGGATGACGGAACGCCGCCTGGCCGCCGAACTCGACGGGCGGCTCCGCCTGGCGGGGGCGGAGGCCCCGGCGTTTCCGACCATCTGCGCGATCGACGCCTCGGCCGCCATGCCCCACGCCCGCCCGGGCGAGGCCCGCCTGAAGCGCGGTTCGGTGCTCCTGGTGGACTTCGGGGCCCGGGTTGAGGGGTACGTGTCCGACTTGACACGCTGCCTGGTGGCCGGTAGAATCCCGGCCCACGTCCGCGAGGTTTACCGGGCGGTTCTTGAAGCACAGGCGGCGGGTATCGCCCGCGCCGGCCCCGGTGTGAGCCTGCGGGACGTGGACGCCGCCGCCCGCCGCGTCATCGAGGACGCCGGCTTCGGCGACGCCTTCGGCCACGGGCTGGGCCACGGCATCGGCCTGGACGTGCACGAGCCGCCGGCGGTGAGCCCGCGGAGCGCGGCCGAGGCGGTGCTGGAACCGGGCATGGTGGTGACGGTGGAGCCGGGGGTGTACCTCCGGGGGCGGTTCGGCATCCGGATCGAAGACGACGTGCTCGTCACCCGCCGCGGGTGCCGGGTGCTCTCGAGCCTGGCGAAGGACCTGGAGGCGATGGTCCTGTAGGTGGTTGCCTCGCAAGGGGTTGCGTGCGAGGCGTCGCGGCCGCCGGCCGCGGCAGGGCATGTGGGGAGAGGCCGATGGCAGACGAGAGGCCCGAGGACCGGCCGGCCGAGACGGGGCGCCGCCGGCTCGACGTGGACGCCGTCCGCGAGTTGCTCGACCTGATGGCCGAGCACGAGCTGGCGGAACTGGAGATCGAGCAGGACGACTTGGCGGTCCGGCTTCGGAAGGCGTTCAGCGGCCCGGTGCCGGCCCCTCCCGCGGCCGCGCCCGCCGCCCCGGCCTCTGCCGCGCCCCCACCCGCCGCCGCGCCCGCCGACGAGGGCCTCGTCCACATCACCTCGCCCATGGTGGGCACCTTTTACGCGGCGTCCGGGCCGGACGCGGCCCCGTTCGTCCAGGTTGGCGACCACGTGGCCGAAGACACCGTCGTCTGCGTCATCGAGGCGATGAAGGTCTTCAACGAGATCCGGGCCGAGACGAGCGGCACCATCGAGAAGATTCTCACCGCCAACGCCGATGCCGTGGAGTTCGGGGAGCCCATGTTCGCCGTCCGGCCGGACTAGGCGGCGGGTGAGAGGGACCATGTTCTCACGCATCCTGGTCGCGAATCGGGGCGAGATTGCGCTGCGGGTCATCCGCGCCTGCCGCGAGCTCGGCATTGAGGCCATTGCCGTCTATTCCCAGGCCGACGCGGGCGCCCGGTACCTGGACCTGGCCGACGACGCCCTCTGCATCGGCCCGGCGGCCCCGGCCCAGTCGTACCTGAACATCGCGCGGATCATCTCGGCGGCCGAGGTGGCCGACGTCGACGCCATCCATCCGGGGTACGGGTTCCTGGCCGAGAACGCCCACTTCGCCGAGGTCTGCCGCAGCTGCAACATCGAGTTCATCGGCCCGAGCGTCGAGGCCATGCAGCGCCTCGGCGACAAGGTCGAAGCCCGCCACATCGCCGAGACGGCCAAGATCTACACGATTCCCGGCTCCTCGGCCGCCCTGGACGACGAGCAGGAAGCCCTCCGCCTCGCCCACGAGATCGGCTACCCGGTGATCGTGAAGGCGGCCGCCGGCGGGGGCGGGCGCGGCATGCGGATTGCCCACAACGACATCACGCTGAACCAGGCCGTCGGCCAGGGCCGCGCCGAGGCCGAGGCCGCCTTCGGCGACGGCCGCGTCTACCTCGAAAAGCTCATCGAGGGCGCCCGCCACGTCGAGGTCCAGGTCCTCGCCGACGCCCGCGGCGCCTGCGTGCACCTGTGGGAGCGCGACTGCTCGTGCCAGCGGCGGCACCAGAAACTCGTGGAGGAGTCGCCCTCGCCGGCCATCAGCCGCCGCACCCGCGAGAAACTCTGCGACGCCGCCGTCCGCATGGCCCAGCAGGCCGGCTACAGCGGCGCCGGCACCGTCGAGTTCCTCGTCGACCGCGACGAGACCTTCTACCTGCTGGAGGTCAACGCCCGCATCCAGGTCGAGCACCCCGTCTCGGAGCTCGTCTCGGGCATCGACCTGGTCCAGGAGCAGATTCGGGTGGCGGCCGGGGAGCCGCTGGGCCTGAAGCAGAAGGACATCCCCCAGCAGGGCCACGCCATCGAGTGCCGCATCAACGCCGAGGACCCGGCCCACGGGTTCCGGCCGTCGCCGGGGCCGCTGGAGCGGTTCATCGTGCCGGGCGGCCCGGGGGTGCGGGTCGATACCCATTGCCACCAGGGCTGGGCCATTTCGCCGCATTACGATTCGATGATCGCGAAGCTGATCGTCCACCGCCCGACGCGCGCGGCCGCCATCGCGACGATGCAACGGGCGCTGGCGGAGTTCCAGATCAGCGGCGTGGCGACGACCATCCCGCTGCACGAGCGGATCATGGCCAACCCGGACTTCCGGCGCGGCCAGGTGGATACGGGGTGGGTGGAGCGGATGCTGTAACGGGGGCGGTGGCCCGTTCCGGCGCGTGCGGCTTAGTGAAATCCCCATGATTGCGCCTTGCCGCGCGGGCAGGGCGCGGGTACGGTGGTGCCGCACCTGAAGCAGGGGGTGGGGCATGCCCAGGGACTACCGTGGTGCGTTAGCTGCGGCGAGGTTGGTGGGATCCCTTGTCCTAGCCGGTTTCGCTAGCGCCACCGGCGATTACAAAGTCGCGATTGCGACGGCCATCGCGAACTTGGGTGTTTGGGTTCTTGAGGTGGCGGCCCTGCGGCATGGGGATCCGACGCGCATTGAGTCCCTCCTTCAGACGTTGCGTTCCAAGGGCAGCTTGAGAAACCCGGTTTCAGTGCAGGGCTGCCTTGAGCGGATGGCCAGCGACCTGAGGGACGACGACCAAAGCGTCAGCGCCGCATTGGCCGAAGCCGCGAAGGATGCCAGCGACCCCGAGCGGGCGAAGGAGAATCCCCTCCTTCTTGCTGCAGCCGAGAAGCTTCAGCGTCAAGTGGGCCGTGAGGAAACAGACCCGGTTGCCCTCGCGGCCGGCCTGCCCCCCGACCCCTTCGCGCCCGTCTGGCCGCGCCATTGCATTCTGCCAAGGCATGAGCCGCGCGCCGCGGATCGGTTCCAGGGACGCACCGAGGAACTGGACCAACTCAACAGGTACGTTGACGGTAAGGCGCCGGTGATCCTGGTCATCGGTATGCCCGGCCAGGGCAAGAGCGCCCTGATCGCCCAATGGTGGGTGGAACGGCCGGCCGAGCTTGAGAGGCCGGTCTTCTGGTGTCGCCCCTACGAGCGCGGCTTCTCATTCGTCGAGTTCCTGGACGCGGTGGTGCGATTCTTCGACCCGGCAGCGGCAGAGCGCTTGCGCGGGCGGCCGTCCAGCGAGCAGGTGGACTTCTTGATCCGTGCCATGGAGACCCGTCCCGCGATGGTCGTCCTTGACGGGGCCGAGCGCTGGCTCACGCGGTGGGCGAAACGGGCTGAGCCGGAGCTGGAGCCGGGGGGAGAGCTTTGCAGCCCCGGCGATCGGATGGCCGCCAACCCGGCGTTTGACACTCTGCTCACGCGGGCGACAAGCTGGACGAACGGGTCCGGCATTCTTCTGACAACGCGCGTGCTGCCTTGGGTGCTGACGCGCCTGAGAAAGGAAACGGTGGGCACGCAAATGGACCAAGGGGTGCGCACGCTCGCGGGGCTGACCGACCGCGCGGCGGCCGGCTTGCTTGAGGCGGCCGGCGTGAAAGGGGACGAGGCGACCCGCATCCAGATCGCCCACGAGTACGGTAACCATCCCCTTGTGTTGCGCATCCTGGGCGAATGCCTCGGCCGTCTGCACGGAGGCGACCCCGGCAAGCGGCCCCACGTGGACCCGTTTGAGGATGATCAGGACAAGGACGAGCAGTTTCGGACCCGTCTCGACCACGTCATGGGAAAGGTGGCGGACCATCATGCCGACCGGCGGGACCTGCTGGTGGCCGTGGCGGCGGGTCTGGGGGCGGCTCGGGTTGAGATGCTGGCGGCGCTGCTCAAGCGGGACGAGAAGGCGCTCCGGTCCGACCTTGCGGCCCTGCAGGATTGGTCGCTGTTGCGCTTCGACGGCGAGCGGGTGGAGATGCACGCCCTCGTGAGCGAGTTCTTCCGCGGGCGGACGGACGCGACTCGCCTGGCGGCGCTGCGGCGCGCGATGGCCGACTGGCTCGCGGCGCAGCCGCTGCTGGTCCAGATCCCGCAGACCCTCGCGGACGTGCAGGCGCGGGTGGATGCCGTGCGGCACGCGCTCGCGGCAGGGGACGCGGAGCGGGCAGAGAACCTGCTGCACGTGCCGGCGCGGGAGTGGCGCGATTACGGAACATTCCAGGGCTGGTTGCTGGCGTTCGGGCAGTTGGGCGCGCTGATCGACCTGGAGACGGGCGTCATCGACCGGAAGTGTGAGGCGGGCCACGCGCACGGGACAGCCAAGGAGCGCAACAACCTGGCCACGGCCTGGAACAACCGGGGCAACGCACGCCGGCAGCAAGGCGACCTGGCGGGGGCGATTGCGGACTACGACAAGGCGGCCGAAATATGGAAAACGCTGGTCGATGACGAAGGCCGGGCGGAGCTGCGGAACGACCTGGCGATGGTCTACAACAACCGGGGCAGCGCACGGGCGGCCCAAGGCGATCTGGCGGGGGCGATTGCGGACTACGACAAGGCGGCCGAAATATGGAAAACGCTGG
>CAYNLG010000010.1:0-65228 GCA_964397995.1 uncultured Anaerolineales bacterium
GGGCGTCTTGCGCCTTCGCCCCCCCGTTCGTCCGGCCCAAACGCCCCGGGACAACGCCGTTGCTGTATATTCCCCAACCTCTACGCCATCCGGCGCCCCCACAGAGGCCACAACGCAAATGGCTCGCCTGCGAAAGCGGTTGACTTCGGCACGCCCCCGCTCTAGGGTATGAGGCTCAAGGGGACGGCATCCGATGCGCATCCGGGCGAAGATCTGCGGCTTGACGCGGCCGGCCGATGCGCGCCTGGCCGCCGAGGCCGGGGCCGATGCCGTCGGCCTGATCTTCGCCGAGAGCCCGCGGCAGGTGGCCCGGGGGCAGGCGGCCGCCATCGTGCGGGCCCTGCCGCCTTGGGTGACGGCCGTGGGCGTCTTCGTGGACGCCTTGGCGGAGGCCGTGCTCGAGACGGTTGCGGCCGTGGGCCTGACGGCGGTCCAGCTCCACGGCGACGAACCGCCCGAGACCGTGGCCGCCCTCACCGATGCGAACCTGAAGACGATCAAGGCGTTCGGCGTGGCCGAGGAGGCCGACCTGGCGACCGCCCGCGAGTGGGCCCGCCGGGCCGGTGTTCTGGACGCCCGGCCGGACGCGTACCTGGTGGACGCCCGCGTCCCGGGCGGTCCGAAGGGCGGGACGGGCCGCACGGCCGACTGGGGCCTGGCCCGCCGCCTGGCCGAGGAAGGGCTCCGGCCGCTCATCCTGGCGGGCGGGTTGGGGCCGGACAACGTGGTCGACGCGATCCGAGCCGCCGCGCCATGGGGCGTGGACGGGTCGAGCCGGCTGGAGACGGCGCCGGGGGAGAAGGACGCGGCCGCGGTGCGGGCCTTTCTGGAGGCCGTCCGCGGGGCTGCCGCAACCGACACATGAACCGCGAGAGGGAGACGCTGATGGACTATGACGTGAAGAACCCGGACCTGGCGGCCGAGGGCCGCAAGCGGATCGAGTGGGCCGACACGAACATGCCGGTGCTGCAGGTGATCCGCGAGCGGTTCGGCAAGGAGAAGCCGCTGGACGGGCTACGGATGAGCGCGTGCCTGCACGTGACGGCCGAGACGGCCAATCTGGCCCGGACGCTGAAGGCCGGCGGGGCGGACCTGGTGCTGGTGGCCTCGAACCCGCTCTCGACGCAGGACGACGTGGCCGCTGCCCTGGCCCTGGAGTACGGCATCCCGACCTATGCCATCAAGGGCGAGGACAACGACACCTACTACAAGCACATCGGCGTCGCCTGCGACCACAAGCCGAACATTACCATGGACGATGGCTGCGACCTCGTTTTCACCCTGACGAGCGAGCGGCCCGAAGACGCCGAGAACGTCATCGGTTCCATGGAAGAGACCACCACCGGTGTCATCCGGCTCCGCGCGATGGAGGCCAACGGCGAACTCAAGTTCCCCGCCATCGCCGTCAACGACGCCGACTGCAAGCACCTCTTCGACAACCGCTACGGCACCGGCCAATCGACCATCGACGGCGTCATCCGCGCCACCGACATGCTCATGGCCGGCAAGAAGGTCGTGGTGTCGGGCTACGGGTGGTGCGGGCGCGGCGTTGCGGCGCGGGCCGACGGCATGGGCGCCACCGTCATCATCACCGAGGTCGACCCCCTGCGGGCCCTCGAGGCCGCCATGGACGGCTACCTGGTCATGCCGATGCTCGAAGCGGCCGCCGTCGGCGACCTCTTCGTCTCCGTGACGGGCGACAAGCACGTCCTTCGCCCCGAGCACTTCGAGGCCATGAAGGATGGGGCCGTCGTCTGCAACGCGGGCCACTTCAACGTCGAGATCGACATCCCCGGCCTCGAGGCGCTCGCCGCCAACGTCACCAAGAACGTCCGCAACTTCGTCGACGCCTACGAGATGCCTGACGGCCGCACCCTCTACCTCCTGGCCGACGGGCGGCTCGTGAACCTGTCGGCGGCCGAGGGGCATCCGGCCTCGGTCATGGACATGAGCTTCGCGGTCCAGGCTCTGGCCAGCGAGTGGGTGGTCAAGCAGGAAGGCACGCTGGACGTCCGCGTCCACGAGGTGCCCCACGCAATCGACGAGTACGTCGCCGCCCTGAAGCTGGAGACGATGGGCATCCGCATCGACCGCCTGACCGACGAGCAGGTCGAGTATCTGAAGTCCAGCAACGTGGGGACCTGAGCCCGATGGCCACCGTGTTGCCGTTCCGGGCCGTCCGGTACAACACGCGCGATCCGCTGAGCCTGGCGCTGGTGACCGCGCCGCCGTACGACTGCATCACCCCGGCCGAGCGCGACGAGCTCATGCGGACCCACCCGCACAACATCGTCCGGCTGATCCTCGGCAAAGACGAGGTCGGCGACACCGCGGAGCACAACAAGTACACCCGGGCGGCCGACCTGCTGAACAGGTGGCTCGGGGCGGGCATCCTCGCCCGCGACGCCGAGCCGGCCCTCTACTTCCACCAGCAGGAGTTCGACGTCGAGGGCCGCCATTACGTGCGCGAAGGGTTCCTCGCGCGCGTCGGCCTCGAGCCCTTCGGCAGCGGCAAGGTCTTTCCGCACGAGGAGACGATGCCCGGCCCCAAGGCCGACCGGCTGAAGCTCATGCACGCCACCCGGGCCAACCTTTCGCCCATCTTCGGCCTGTTCCCCGACCCGGAGAACGAGGTCACCGGCTACTTCGCGGATGTCGCGGCGTGCGACCCGGTGGCCCAGACGGTCGATGGGGAGGGCGTCGTCCACCGCCTGTTCGCCTGCACGGACGAGGCGACCGTCGCGCGCGTCACCGCCGCGATGGCCGACCGCGCGATCTTCATCGCCGACGGTCACCACCGCTACGAGACCGCGCTGGAGTACAAGCGGCAGTTGGAGGCCGCCGGCGAGGCTGTCGGCCCCGACCACCCGGCCGCCTCCGTCCTCATGATGTGCGTTTCGATGCACCACCCGGGCCTGGCGATCCTCCCGACCCATCGCGTCCTGAGGAACGTCAAGGGCCTGACCGTCGACCGCCTCCGCCGGGCCACCGAGGACGACTTCGAGTGGACCGAGTACACCGGCGCCGAGGCCACGAGCCCGCGCATGAAGGACCACCTGGAGCGGGCACGCGGGCACGCGTTCGGCCTCTGGGCCCGCGACACCAGCGCCGGCTATGTCCTGAGGCTCAAGACTGTCAAGACGATGGACAAGCTGGCGAAGGACCGCTCGAAGGCGTGGCGGCGGCTGGACCCGGCCGTCCTGCGGGAAGTGCTGCTCGCCCGGGACCTGCCGGCGGCGGCCGACGCGACAGACCGGATGGAACTCGAGTTCGTGCATCTGGCGCAGCAGGCGTTCGACGCCGTGCACGAAGACGGGGCGGACGCGGCCTTCGTGCTGCGGCCGTTGCCGGTCGAGAGCCTGGAGGCCGTCACCCGCGAGGGCGAACGCATGCCGCCCAAGTCCACGTACTTCTACCCGAAGCTGCTCTCGGGACTGGTGATCAATCTGCTCAGCGACTGACGCCGGCGGGCGCCCGGCGCGCCTCGCCCGGCCGTCCTGGCCCGTGCCAAGGAGCCTGCCGTGATCCGCATCGCCTTCGTCGGGTGCGCCCACATCCATACCCCCGGGTTCGCCGAACTGGTGGCCAAACGCCCGGACGTCGAGACCGCCTACACCTGGGACCCCGACCCCGCGCGCGCCACGGCCCGGGCTGCCGACCTCGGCGCCAAGGCCGTCCGCAGCCGCAAGAGGATCTGGGACGACGGGGACGTGGCGGCCGTGGTCATCTGCTCCGAGACCCGCCGGCACCGGCGGCTGGTGCGCGAGGCCGTCGACGCCGGCAAACCCCTGTTCGTCGAGAAGCCCCTCGGCATGAAGGCCCGCGACGCCCGGGAGATGGCCGGGTGGATTGCGGAGGCGGGCCTCCCGTTCCAGACCGGGTACATGATGCGGTGCCGGCCGGCCCACCGGTTTCTCCGCGACGAGACCGCCGCCGGGCACCTCGGCACCGTGACGCGGGCCCGCATGTCGAACTGCCATCGCGGCTCCCTCGCGGGCTGGTTCGACGAGGAATGGGCCTGGATGGCCGACCCGAAACAGGCTGGCGTCGGCGCCTACGGCGACCTCGGGACGCACGGCCTCGACCTCCTCATGTGGCTGCTCGGGGACGTGACCGAGGCAACCGGCGTGATCCAGGCCGTCACGGGCCGCTACGGCGAGTGCGATGAATCCGGCGAGGGCCTGCTGCGGTTCGCGTCGGGCGCCGCCGGGACGTTGGCCGCCGGGTGGGTGGACCTGGCGAACCCCGCGACGCTCGAAGTCAGCGGCACGGAGGGGCACGCGGCCATTCTGAAGGGCGACCTCTACTACACGTCGAAGCACGTCGAGAAGGCTGACGGCAAGACGCCGTGGACGGACCTGCCGCCCGCGCTGGACCCGCCGCTCGCCCTCTTCCTGGACGCGGTGGGCGGGAAGGCCGACGTGCCGCTCGTGCCGGTGGAGGAGGCGGCGTCGCGCGTGGCCGTGATGGAGGCGATCTACCAGGGCGCGGCCCGGCGCCGGTGGGTCAAGCCGGCGGGGTAGGGCTCCTCCGGTGTTTTTGTGTACCTGTAACTCCTTTGTGGAGAGGGCCTTAGGGTTTTTTCCCCGCCGTGCGGTTGGCAGGATCGCCCTGGGCCACCGCGCGCCGGGTGGGGCGTCCGCAGAGATTGGGCTGTTGCCGCATACGGGAAACGGGCGCTGTCCGCGCGGTTTTTCGCTTGGGACGGTCCGCGCCGCCGGGCTATAATCGGTGCTCGCCAGGCGCGGCCGGACCCGCCTGAGACGACCTGCGGCCCCCCGTGGCCCGATGCCAGATGGACGAGGCCCACCGTGCTGACATTCCGCGTGCTTGTCGGCGGCAAACCGCCCGACGCGCTTGAGACCGACGCGATGTACCTGACGAGCCTCGAGGGGCAACCGATCCGGGCTCGCTTCCGCTACGCCGCCGAAACCGGTTTGCTCTTCTGCGACCGGCGCAGCCAGGGCGTGGCCGCTCTCAACCTGCCGTGGACGCTGAAGTCCGGCAGCCGTCTTATGGTCCGCACGGCCCTTCTGCCGGACCGCGAGGACCCGTACCTGTTGCCGCTGGAGTTGGCGCGCGGCCAGATTTCCGAGGCGTGGCGCAAGAAGGACGACTGGGGCTATATCTACCGCGAACCGGGCGAGAACTTCCGCAGCCGGTTCAGGGACGTCCGCCTGCTGATGGCCCGGGCCGTCACGCTCCAGGATGCGCCGCAGGCGGCAGCGGACTTGGCCGAGGATGCCCTCGCCCAGGCCGTGGAACTCGGCGAGGACCTGGCCGGGGCCGACGCCGCACAGGGCATCGCCCGCCGCCGCAAGGGTGGCCAGCTTGCCCGCGTCGACTTCGGGTGCTACTGGGACCTGGCCGAAGAGAACGAGACCGTCCAGGTCCGCTTCAGCCGCGTCTTCAACTACGCCACCCTCCCGTTCGCATGGCGCGCCATTGAGCCGCGCGAGCAGGAGTTCGACTGGAGTTGGCACGACGGGTGGGTCCAGTGGCTCGAGGCCAAGGGCATCGGGATCAAGGGCGGCGAGTTGGTCCGCTTCAGCGAGCCCTACTTGCCCGACTGGGTCTGGATTTGGGAGAACGATTTCGAGTCCATCCGGGACTACGTCTTCGACCATTGCGAACGCTGCGTGCAGCGGTTCCGCGGCCGCGTCGACCACTGGGACGCGGTCACGGGCCTCCACGTCGAGAACTGCATGGGCTTTTCGCTCGACCAGATCCTCGAGGTGACGCGGGTCAGTGTCCACGCGATCAAGCGGACCGACCCCTCGGCCCGGGTCGTGCTGAACGTGGTCCAGCCGTGGGGCGAGTACTTCGCGACGAACCAGCGCTCCATCTGGCCCTTCCACTACGCCGAGATGTGCATGAACGCCGGTATCCAGTTCGACGTGGTCGGCGTCCAGTTCCTCCAGGGCGTGCCGCACGAGGGGCTTCACTGCCGCGACATGCTGGCCGCCAGCGACATGCTCGACCGGTTCGGCTCCCTCGGAAAGCCCGTCCACGTGACGGCGGTCGGGGCGCCCTCGGCCGGCGCACCCGACCCCCAGGCCCGTCTGGATTTCGGCGAACGCGATCCGGGGTCGGGCGGCGTGTGGCACCAGCGGTGGGACGAGGCCGTCCAAAGCGAGTGGCTGGGCGCGTTCTACCACGTCGCCATCGCCAAGCCGTTTGTCCGGGCCGTCGTCTGGCGCGACTTCAGCGACCACCAGACGCACCACTTGGCCCACGGCGGCCTGATGCGGAAGAACCTCACGCCGAAGATCGCCTTCCAGCGGCTTGTCAACGTCCGGGAGAAGATCTGGCCGGGCAGCGGCGGGGGCGACGCCGGCGACATCTTCCTGGCGGCCGCCGACGACGAAAGCTAGGCGCCCCAGCGGCCCGGATCACGGCGCCTTGCGTCCCGCCGGCCGCCGCAGAATCAGGCGCCGCGCCAGCCACACCAAGCCCACCGCCGCAAGCAGTGCCAGGACGACCTCCGGGGCGCGATACAGCCGCGGCCGCGACGTGGATGGCTCTTCCTCGGCCGCCTGGAGTTCGGGCGTCGGCTCGACCATGGTCACGTCGGGCGGTTCGCCCTCGAAGAACGTGTACGTCGTCGTCCACGCCCGGGAGGCGCCGGGATCCAGATCAATCGCAAGGAATCCCTCCGGGCAGAGCTCGACGCGCGACGCGTACACGTGGACGCGGACGGGCGTCCAGTCGCCCTCGATGAGCACCCCCGCCTCGGCGTCGGTGTGGTCGAGCGTCAGGCGGTTCTCGGCCGGGGCCGTCCATCCTTCCGTCTTGGCGAAGAACGCCGGGCTCATCGGTCCGTCGCCCAGGAAGTTGAGCTCGCGCCCGACGATCTGGCCGCCGAACTTCCCGTTCAGGCGGGTCACCTTCGGCTCGATGGCGAAGCGGATGCGGTAGCCGGGGCCCAGCTCCCGCCCGTCCACGTTCAGGAAGTTGTGGCAGTAGGTCTCCAGGGCCATCGGCTTGGTGCCGGTGTTCGTCAGCCGGTGGTCGATGGCAAAGCCGTCCCCGCCTTCCAGGAGCCGCACGGTCTTCTCGTAGGCCCACCCGACGCCGCTCGGATGGGCGAGTGTCTGGGCGAAGTGCACGGCCGCCGGCTCGGCGTCGACCTGCCACGGCGCGGGCTCGACGGTCCACGGGCCGCCCTTGTCGGTCCGCGCGGCCAGGCCGATGCCGACCCGCAGCATCGCGTCCGTCGCGGGGGGAACCGGCGTCACCTTGAGGGCCGGCTTGTACTCCTCGACCGTCCCGAGGCTGTAGGCGGGGGGGGCATCGGGCCCGTCGCCCGCGCGGCCGCCGATGAAGGTGTGGCCCTTCCATTCCGCCAGCGCCACGCGGCCGGACCAGTCGAAGCGGATGCCGCCGAAATCCTCCGACCAGCGGTCAGAGACGAACGAGTCGCCTTCGGGCAGGAGCACCACGATCCGCAGCGCCCCCCGCGCCAGCACCACGCGGGGCAGGGAACGGTTGGTGTCCGTCCAGAAGGCATTCTCGACCCGCGCCGAGGCCGTGCCGCAGGCCACCAGTACCCCCGCCGCGACTGCCAAGCCGTATCGTGCCATGTCACCAGCGTACCGGCCCGGGGCGTCCGTTGCCATGGGATTCGCCCGTGCCGGCCGCTTGCCGCCGACCTCCGGGGCTCGCATAATGAGGGCCATGTCCGAGACGCCCCAGCCGACCGGCCGCCGTCCCGCCTGGATTGCGCGGGCCGAGCAGGCGGCCCTTGTGGTCGTCGGCACCCTCGTGCTGGCAGGGGTCGTCTACCGGGTGGCCGACCGGTGGCGCCTCGGCCGCGACCCGCTCCGCCTGGAGCCCGACCCCGCGGGGCCTGGGTATCGGGTCGACGTCAACCGGGCTGGCTGGGCGGAGTTGGCGCTGGTGCCCGGTCTTGGCGAAACGCTCTCCCGTCGCATCGTTGCCCTGCGGCAAGCGCGCGGCCGGCCGTTCGAAACGCTCGAAGAGCTGCTTGCCGTTGATGGCATCGGCGAGACGATCCTCGCGAAGCTCCGTCCCTACCTGACCCTTGGCGACCCGGCGGCCGACCCGCCGGACCCGGACGAGCCCATCGACCTCCTGAACGCCCCGTGAGCCGGTTCATCGGCGCGACCTTCGAGCGTTGCCGGTGGCGGCCGCCCGTGCTAGAATGCCGCGCTTGGCCAGGGCCGCGCCGCCGCCCGGGAGACTCCCGATGCCGCGCTTTGAACTCGTCAGCGACTTCCAGCCGAAGGGTGACCAGCCCGCGGCCATCGACGCGCTCGTCGACGGCCTGGCGACCGGCCGCCGCTGGCAGACGCTTCTCGGCGTGACGGGGTCGGGCAAGACCTTCACCATGGCCAACGTCATCGAGCGTGTCCAGCGGCCGACGCTCGTCATCAGCCACAACAAGACCCTAGCGGCCCAGCTCTACGGTGAGTTCCGCGAGTTCTTCCCGCACAACGCGGTCGCGTACTTCGTTTCCTACTACGACTACTACCAGCCCGAAGCCTACATCCCCGCCCGGGATATCTACATTGAGAAGGACGCGTCGATCAACGACGACATTGACCGCCTTCGCCTCAAGGCCACCAGCGCCCTCCTGCACCGGCGCGATGTCGTCATCGTTGCCAGCGTCTCGTGCATTTACGGCCTCGGCGACCCGGAACACTACGAGACGATGGTCGTCCCCCTCAAGACCGGCCAGGCTATCGAGCGGGACGACCTGCTGCGGCGGTTGGTCGATCTCCAGTACGAGCGGAAGGACCTGGACTTCGGACGGGGGGCGTTCCGGGTGCGCGGCGACTGCGTGGACGTCCAGCCGGCCTACGAGGAGTTCGCTTACCGGGTTGAGTTCTTCGGTGACGAGATCGAACGCATTGTCCTCATGAACCCGACCTCCGGGGAGAGTCTCGGCACCGAGGACGAGACGTTCATCTATCCCGCCAAGCACTATGTTCTGCCCGAGGAGCACGTCGATCGGGCCTGCGTCCTGATCGAGGACGAACTGGCGGAGCAGTTGCGTTCGCTGCGGCGGCAGGGCAAGATTCTGGAGGCCCAGCGCCTGGAAGCCCGCACGAAGTACGACCTCGAGATGCTCCGCGAGGTCGGCTACTGCTCCGGCATCGAGAACTACAGCCGCCACCTCAGCGGCCGCAAGGAAGGCGAGCGGCCGTACTGCCTCATCGACTACTTCCCGGACGACTCCCTCGTGTTCGTGGACGAGAGCCACGTCACGCTGCCGCAAATCCGGGCCATGTACGCCGGCGACCGCAGCCGCAAGGAGACGCTCGTCGAACACGGCTTCCGACTGCCGTCGGCCCTCGACAACCGTCCGCTGCGTTTCGACGAATGGGAAGCCATGGTCGGCCAAGGCGTCTTCGTCTCGGCCACGCCCGGCGAGTTCGAGATGGAGCGGTGCGCCGGCGAAGCCGTCGAGCAGATCATCCGCCCGACGGGCCTCGTGGACCCGGCCATCCGCATTGAGCCCGCGCGCGGCCAGGTCCAGCACTTGATGGATGAGGTCAAGGCCCGCACGGCCCGCGGCGAGCGATCGCTCGTCACGACCCTGACGAAGCGCCTCGCTGAGGACCTCTCGGAGTACTTCCGCCGGGCTGAGCTGAAGTGCGCGTATCTGCACAGCGAGGTCGAGGTCTTCGAGAGGAGCGAGATTCTCCGCGAGCTGCGCCTCGGCACGTACGACGTCGTGGTCGGCGTCAACCTGCTGCGCGAAGGCCTCGACCTGCCGGAAGTCAGCCTGGTGGCCATCCTGGATGCCGACCGCGAGGGGTTCCTGCGATCCGAGACCAGCCTGCTCCAGACGATCGGTCGCTGTGCGCGCCACGCCGACGCAGAGGTCATCCTGTATGCCGACGAGGTGACCGAGAGCATGCGGCGGGCGATCGACGAGACGGATCGTCGGCGCGTGCGGCAACTGGAGTATAATGAGGCCCACGGAATCAAGCCGGAGACAATCAAGAAGGCCGTCCGGGCCGGCATCGAGGCCGAGGTCCAGTCCCGCCGCGCCGCCCGCACCGCCGTTCGCCTCTCAGAGGATGACTACGCCCGCGCTGAACTTGTGCGCGAGTTGGAGGCCGAGATGCTGAAGGCGGCCGAAGCGCTCGAGTTCGAGCGGGCGGCCGAACTTCGCGACCGCATTGAGGAACTGACGCATGACACAGGACGCCGTTGCTAGCACCATCCCACTGGATCGCCTGAAAGCCAGGGCCCTGGAGGGCCTCCAGCCCCTGTTGACGTTGGCCCTGGAAGAAGACATCGGGCCGGGCGACCTGACCACCGATGTGCTGATCGGCAGCAGCGTGACGGCCGAGGGACGCCTCCTTGCCACCGGCGAAGGTGTCGTCGCGGGGCTCATCTGCGTGACGCCGATCCTCCACCGCGTCGATCAGCGACTCCATTTCCGGGCCGCCATCAAGGACGGGACACACGTGCGGCCGGGGAGGCTGCTCGGGCGCATCCGCGGGCCGGTGCGGCCGATGTTGACCGCCGAACGGACCATGCTCAACTTCCTCCAGGCCCTTTCCGGCATCGCCACGCTGACCCGGCGCTATGTCGAGGCCGTCAAGGGGACCGAGACCCTCATCCTTGATACCCGCAAGACCACCCCCGGCTGGCGGTTCCTCGAGAAGTACGCCGTCCGCATGGGCGGTGGCACCAATCATCGCACGGGCCTCCACGACGGCGTCCTGATCAAGGACAACCATCTGGCAATTCGGGCGCCGGACCACGTGGGGGAGAGCATCGCGGCCCTCGTGACCGAGGCTAAGGGCCGCATCGTGCCGGATATCCCCATCCAGGTCGAGCTCGAGCGGATCGAGTACCTCGAGGAGGTCTTGCGCGCCGAACCCGACATCGTTCTGCTCGACAACATGGGGCCCGAACTGCTACGCAAGGCGGTGGGCTTGAGGAACCGGCTGTCCAAGGACCGCAAGCCCGCCCTGGAGGCCTCGGGCGGCATCACGCTGGCCAACGTCCGGGCCGTTGCCGAAACCGGTGTCGACCGCATCAGCGTGGGCGCCCTGACGCACAGCGCCCCGAACCTCGACATCTCCTTCGAGGTGACCCCCCAGTGACCCCGGACCGACCAGCGCCGGACCCGCGCCTGACCCTCGCTCTGCGGGCACGCCGCGCTGGCCATGTCCATCCGGCCGCCCTTGCCGAAGCTCTTGGGTGGACGCCGGAGGCGGTGGCCCAGGCCGTCGCAGCTCTGCCGGCCGCCGGCTTCGTCGTTGAGGACCACCCGCATCAGGGCCTGAGGTTGACGGAGGTCCCCGAAGCGCTTCGGGAGGACGAACTGGCCTGCGATCTGGGTCCGCGGCGGGTCGGGCGGCGCGTGCGTTGCGTCGAATTGGCCGCCAGCACGAATGATGTGGTTTGGGGCGTTCTGGGGACCGAAGGTTCCGCGGCCGACGGCCTGGCCGTCTTCGCGGAGCACCAGACGGCCGGCCGGGGGCGCCGCGGCAACCGGTGGCTGGCACCGCCCCATCAGGCGATCCTCGCGAGCGTCGCTCTCGCGGGCCAGGACGGCGGCCGTCAGGCCGTCGGGCCCGAACTGACGCGCGCCGCAGCCGTGGCGGCCGCGCGGGCCGTGGAAGACGTGGCAGGTCGCGACGTGGGACTCCGTTGGCCGAACGACCTGGTCCTGAATGACCGGAAGCTGGGAGGGGTACTGGTCGAAGCCCGGCCCGGCCTGGGCGCGGTGGTGGGCATCGGCCTCAACGTCAGCCAACGGGAGGCGGCGTTTCCGGCCGGCCTCCGACGGGTGGTCACCTCGCTTGCGATGGTTGGCGAGGAGACAGACCGGACGCTGCTCGCCCGAGCCCTGCTCATGCGCCTGGATGCGGCCGTAAGCGAGAAGATGACTTCTGTTTCGGCCGAAGCGTCCAGCCGGTGCCGGACGCTGGGGCGGCGCATCCGGGCCATCGAAGCGGGCCGCGAGGTCGCTGGAGAGGTCGTTGCCCTGGACCCCGACTATGCCTTGGTGGTGCGGACGGGGGAGGGGGTGCTGACACGGCTGGGTGCGATGACGACCCACGTGCTGGCTCCCGGGGTGTGGTGACAGGAAACCGCGCGCTTCCGCCAAGGGGCGCGCAGCGCCAGCCGTTAGCGTCGCGGGCTTGCGAAACCGGCGTCTGCTCGGTGTAAGTCTATTTATTTCAGGGCTTTACGTCAGTTCTTGCCCGCTGGCGCCTTGCTCAGGCGTCATTCAGCGTTTGACGATAGAGCGACCGTGCGTAGAGTTCAGGTTGTGCTGCCCCTGCTCCTTAGCCAGATTACCCAAACCGCCCATGTTTGCGGCGTGCGCGTGAAGATACAGCAACTAGCCAAGATGGAGAAAATCAGTGAAGGCCCCCTGGCATTCAGCCGATATGGCCTGTGAGCCGCTGGAGGGCTCCGGGAAATCGGGCCTTCGGCGGGTCGTCTTGGCAAGACGAACGGGCAGCAGACGAGCCCCCCGGCCCGTCGTACCGCTGCCGGACGCGCGAGACCCTCGAAGGAGGTGAGACCCAGACCGGGCTCGCCGGCGACGGTCCAAGGTCGCCTTCTCGCAGCCGGCCGCGTGGCGAGGCAGCGAGACGAAGGGCCGGGGTATCCAGGGGTAAACGAGAACGTACCAAGCCCTCAGGGCGCCAGTCGCACAAGGAGAGTAACGATGAAACGCACGGTGACGAAAGGCTTCACGCTGGTCGAAATCCTGATCGTCGTGATCATCCTCGGCATTCTCGCGGCGATCGTGATCCCGCAGTTTACCGAGGCCTCGAGCGAGGCCCGGGTCAGCAACCTCATGACCAACCTTCAGACGATCCGCAGCCAGCTCCTGCTCTACAAGACCCAGCACCTCGAAGACTACCCGGATGACTTCGCGGACCAGATGACGCAGTACACGGACGTCAACGGCAACACCAACGCGACCCCCGACTCCGACTATCCGTACGGCCCGTATCTGCAGTCCGTGCCGGCCAACCCGATCTCGGGCAGCAACGTGGTGCGCGAGGTGACCGGTGCCAGCACGACCTTCTCGGCCCCGGAGGCCGACGCCGGTTGGTGGTTCAACAGCGACACCGGCGAGTTCCGCGCCGACCTCACCGACACGCACACGACGACTGACGGCAACACCCAGTTGAACGAACTGTAAACGCTGTGGGTGCGCAGCGGTGACCGCCAGCCTCTTCGCGTAGGGGCGAAGAGGCCAGGACCCGAGGGCCGGGACGCGTGGGCGTCCGGGCCCTCGGGCGTTTACCGGCCGGGCTCACGGGCCGCTCGAATGGCTAACGCGGCCTTGCGGCCCGCGCCGATATACCTCGTGAGGATACCGCCTGTCCGCATCGATTGCTCCCGGCTTGCCGCCTTCCGCGGCCGGCCGATGTAGGAGGCCGACCCGTGTCCGAACGCTACCTGAAACTCATCGCCCAAGGACTGATCCTCACCGTCATCATGCTCGGGCTCATCGCGGCCGCCCTGTGGTTGCGGCCCGGCCCCGTCGAGACCGCCGCCCAGGCCCGCACCATGTCCATCGCCAGCGAAGGCGGTCTCCAGGACCGCGGCAAACAGCGGCTGGAGATGATCGACGAACTGAAGGCGATCAACGAGAACCTGGCTGAGCTTCGCAAGGGCCTCGAGAACGGAACCTACAAGGTCCGCATCGAGGACCCTGAGAAGGCCAAGAAGTGATCCGGAGGCCGACCATGCCCGCCATCACCCAACGTCGGCTGGCGCCCCCGCGCGGGTTTACGCTGGTCGAACTGATCATCGTCGTCCTGGTGCTGGCGATTGCGGCCGCCATCGTCGTTCCGGCCATCGGGACGGCGGCGGACGTCCAGGTCGTCAGTGCCGCACGCGTTCTGGCCTCCGACCTCGAGACCACCCGCAGCCTGGCTCTGACCACCCAGCAGCCGCACACGCTCGTCTTCTCGACCGATCGCGGCGCCTACAAAGTCGTGGTCGACTACGGGGGCGAACCGTACGCGAGCGTTGACGCGGTCGAACACCCCGTCCGCGCGGGCCGGGCCTACGAGACCACCGTCTCCGAGCAGCAGGGCATGCGGTCGGTGGCCGTGACGAACGTCGACTTCGGCGGCGACGCGTACGTGACGTTCGATGCCCAGGGCGAACCGTTCGACTCCGGCAACGTGACGCTGCAGGCGGGAGACGTCCAGATGATCGTCTCGGTCGAGAGCCTGACGGGCATCGTGAACGTGACGCGGATCGACTGACCGCGGGGACACGCATGGCACACAGGCTGCCCATCGGACTCGACATCGGTACGACGGCTGTCCGGCTGATGCAGTTGGCCGGGTCGGGGCGACGGCTTCGCGTGCTGGACGCGGCCAAGGCCGCCATCCCGCCCTACGCGGAGCGCGAGGCCGGTCCGCGCCGGGAGGCGGTGGTCGAGTGCGTGCGTGCGCTCCTCAAGGACCGGCACTTCCGCGGCCATGACGTGGTCCTCGCGCTCGACCCGGCCCAGGTCGCGATCCGCAGCATCCGCTTGCCCCCCACCCCCGAGGAAGAGCTGCCGACGGCCGTCAAGTGGGAGGTGCAGAACAAGTTCCCGTTCGATATGGCCACGGCGGTGGTCCAGTACCTGCCGGCCGGACACGTCCGCCAGGGCGACCGGACGCTCCAGGAAGTCCTCGTCCTTGCCGTGCCGCGCCAGGACGTCGAGGCCCGCGTCCACATGGCCGCCGAAGCCGGCCTGCACGTGGTGAGCGTGGACGCGTCGCCGTGCGCCTTGTGGCGGACGTTCGAGCGGTACCGCCGCCGCGAAGAGGACCGGGACGTCGTGACGGCCATCGTCGACCTCGGGGCGCGGACGCAAGTCGTCCTGGCTCGGGGCCGCGACATCGTGTTCGTCAAGACGATCCCGATCGGCGGCACACTGTTGAATCGCGCGGTGGCCGAGCGGCTCGAGTTGGCGGCGACCGAAGCCCAGGCGTTGCGGCGGCGGCTGGCGAAACGCCTCGACCGGGACGATCCCCAGGAGCCCGTCCGCCGGGCCGTGGCGGACGCCGTGCGGCCACACCTGGAGGACCTTGCCGCCGAGATCGGCCTGTGTCTTCGGTACCACAGCGTGTCGTTCGGCGGGCCGCTGCCCGGTGAGATCATCTTCAGCGGCGGCGAGGCCCACGACCCCACGGTGCCGCAGACGTTGGCCGCCCGCCTGGACGTTCAGCCCACGGTGGCGGAGCCGCTGGCTGGGATCGAAGTGGGACGCGTCGGCCCGGGCGTGGACCGCCGCGGGGCGACGAGCGAGTGGACGGTGGCTCTGGGCTTGTCGCTGAAAGGCCTGAGCCTGGCCGAACCCCTCCAGGCGTGTGCCTGAGAGGGCATCAGGGAGAGGGAATCAGCGTGCGTGAGCTGGAGTTCCTGCCTCCGGACTACCTCCGGGCGCGGTTCGCCCGTCGCCTGGGATTCCTGCGGTCCTGGCTCCTGGTGGCCATGGGGTTGGCGATGGTCCTGTGGAGCCTCCAGATGGGCCTGTGCGTGCGCGACGCCGAGGCGAAGCTGCGTGGTATCCGGGGACTGGACTCGACCGCGTCTCAGGACGTGGTGAAAGTGGAACGCCTGCAGGCCGAGGTCCGCCGGTTCAGTGCCCGCCTGGCGGCCCTTCGCGACGCTGCCGACGGTGTCGCCACGAGCGATGTGCTGGCCGACGTGGTCGAACGCCTGTCGGACGCCACAGGGCTGACCCGATTGACGGTGACTCGGCACGAGGAGGGCCCGGGCGCCGTGGTGCGCCTCTGGGGCTGGGGCAGCGGCCACGCTGACGTGGGTCGCGTTCTGGGGGCTATCGAGGCCTCCCCTTATCTCGTCGGTGCGGTCCTGCGCGAGTCGCATGCCGACACGGCCGGGGGCGGCCCTCGGCGGGTCTTCCTGATAGAAGCCACCGCGATGCCGGCGGCAGATGCGGTGGCCCGAAAAGGCGAGCCGGAGGAGGTCCCGTGACCACTTCGCCCGGCACCCCGGCGCCGCCTCCGCCTGCCCCCAAGCGGCCCCCGCTTGCGATCGACCGGCACCAACTCCTGATCCTGGTCCTGGGCTCGATCATGGCCGGCTCGTTCGTCCTGCTTGTCTTCTGGCCCAAGCAGCGCCGGCTGCACGTGCTGGGCTCGGCCGTGAAGCAGGAGCGGGAGCGTGTCGAGCGGAAGCTGATGACGAGCCAGACGGGCCTGTACATGACGGCCCGGATTCCCGAGTTGCGCAAGGCCCAGGGGACGCTCGACCGGCGCCTCCCGGCCGACCCGGAGGTGGCAGTCCTGCTCCAGGCCGTGTCGGCCTGTTTCGAGGCGGAGCCCGCCGTACGCTACGACGTCGAGCAGGCGGCCTCCCGCACCGATGGCCCGGCGCCGGCCGTGCCCCTCCGCCTTCGTGCGGCCGGGCCGTTCCCGGCGGTGTACCGGTGCCTGGCCTCGGTCGAACGGCTGGAGCGGCTGTGCCGATTTCGCCGAACACAAGTCCAGAGAGAACCCGACGGTACAGTGACGGCCGAAGCGGAGGTTCTGGCCTACTTCCTGCCCGATGGCGGGGCGGAGGAGACCGGACCGCGCGCCGACGCCGCGGAAGGCCCCGGCACGTGACGCGTTCGACGGATGGCACGGAGACGACGCCCCGCGCCCCCGGACCCATCAGCGGGGTCGTGGCATGGCTGGTAAGCCGGCCGCGCGGCTGGTGGGCGGGGGGACATGGCCGGCCGGTCCGCGTCACCGTAACGGTGGTGTTGATCCTGGCAGCGCTGGGGGCATGGGCCTTGGCCTTGGTGCAACCGTGGCTGCGGCAGCGGGCAGACGCCGCCGTGGTGCCGTTTCCGGCGCTGCGGTTTGACGCGCGTCGCCTGTGCGAGCCCACGGACGACCTGATGGACGCTCTGGCCCCGCCGGCGGCCGCCGCCAAGGCGATCCGCCGCGATCCGTTCGCCACGGCGCAGGCCGGCCCACCGCCATGTTGGCCGGCCGAGGCGGGGGTGGCCTCCTGTGCGGTTGCCGACCGGGCTGGCGACCCGTGCGGCGAGGCGGCCACCACGACCTTGGCCGTCATGGAGCGGGCTCGCGGGTTGAGGCTGGACATGACCGTCGAGACCGACGCGGGCGGACGTTGGGCGGTCATCGACGGACGACGCTACCGGGAAGGTGACGAGGTGGCCGGCATGGCCATTCTCGAGATACGAACGGGGAGGGTGACCCTGCGGCAATCAGGCGTGACCTGTTTGTTGCGGGTCGAATAGGGAGAGGGTTCATGAAAGCCTGCCACTGCGCTGACCCCTACCGGCGCGGCGTCGTGCTGCTCGCCGTCGCGGGAGCGCTTCTGCTGATGTTGACCCCCCCGGCCCGCGCGGCCGGTGCGGCCGGAGGTGCGGGACTGTTCGACCCCGGCGGCGGAGATGACCCCCTGGAGGTCGATGCCCCGGAGCAGGACGCCGCCGAGGCGCTTGAGGTCCGGCCAGAGGACACGGCGCCGCCTCTCACGACCGTCCTCTCCGACGAGGGGGGCATCGAGATACACGCCAAGAACGAGGACCTGGTCAAGGTGCTGGAGCTGATCTCCCGGCTCCAGGAGATCAACATCGTGGCCAGCAAGCAGGTCACCGGCAAGGTGACGGCCGACCTGTACAACGTGACGCTGGCGGAGGCCCTGGACGCCCTGGCCCGGGCGAACAACCTCCGCTGGGTCCGCGAGGGCGACTTCATTTACGTCCACACGCCGGAGGAGTTGAAACAGCTCCGGATGGACGAGGACCGGCTTGTCACCGAGGTCTATCACCTGAACTACCTGACGGCCGAGGACGCGATCAAGCTGATCCAACCGGCCCTGTCGGAATTGGCCGTGGTGGCCGAGACGTCGCCCGCCGAAAGCGGCATCGCCTCCGGGGGCGAGGAGGTCGGCGGCAACAGTTACGGACTGGCCGACGCCGTTGTCGTCCGTGACTTCCCCGAGAACCACGAGAAGGTGGCGGCCATCCTCGAGAAGATGGACCGGCGGCCGCGCCAGGTCCTGATCGAGGCGACCATCCTCCAGGTCGAGTTGACCGACAACACCAGCCTCGGCATCAATTTCAACACGCTGGCCGGTGTCAATTTTCGCGACCTCCAGGCCCTGGCGCCGCCGGCGCCGGCTTCGCCGTCAACCGACCCCACCACCGTGATGGGCGACATCTCCGAGACCGCCCGGGCCAGCCTGCAGCCCTGGGGCACCACGTACACGCGCGGCTTCGCCACCCCCGGTGACGGCCTGAACATCGGCATCATGACCAACAACGTCTCGGTCTTCATCCAGGCCGTCGAAGAAGTCACCGACGCCAACGTCATCAGCAACCCGAAGGTGCTCGCCCTGAACAAGCAGCGGGCCGAGGTTATCGTCGGCGACCGGCTCGGGTACCGGACCACGCAGGTGACCGAGACGACCGCGATCGAAACGGTCGAGTTCCTCGACACGGGCACACAGTTAATCTTCAGGCCGTACATCAGCGACGACGGCTACATCCGCATGGAGGTCCACCCCGAGGTGTCCTCCGCGGTCCTGACGGGGCCCGCCGACAATCCGCTGCCCCAGGAGACGACGGCCGAGGTCACCTGCAACGTCATGGTCCGCGACGGCGAGACGATCGTTATCGGCGGCTTGTTTGACGAGAACGTCACCTCCACGAAGACCGGCGTACCCTTCCTGCACAACCTGCCACTCGTCGGCCCGCTGTTCCGGTCACACGGCGAAGACACCGAACGGCGCGAGTACATCGTCCTGCTGACCCCCCATATCATCCAGGAGGACCAGGCCTACGCGATGGGGCGTCAGCTCAAGGACGACATCAGCCGCCGCGGCTTCGGTCTGCGGGAAGGCTTCTCCGTGTTCACTCGCGAGCGGATGACGGTCGGCTACCTCCAGGAGGCCGAGGCCGCCTGGGAACGGTACCAGGAGACGGGCAAGCGGGGGGACCTGGACGGGGCGTGGTGGAACGCAAACCTGGCCCTGAACGTGGCCCCGAACAACATGGCGGCGCTGCGGCTCAAGGACCGCCTGATCATCGAGCGAACCGGCAAGGCCGAACTGCCGCGTCACTGGACCCTCTGGGACAGCATCCAACTCCACATGAACTCCGTCGGCCTGCTGGGCCATACGCATCCCGCGGTCGAGTGGCGCACGGGCGGGTGCGACGTGGTCATCGGGCGGCCGAGGCCCTGTGACGAAGACTCCCTGCCCAGGCACGGAATGCCCGGCGAGCCGTTGCCGGAGCACGGCCTGGCCCCCGCCTTCGAAAAGCCCGCTACCATCGAGACCGAGCCCCAACCGCCCGCGGCGCCGGACGCCGAAGCGACCGGGGAGGCCGTGGGCGAGCCGTTCGACGGCGGCGCCGACGCACCCGGCCGGTACATTGGCGAGATCGAAGCGGAGGAGGTGACCGATGTGGTGGACTAAGGGTCTGCTCCTTGTCGCGTGCGCGGCCTGTCTGGCCGCGGCGGCCGGCTGTACCTCCTTCATGGACGAGAAACGTGCCGAGGCCAACGAGCGCTGGCAGAAGAACCGGGCGGAGATCGTCGTCCGCTTGGCGGAAGGGTGCTTCAGGCGGGGTGAGATGAAGAAGGCCCGGCAGCATATCGCGGAGGCCCTCAACGAGCAGTTGGCCTATGCCCCCTTGTACGTATTGGCTGCAAGGCTGACGGCCGAGGACGGCGACCTGGAGCGGGCCCGCGAGTATGCCCAGACGGCCCGGTCCGTCGATCCCGAATACGCCGAGGGGCACTACGTTCTCGGGACCGTCGAGCAGACGCTGGGACACCGCGACAAGGCCCTTGCCGGCTACCGCGAGGCCGCGGCCCTGGATCCGAAGCGGGCGGCCTATGCCCTGGCCGTCTCCGAACTCCTCGTCTCCGAGGGCCGACGTGATGAGGCCGTGGCATTTCTGGAGGAGGCGGTCGGGCGTCTCCCCGGCCGGCCTGACCTCCATGCCGGCTACGGCGACGTGCTGGCTCTGACCGGGCGGCATCGCGAGGCGGCCGCGGCGTACCGGACGGCACGGCGTCTCGATCCGAACGACCCGGCGTACGTGGCCGGTCTGGCGACGGTCCTCTACTTCAGCGGCGACTACGCCGGGGCCGAGACCGAACTGGCCGCCCTCTCACGGCTCGGGGACGCCGATAACGCCGCGTGGCTTTCCCAGATGCGCGGCGACTGTGCCCTGGCGCGGCGTCGGCCGGAGGATGCCCGTGCCCACTACGAACAGGCCCTCGAGGTCGACCCCGGTTGTCTGGGCGCGACGTTGGCCTTGGCCCACCTCGACGTGGCGGGCGGCCGGAGTGACCAGGCCGTTGCCCGGTTGGAGACGGTCCTGGACCGCGAACCGGCCCAGGGCGATGCCAACGCCCTCATGGGCTATGCCCTGGTAAGTGCGGGCCGCGCGGCCGAGGCCGTACCGCACCTGCGGCGGGCCCTGGGCGATCCGACCTTCGAGCAGCGGGCGGTGGCCGAGGCGCTGCTTGCCCGCGCTCAGGCCGCGGCGCCGCCGGATGCCGGAGGCGACGCCCCATGATCGAACTGCGTCGCGCCGCCGTCGTCATCCTGCTGTTTCTCGGGGTGGGGGCGGGCCTGCACCTCCTGATGGACCCGTTCGCCGAGGGGAGCCAGCCGCCCCTCGTCAAGACGATGGTGCTGGCGTGCGGCCTGACGCTGTGTGTGCTGGGGATCATCGGCGGGGTGCTGCTGGCGCGGCTGCAGAAGGAGCGGATCGACTCGGTCGCGGTCCATCTGAACACGATGGTCGATCGCGGTCGCATGGGCCTGATGATCAGCGACAACGAGTCCGACGCCCTCGGCCGCCTCGGGCACGCCGTCAACCGCTATCTCCGCTTCGTCAAGGACGAGGTCGAGCAGTCCCGGATGGCCGTCAAGGAACGCCAGATCAAGATGAAGGTGCTCCAGGCTGAGAAGCGGCACATCGAGGCCGTCATCAAGGCCATCAGCGACGGCGTCATCGTGACCGACGCGTTCGGCGACCTGGTTTTGGCGAATGCCGCGGCCGAGGGGATTTTCGACTTTACGTTCGACGCGGCCGAGAGGCGCCCCGTCGAGGAGTTCATCGAGGACGCGGAGTTCCTGGCCCTGCTGACCGGGATGCGCGACGAGGGGGTCCACTCCCCCCACCGCACCGCCGAGTGGACCTCCGCCGCCGGCGACCGGCCGCGCACCTACCGCGTCATCCTGAGTGCCGTCCTCGAGGGCCGTGCCCGCGACCGGATCAGCGGCGTGGTGGCCGTCCTGCACGACGTGACGCGCGAGAAGGAGATCGCGCGCATGAAGAGCGACTTCGTCTCGAACGTGTCGCACGAGTTGAAGGCCCCGCTGGCAAGCATTCGGGCCTACGTCGAGATGCTCCAGGACGGCGAGGTCGAGAACGAAGCCGAAGCCCGCGAATACCTGAGCACCATCGCCGGCGAGACCGACCGCCTGAACCGCCTCATCGAGAACATCCTCAATCTCAGCCGCCTGGAGTCCGGCCTCGTCCCGGTCAATAAGGCGGACTTGGCGGTGACCGAGGTGCTGAGCGACGTGGCGGACGTGATCTCGCCGCAGGCGTCGCGCAAGGGGATCGACCTCGCGGTTGACCTGGCGCCCGTCTTCTTCCGCGTGCACGCCGACCGCGACATGCTGTACCAGTCGGTGCTGAATGTGGCCTCCAACGCCGTCAAGTACACCCCGGAGGGCGGACGCATCCGCGTCGCCACCTACCTGAAGGACGGGGCCGTGGTGGTCGAGGTTGCCGACACGGGCCACGGCATCCCGCCCGAAGAGGTCGAGAAGGTCTTCGAGAAGTTCTACCGTGCCCGTCACAGCGGCCAGGCCGCCCCGGGGACCGGGCTGGGCCTGCCTCTGGTCAAGCACGTTATCGAACACATCCACGGTGGCTGGGTGGCCGTGGAGAGCCAGGTGGACCGGGGTACGACGTTCCGCCTCGGGTTGCCGGCCGTGCGATAGGGAAGGAGCGGACATGCCCCGCATTCTGGTGGCCGACGACGAGGCGCCGATCGCCCGCGTCGTCGCCAAGAAACTCGAGAACGCCGGCTACGACGTCGAGGTTGCCCGCGACGGCCAGGAGGCCTATGAACGGGCCGTCGCGTCGCCGCCAGATTTCCTGGTTACCGACCTCCAGATGCCGGGCCTCAGCGGCTTGGAGGTCTGTGCCCGGTTGGCTGCCGAACTCGAGACGCCCGTGCCGGCGGTCCTGTTGACCGCCAAGGGGTTCGAGGTCGACCCAAGCGTGGTCGAACGTCTGCCCATACGGCGGATCATGACGAAGCCGTTCAGCCCGCGGGAACTCCTGGCGGTCGTGCAGGCGGCCTTGGCCCAGACCGCTTCGACGTGACATCCGTGACCCGAAGGGGAGTGCCATGACCGGTCAACTCAGCCGTCCCCTACCGGTGACCGAACGGCAGGCGCTGGTGACGCTGGCGGGCCTGATCCGCGACCGTGCCCGGGTGCCGCTGGTACTGGTGCGCGGCGACGAGGTGATCGCCCAGCCGGCCGGGGGGGCGCCGCCGCACGTGCTCGCGCTCGCCGGAGCGGCGTGGGCGTCCGAAGAGGAGCAGGTCGAGACCGGCGATGGCCGCGTCGCGGCCGCCTGGCCGGTCCGGCTCCGCGGCCGCCTCGTCCTGGTCGGCGCCGCCGAGGTGACGGCCTCTGAGGCGGACGTCGGCCGCCAGCTCCTCGTGGCGGTGGCAGCGGCGGTGCAGGCCCAGGTCGATGGCCTCGATGCCCGCGGCGAGGCGGAGGCGCTCTCGGAGGCCCTGACCCAGAACTTCGAGGAACTCACCCTCCTCCACAACCTCGGCGAAGTCCTCACGGTCACCCAGTCTGCCCCGGAACTCCTTCGCCGCGCCTGCCGCGAGCTCGTCGAGACCGTCGACGCCGTCGGCGTGGCCGCCTACCTGCCCCCCGGCGACGAGGAGCCCCGGCGCATCGTGGCGGTCGGCGCCTTGCCGATCGCAAAGCCCGAGCTGCCGGCCCTTGTCGAGCGGCTGCTCGGGGACCTCGGCCACGAACGGACCGTGGTCATCAACAACCACTGTGCGGACGACCCCGCCTTGGAGGCCATGGCCCCTGGCGTGGAGCGTGTCGTCCTGGCGCCGCTGCCGATGGGCCGGCGCCGGCGAGGCGCCTTGGTGGCGATCAACCGAAACGGCCTCGAGTTCGGCAGCCCGGACGCCAAGCTCGTCCGGTCGGTCGCCAACTCCGTCGGCATGTTCCTGGAAAACCACCGGCTCTACACTGACCTGCAGGCCCTGATGCTCGAACTGGTCCGGGCCCTTGTCTCGAGCATCGACGCGAAGGACCCATACACGTGCGGCCACAGCGAGCGCGTCGCCCTGCTCAGCCGCGAGACCGCGCGGCTCCTGGGCCTGACGGACCGGGAGGTCGAGTGGGCCTACCTGGCGGGCCTGCTGCACGATATTGGCAAGATCGGCACGCCCGAGGCCATCCTCCAGAAACCGGCCCGTCTGACCGACGCCGAGTATGACGTCATCAAGCGTCACCCGGCCGTGGGCTACCGCATCCTGAAGGGCGTCAAGCGGCTCGAGCCGATCCGGGACGCCGTCCGGCACCACCACGAGCGGATGGACGGGACCGGCTATCCGGACGGGCTGCGCGGCGAGGAGATCCCGCTACTGGCGCGGATCACCGGCCTTGCCGACGCCTTCGACGCGATGACCAGCAACCGCCCGTACCGGCCGAGGCTCCCGATGGAGAAGGTGCGGTGCGAGATTGAGCGCAACGTGGGCCGCCAGTTCGATGCCCGCGCCGCCGACGCCCTCCTGGCGCTCGACGTCGAACGGCTCATGGGTCAGGTCACCAGCCAGCCAGCCCAGGTCGACGCCGACTTGGTCCGTGCGTGAGAGGTGCCATGCCGACGGTCGCGGACGTTTTCGGCAACCTGACGGTCCTCACCGTGGACCCGGCCCTCGACCGGCGGGAGAGCGAGGCCTTTCGGGCCCGCGTCACCGACCAGATCCAGGCCGGCCGCCGCTGGTTCGTCCTGGACGGAAGCCACTGCACACGGCTGGACAGCCGGGGCCTCGAGGACCTCCTCTGGCTCCAGGAACAGGTGGAGGCCGTGGGCGGGGTGGTCAAGATCGCCGGCCTCCGTGGCACCTGCTGCACCATCTTCCGGCTCGTGCGGTTCGACCGGAAGTTCGAGGTCTTCGACGGCGTTCCGGAAGCCGTGAGCCAGTTCGCCTGAGGGTCCTGGTATGCCGCCCACGACATCCAGCTCGGCCCGCGTCCGGCTGGGCGACCTGCTGGTGGCCCACGAGGTCATCACCCCGGAGCAACTGCAGCACGCGCTCGGCATCCAGCGCGACGGCCAGCAGGAACGGCTCCTCGGCGAAATCCTCATCGACCTCGACTACGCCACCGACGACCAGGTGCTGGCGGCCGTGGCCGAGGCGTGCGGTGTGCCGTTCGCACGGCTGACCCCGGTGCTGGTCGATCCGGCCGTCCGTAGCGTTCTGCCGGAGTCCTTCATCCAAAAGCACGGCGTTCTTCCGCTCTTCAAGATTCGCGACACCCTGACGGTAGCCGTCTCCGAGCCCGCCAATGTCTTCCTGGTGGACGAGATCGCTCGTGTGGCTGGCACGAACGTCCAAGTGGCGGCCGCCACGGGAGACAACATCTACGAGATGCTCGAGCAGACCCGGACCGACGAGGCGCCCCGCGCCACCCAAGGCGAAGCCGAGTTCGCCGTCACCGACGAACTACTCCAGCCCGAGGACTACGATTCGGCCTACGGCAACTGGCCACCCGTCAAGGTCGCCCGCCTGTTGCTGCGCGAAGCCGTCCGGAGCGGGGCCTCGGCCATTCACCTGGAACCCGAGGAGAAGGTTCTCCGTGTCCGCTTCCGCATCGACGGCGTGCTGCACGTCGTCATGCGCCCTCCGATGCGCGTCGCAACCGGCCTGACGGCGGCCCTTCGCGAGCTCATGGGTGTCGATGCCGACGAGATGCCCTGGGGCCGGCCGATCGACGCCCCCGTCCGGGTCCAGGAGCATGCCGTCCAGCTCCACATGCTTTCCCTCCATGGGGCGTACGGGCCGCGCACCGTCATCCGCTTGGTCCGCGAGGACGAGGCCCATCGCAACCTCGAGAAGCTCGGCGCCGACTTCAAGCTCCTCGACGCCTATCGGCACCTCGTCCACGCCACGCGCGGGCTCGTGGTCGTGGCCGGTCCCCGCGAGGCGGGCACCACGACCACCCTCTACGGGACGGTGCTCGACCTGGATCCGGCGCGGCTGAACGTGTGTACGTGCGAGGCGGCGATCGCCTTCCCGCTCTCCGGCGTGAATCAGTTCTCGCCGGCAACCCTCGGCGCGCCGAACCCCGCGGCGGCGGTGGAGGCCATTCTGGCCCAGCGTCCGGACGTGCTCATGCTTGACGGGACCGCCGATCCCGGCACTGGCGCAATGCTGGCCCGTGCGGTCCGGGACGGGTGCTTCGTCCTCATGCATGTGCCCGCCGCCGACGCCGCCGAAGCCATGGCGGGCCTGCGGCACCTCCTGCCGCCGGACGCTGTGGCGCGCCATCTGAGGGGCGTGCTGGCCCAGCGCCTCGTCCGCACGGTGTGCCCGGACTGCCAGAGCAGCTACGAGCCGTCGGGACGCCAGAAGAGCCGCCTTGTCGAAACCTTCGGCGGGGACGGCCGCTTCGTCAAGGGCCGCGGCTGCCCCGCCTGCCGCCGCACCGGCTTCCGCGGACGCATCGGCCTGTTTGAGCTTGTGCCCAACACGGGCAACGTGGCGGCGGCGCTGTCAGGTGGCGCCGACGAGGACATGCTGCGCGACGCCCTGGCGCACGACGGATGCCCGACACTCTGGCAGGACGGGGTGAACAAGGTTCGCGCCGGCATCACGTCGCCGGACGAGGTCATCGAGGTGTTGGCCGCCTGCCCGCGACCGGGGCAGGGCGGTTCGGATGAATCAGAGCCGGCCGGTTGGCCGCGCTAGGGTTTCCAGAAGTCGCCCTTCGCGGGGTCGGCCTTCCAGCCGCCCTTATCGTTGTTCCCGCCGCCGTTCCGATTGTTGTCCTTCTTGTCGTTGTCCTTTTTGTCGTCGTCCTTTTTCGGCGACAGGTGATTCTGGCACTCCTTCATGCTGCCGAGGAGGCTCTCATGCTCCTTGGCGGTCCGCTGGTCCTCGGGGATGAGGAGGACCGCCCGCTGGTAGGCGGCCAGGGCGCTGCGGTACTCGGCGATGCCCCTGTAGAAGTCACCGATGCGGACGTAGATGCCCCGGTGGTACTTGCCGACGCGGTCGGCCAGGTGGTCGTACCGGGCCTGGTAGCCGTCGCCCTCGGGCAGGCGCTCCAGGTCGCGGGACAGGTCCTGGACGGCCCGCTCCACGCGCTGGTACCGCGTGGCGTGGGCCTGCAGTTGCTTGGCGCAGAGTTCGATGACCTGCCGGTACTCGCTCATGCCTTCTTTGAGCTTGCCCTCGCGGAAGCTCTTCTCCAGGTTCTTCCGTTCCTTGATGTCTCCGATGGCCTTGGCCTGGGCCTTGAGGATCTGCATGTTCAGCTTGAACTCGGCCTGCTGGACCTCCTTGAGCTGCTCCTCGACGGCCGCCATCTGCTTCTCAAAGCGGATGCGCATGGCGTCCAGGCGCGGGTTCGAGGCCTCGTCGTTGCTCTCCTCCGCACGCACCGCCGCCATCGGCAGCGCGGGCACGAGGAACAGGGCGACCAAAAGGGCCGCTCCCTGGCGGCAGGGGCGCATCGCGTTCATGGCGTTCCTTTCCGGGCCGACCTTCGGCCGGCTCTGGGCCACTGTCATCGCGTTCTGCGCGACCGGTCGCGGCGCGGCTCAGGCGTCGATGCCGGTCACGCGAACCGTCAGGTAATGCTGCCTGTGCCCGATATGCCGCCGCGAGTTCTTGCGGCGACGCACCTGGACCACCTCCAGCTTCGGGCCCTTGGCCGGGCCAAGCACCTCGGCGGTGACGGTCGCCCCGTCGAGGTTCGGCTTGCCGACGCGGACACCGTCGTCGTCGCCCACCAGCAGCACCCGATCAAACGTCACCGTGCTGCCCGGCTCGCCGCCGCGCAGATCGACCTGAAGGGTCTGGCCCTCTTCGACCCGCATCTGGCGCCCGCTGTCGTCGATAATCGCGTACATGCCCGTCTCCGTGTGCTTCCGGTCCCAGGTTCAGACCGGGGAGCGTAGCAGGCGGGTGTGGCCAACGCAAGGGCTTAGTCAGCCCTGGTGCGGTGTGCCGGGAGCGTCCAGCACCTCCCGGACCGCTTCCAGGACGACGCCCTCGGCTTCCGCCAGCGCCGCCTCCAGCCGGAACCCGGCCGCCCGGCGGTGTCCGCCGCCGCCGAACCGTTCGGCCACCGGCAGGATGCTCAGACCGTAGCGGCACCGGAGGCTGACCCGCACGTCGCCGCCACTCTCTTCTACGAGCAGGACGCCTACTTTGACGCCACGAATCCGCAGGCATTCATTCACCAGGCCGCCCGTCCCCGTCGTGGGCGTACCCGCGCGACGGAAGAGGTCCTGGCTGATCCGCATGACCGCCACCCGGCCGTCCTCGACCAGGTCGATCGTCTGCAGTGCCAGGCCCGCCAGGCGCAGCTTCGACAGGTCCTCGCCCTGGTGCAACTGTTCGTATAGACGGTGCGGCTCGGCGCCCGCCTCGACCAGTTCGGCCGCCAGACGGTATACCGCCGGCCCGGCGTTCGGCAGCCGGAACCAGCCCGTATCGGCGACCAAGCCGATGAACAGGTCCGTCGCGGTGGCCCGATCGAGCGGCGCGTCCGCCTCGGCCAGCAGGCGCCGGACGATCTGCACGCACGCTGCCACATTCTCGTCCACGAGCCACAGGTCCGCCAGCGGGTCACGCGTCCGATGATGGTCGATCGCCAGCACCGGGGCGCCCCCGTCGGCGAGCAGGCCCTCGACCCCTTCGAGCTGGTCCCAGGCGGCCGTGTCAGCCACGACCACGAGATCGGGTCGGGGCAGGGCCGCCACGTCGATGTCCCTCCCCGCCACGTGGACGTCGTCGGGCAGGTACGGCAGGAACTCTTCGGGTGCGGGCGTCGGCAGGACCGTCTCAACCGTCTTGCCTTCGGCTTCCAGCCATCGCCGCAGGGCGCCCAGGCTGCCGAGGCCGTCCCCGTCGGGGTGCACATGCGTTGTCAGGACGAGGCGGTTGGCTTGGCGAAGGGCGTCCAGGGCACGCGAGTAGGCGGCCGTGTCGATGGCGGGTCTCCAAGGGGGATACGGCGCGGCGAACGCCCGGCCGCGCGAAAGGAAGGGCTGCCTGCCGACCGGCGGGCAGCCCCGTTACGCATGCATGTCCCGGAGGAGCCGTCAGCCCTGGCTGATGGCGTCCACGGGGCACACCTCGGCGCACGTGCCGCAGTCCGTGCACTTGGCCGCGTCGATCACGTACTGGCCGTCGCCTTCACTGATCGCCTCGACGGGGCATTCCGGCTCGCACGTGCCGCACGACACGCAATCGTCACTGATCTTGTACGCCACGAGTAGCTCCTTTCAGACTCGGACCTCGGGTGGCCGCGCTAGGCCACGTTCTCCACGTGATCGACCTCGGGGACCTGGGCCTTCAGGCGGCGCTCGACGGCCATCTTGAGCGTCATCTGAGCCCCGGGGCAACAGGCGCAGGCGCCTTGCAG
This sequence comes from uncultured Anaerolineales bacterium, assembly GCA_964397995.1. Taxonomy (GTDB): domain Bacteria; phylum Planctomycetota; class Phycisphaerae; order FEN-1346; family FEN-1346; genus CAYNLG01. Next base: position 28,678 of record CAYNLG010000010.1, read on the forward strand.
GCGAACCTTCACCACCCCGTCGTCCTCGACCGAGACCAACTCGATATCTCCGCCGTCGGCCTGGAGCATCGGGCGGATCTCTTCGATGACGGCTTGGACCTTCTCGTTCATCGGTAGCCTCCATGGGCGGCAGCCCGGCCACGCGGACCGGGGGGGCCGCAGTCGCCGCATTATACGCCTGAGCCCCCCGTTGTCCACCGGGTAACGGCGAAAAGCGCGCTGACGGCCGGGACACGCATCAGCGCCTCCCCGACGGCCGTGAACGTCAAGATAGGGGCCTCGCGGTGGCCTGAAGCCGCCCCCAGCCCCGCTTCTTGGGGTGCCCAAGCCTCCCATCTTGCCCAGGTTCACAGCGATTTGCTTCGGCCTCATTTACCCGTATAGTACGGGTGCAGCAGGTGAGAGACGGCCTTCGAGGGCCGAGGTGAGTGGCATGACGCGGCGACTGAAACTCCTGTTCCTGGCGGTCATGACGTACCTGGCGCTCTGCTGAGTGCGCCCACACGGGGGCGGCGTACCGTTGCAGACGGCCTCCCGGGTCCCTACGCCCGGGAGGTTCTTCATGCGCTGTAGGGTGTGACCGCTTAGGCCTCGGCCGTCTCGGCCGCCACCTGATTCAGCACGCCGCCTGCCAGGAGGGCCGCACGCTGGCGCTGCGACGCCACAAGCCGGGCTTCGACCTCGGTTCCCTTCGTAACGTTGCGGATCACGATGGCCCCGCCCGCCTCCACGGCCTCGCGCAGGTCGGCCATCGCTACCTCGTCGCCTTGGTCGACGCCGTCGTAGTCGGCGGGATTGGCGAAGACCAGCGGCAGGATGCCGAAGTTGACAAGGTTCGCCTGATGGATGCGCTCGAGGGCCTTCGCCAGTACCGCCCGCACGCCCAGGAACCGCGGGCAGAGGGCGGCATGTTCGCGGCTGGAGCCTTGGCCGTAGGAGTCGCCGCCCACGATGAGCGTTGCGCGCCCGGCGTTGCGGGCTTCGGCCGCACGCTGGGCGAAGCCCTCGTCCACCTTGTGGAAGACGTACGAGGCGTAGGTCGGCACGTTCGAGCGATAGATCGCCAGCCGCCCCGCCGGCATGATGTGGTCGGTGGTGATCTTGTCGCCGACCTTGAGGCCCACCTCGCCCTCCAGCCGGTCGAGCAGGGCCTCCATGGGCGGCGGGGGCACGATGTTCGGCCCCCGGAGCACCTCGACGCCCTCGGGGTCCTCGGCCGGCTCCAGGATCATCGAATCGTCGATCACGAGCCGCGCGGGCTTGTCCACCTCGGGATAGGGGATGTCGAGATCGCGCGGGTCGGTGAAAGAACCTGTCAAGGCGCACGCGACGGCCGTCTCGGGACTCACAAGGTAGACGCCGGCGGACTTCGTTCCGCTGCGGCCCTCAAAGTTCCGGTTGTTCGTGCGGACGCTGACGGCGTTCGTCTGCGGCGCCTGGGCGGCCCCGATGCAGAACCCGCACGCCGCCTCGTCCACCCGCGCCCCCGCTGAGAGAAGGTCCACGAGCGCCCCGTCCCGCGCGACGCTCTCGAGCACCTGGCGCGACCCGGGCGCGATCACGAGGTCAAGCGCGGCCGCCACCTTGCGGCCCTTCAGCAGGGCCGCGCACGTCACGAGGTCGCGGTAGCTGGAGTTGGTGCACGAGCCGATGCAGACCTGGTGGACGGCCAGGCCGGCCAGATCCCGGACGCGCTTTACGTTGTCCGGCGAGTGCGGGCAGGCCACCATCGGCTCGACCGACCCGAGGTCCAACGCGATCGTCCGGTCGTACGCGGCCCCCTCGTCGGCGGCCAAGGGCTGCCATGCGTCTTCGCGCTCCTGGAGGACGAGGAAGTCGCGGGTGATCTCATCGGAGGGGAAGAGGCTCGTCGTGACGCCCAGTTCGGCGCCCATGTTGGTGATGGTGGCCCGCTCGGGCACCGTGAGGGCACGGACGCCGGGGCCGCCGTACTCGACGACCCAGCCGACGTTGCCCTTCGTGGTCAGCGTCTCCAGCAGCGTCAGGATGACATCCTTGGCCGAGACGAACGGCTGGAGCCGGCCTGTGAGTTCGACGCGCAGCACCTTCGGACAGACCAGGCGGAACGGCCGCCCGGCGATCGCACAGGCGACGTCCAAGCCGCCCGCGCCGATCGCGATCATCCCGATGCCGCCGCCCGTCGGCGTGTGGCTGTCGGCCCCGAGCAGCGTCTTGCCGGGGCCGCCGAACCGTTCCAGGTGGACCTGGTGGCAGATGCCGTTGCCCGGCTTCGAGAACCGCATCCCGTGTTTGGCCGAGAAGGTCCGCAGGAACGCGTGGTCGTCGGCGTTCTCGAACCCGAGCTGCATCATGTTGTGGTCGACGTAGTTGACGCTGACCTCGGTCGCGGGCGGCGGCGCGCCCATGGCCTCGTACTCCATCATGGCCAGGGTGCCGGTGATGTCCTGCGTCAGAGTCTGATCGATGCGGATGCCGATGGACTCGCCGGGCGCGAGGGTGCCCTCGACGAGGTGCGCTTCGAGAATCTTCCGCGTGAGGCTGCGTGCCATGGCCGTTCTACGTCCGTACCGGGGGTAGCGAAGAACGGCATCATACACCCGCGCCGCGCGGCGGGCAAGGCGTGCATCAGGAGACGCGCCGGGCGGCTATCCGGGGTGCACTTCGACGACCAACTCCAACTCGACCGGCGCCCCGAGAGGCAGCTCGGCCGCACCCAGCGCCGCGCGGCTGTGGCGGCCGACCTCGCCGAAGGCCGTGCCCAGGAGGTCGCTGGCGGCGTTCATCACCGTCGCTTGCCCCGTGAAGCCCGGCGCGCTCGCCACGTGTCCTGTCAGGCGGACCACCCGCGCCACGAAGCTCAGGCCGCCGATCTCGGCCGCCACCACGGCCAACGCGTTCAGCACCGCTTGCCGCGCGCACGCCTGGGCCGTCTCCACGTCTACCTCGCGTCCGACGTGGCCGGTCGCGAGCAACGTGCCGTCGCGCGTCGGCAACTGGCCGCTCGTGAACACGAGGTGACCCGTGCGGACGGCGGGCACGTAGATGCCGACAGGCGTCGGCGCGGCAGGCAGGGGATGGCCGGCGGCGCGGAGCGACTGTTCCGGGGTCATCGGTGCCTCCTCGAACCGGCGGGCCTACTCGCGGCGGGCCACCAGGATCAGGTCGTTGCTGGTCGCCGGGTCGAACGGCTTCGGCTCGTACCCGCCGTACCACTGGAACCGGACGTAGCCGACGCCGCCGGCCGCCTGCTCCAGGTCCGGCTGCTCGACCGCCCACGCCCGGGCGTGCGACTCGAACTTGGACCATGCGCCGGCCTGCTTCTCCAGGACCACCAGGTCCAGGTCGCACAGGCGGCGGACCTTGCGGAAGACCTTCAGGAACAGGATCTCCCGGTCCTCCACCTGCCGCACCCGCGGGCCGCGCACCTGGTTCGCGCCCTCCGGGATGCGGGCGTAGTTGAGTGTGTGGAGCACCACGACGCCGCCCGGCGTCGTGGCGTCGTACATGGCCCGCACGGCCTGGCGGACCCGCTCTGCCGACCCCGCGAGCGGCAGGCTGTTGCCCGTGCAGACGACGGCGTCGAACGGCCCGCCCAGGGCCTCGGCGCCCAAGTCCGTGAAGTCGGCCACCTCGAAGCGGATGCGGCCGCCGGCGGTATCGCGGCGGGCCCGCTCGATCATCGCCGGCGAGGCGTCCGTGCCGACGACCTGAAGCCCCCACCGGGCGAACAGCCGCGCGTGCTGCCCCGTCCCGCAGGCACAGTCGAGCACCCGCCGGGCCGAGACGCTCCCGAAGACCCGCTGGAAGAACGGGGCCTCGTGCGGGAGCCGGTGCTCCCAGTCGACGAGGATGTCGTAGTAGGCGGCTGCGGTGTCGAAAGCGGCCTGGACGTCGGGCATGGGCGGTTCCCCGGAGGACGAGTCGCGAGCCGGCGGCGCTCCCCCCCTATTTTAGAGGCCCGCCTCATGCCGCCGCAAGCCGAATGCGGCTTCACGTTGCCTCGGCCGTCTCGGCCTTGACACCGCCCCCCGCGGGCCCTATTCTTCAGCGTGTCGGCACCGGCGTGCTCGGGTGGTGGAATTGGCAGACACGCTAGCTTGAGGTGCTAGTGGCCCCAAAAACGGCCGTGCAGGTTCAAATCCTGTCCCGAGCACCATGTTTCCGGCCGCCGGCAGTTCCGCTGACCTCCGCTCTGAAAGCCTGCCCATGAAAGACCGCCCCTTCGGCGATACCGGCCTGCACGTGAGCGAGATTGGCTTTGGCGCCTGGGCCGTCGGCGGCCGCATGTGGGGCGATGTCGACGATGCCGCCTCCCTGGCCGCCATCCGAGCCGCCCGTGACCTCGGCACCACGTTCTTCGACACCGCCCAGGAATACGGCGCCGGCCACAGCGAGTCCCTCCTCGGTCGCGCCCTCGCCGACGACCCCGAGGCCGTCGTCGCCACGAAGGTCGGCAAGTGGTGGTACGGGGAGACGTTCGACACCTTCGGCCTCGACTGGACGCCCCAGTTCATCTCGGGCATGGTCGACGGGTCGCTCTACCGCCTCGGCCGCGAGCGCATCGACCTCTACCAGCTCCACAACCCGGGCGTCGAGACGTGCGAACGTGACGAGACCTGGGCCGTCCTCGAGAACCTCGTCCGCTACGGCAAGATCCGCTTCTACGGGGCGTCGATCAGCAACGAGCGCGAGTTGGACCTGTGCCTCGCGCGCGGCTGCAAGGGCCTCCAGTTCGAGTACAGCGTCCTGCACCCGGAGCGGGGTGACTGGCTCCGACGCTGCGCCGAGGCCGGCGTCGGCGTCATCATCCGCACGCCTCTCGCCTACGGCGCCCTCGCGGGCAAGTACGAGCCGGGCTACGACTTGCCCGAGGACGACTTCCGCCACCCCGACAACTGGGGCGGCAAACGGTTCCGCCAGTACGTCGAGCAGGCCCAGGACCTCCGGTTCCTCCAGCGCAAGGGCCAGACCATGGCCCAGGCCGCCCTCCGCTACGTCCTGGCCGAGCCGGACGTCAGCGTCGTCATCCCGGGCGGCAAGACGCCCGAGCAGGTTCGAGACAACACCGCGGCCGCCGAGGGCTGTCTGACCGACGACGAAATCCAGCGGATTGCTGAGTGCCAGGCGGCTTGGGCCGCCGAGCAGCGGTAGCCGCGCCGTGGCCGACTCCCGGGACCGCGCGTCCCGTCATGTCTTGGCAGGAAGGAGGCCGCCCGTGCGCCGCGTCTGTTTCGCCCTCACCGTGATGGCTTCCCTGGCGAGCCCTGCCCACGCCCAGCGGGGGCCCCGGCCCGTTCTCTCGACCTGGTTCGGCGGCCCGGGGCAGGACGGCTTCGTCGCCGCCGCCGTCTCACGCGACGGGTCCATCCTCCTGGCCGGGACGACGCCCGGCGCCGCTCACGACTTCACGCCCGCGCCGCGCGTGCGCCGCGGGGAGGGCGATGGCGTGGCGCTCCGCCTCTCGCCCGGGGCGAACCGCGTCCTGGCCGTCGTCCGCATGCCCGGCCCGCTGACCGACGGCGATACCGACGCCAAGGGCGACCTGCTCCTGGTCGGCCCGAAGGGCAGCCGCAAGCTCGACGCCAGCCTCGCCACCGACGCCTGGACGAGCGATGTCGGCGGCGAGGGTGCCCGCATCGCGCCCGGCCCCGACGGCGGCGCGGTCGTCCTCGCGGGCAAGACCGTCACCGTCCTCGGCGGCGACGGGGCCACGGTCGGTTCCTGGGAGGTCCAGGCCGAGCATGCCGCCGACATCGCCTGCGACCCCAAGGCCGGACGCGTCTTCCTGACCGGCTCGAACACCAAGGGGAGCGACCCGAAAATCCACGTCGCCTACGTCCACGCCTACGACATGCAGGGCATGCGGCAATGGGTGGCGTACGACCATTCGGTCGAGGCCCTTCAGGCCCTCGGCTCCACCGCCCCGACCGCGGGGGTCTTGGTCGTCCTCGGCGAGGACGGCAAACTTTACGTCGGCGGCACCGCCGGCGGCGGCAACCACATGTTCCGTAACGGCTCGGTCCAGCCCGACGAGCCGGTGACCCTTGTCACGCCCGATAAGTACCAGCACCCCTACAATACTGGCGGCGCCCGCATCGGCTTCCTCGGCCGCATGGACCCCGCCACCGGCGTCACCGAGCGCGGCACGATGATGCTCGCGCGGACGCCCGACGGCGACCACGGCAACACGATGGTGCCGCTCGCGGTCACGGCTGACGCCCGCGGGCTCATCCACGTCGTCGGCCGCGCCGCCGCCGAACCGCCCGTCAGTCCCGGCATGCTCGGGAGCCACTTCAAGGGCGGCGGGGCATTCTTCTGGGTCCTCGGCCCGACCTTCGAGCGGGCCCTGGCCGCGAAGCCGGCCGGCGGCGAGGCGCACGCCGTCGCCGTCGGCAAGGGCACCATCGTCTGTGTCGGCGAGGCCGCTGCCGACCTCGCCCGCGTCAAACCCTTCCGTGCCGCGCCCGAGGGCACCGACGCCTGGGCCGTCGTGCTCAAGCTCGGACGCTGACGGCCTGCCGCGCCGGCCTCAGTCCCGCCACATGGGTGGCAGGCTCAACGTCTCCTTCGGCAGCGGCTTGGTGCACAGGAACCAGTCGTGGCAGGTATAGTCGCGGCCGGCCTGGGCGATCCGCTGGGCTGCCGTCCCGCACGAGCCCGGTGGCGGGACGATCACGTCCTCGCCCGGCATCCAGTTCGCCGGCGTGGCCACGTTGTGCGCGTCCCCGGTCTGGAGGGCGACCACGAGCCGCAGCACCTCGTCCAGGTTCCGCCCCGCCGACGCCGGGTAGTAAAGCACCGAGCGGACGGTCGCCTTCGGATCGATGACGAAGACGGCTCGCACCGTTTCCGTGCCGCTCGACGCCGGGTGAACCATCCCGTACTTCCGGGCCACGTCTATCTTCACGTCCGCGATGACGGGGAACCGGACCCCGACGTCCTTCATGCCCTTGTACTCGATCCGCTGGATGGTGCGGAGCCAGGCGATGTGGCTGTAGTTCGAGTCGATCGAGAGACCCACCAGGCGGCACCCGATGGCTTCGAACTGGTCCTCCATCGTCGCGAAGGCCATGAACTCCGTTGTACAGACCGGCGTGAAGTCCGCGGGGTGGCTGAACAGCACCACCCAACTCCCTTCGAAGTCCTGGGGGAACCGGATTGGACCCTGGGTCGTCTCGGCGTCGAACGCCGGGGCCGTCTCGCCGATCAGGGGGAAGCGGCCGGCCGGCGCCGCGGCCTTGGTGCCGGGACCGCTGGCGGCCCCCATTAGGGCCAGGCCGCCCAGGATCAGCAGGGCCGACATCGTGTACTTCAGGTGCGCCGGATGGGACATGGGAAGCCTCCTTGGGCTGGAACGCGTAAACCGTTGCCTATCCCCTTATCCTTGGGCGCGCGGGGGGCACAGGTCAAGGTGGCCGCCAGAATGCCGGCGCACGAGAGCGAGGGGTGTGGGTCAGACGGCGGCTCGCCGCGCCCGAAGCCACCGCGCCCCGGTAGCCAGGACCAGCCAGAATGCGACCGCGCCGGCGGCAATGAGGAAGACCGGCAAACCGCCCCACATCGCCAGCAGCGGGATGGCCGCGCTGGTCCACAGGCCGCCCCCCATGAACGGCTCGTGCAGGAGCTGTTTCGAGGCGAACGCGTCGGCCGCCGGCGTTTCGTAATCCGGGTCGACCGCCCTGAGCAGGAGCAGCCCGGTGGCCGTCACGCCCATCGACTGGCCGAGCTCGGCAATCGACCGCTCGAACCAGGCGTCCGGCAGCAACCGTCGCGCCAGCACCGTCACGCAGAAGACGTTCCACGCGATGGCCGCCGCGACGATGACCGCGAAGGGCCAGAACTGGGCGACCACGGCCTCGACCCGGATCGTCGCGATGGCCGCCACCACCAGGAAGTCGAGCGCCGTGTTCTGCACCCGCCTCATCAGCCCCGCGTCGATCAGGTTGTGCCGGTCGAAGTGGTCGAGGAAGCCCTGGACGACCAGCCCCCCGAGCATACAGAGCGGAAACAGGGGGAAGCTCTTGATGAGGACGTACAGGGTCGTCTCCTCGCGGGCTGCCGCGCCCAGGTCGGCATGCACCGCCCGCTCGACCGCCCACGCCGCTTCCTTCAGCAGCACGCCGATCAGGACCGCCAGGCCGATGACGACGACATGGAGTGTCAGGGCCCCGATGGCGTCGGACGAGACGGTCAGCATGCCCGCGGGCCGGCGCTTCTCGATCGGCACGACGCCGGACCGCTCCGCCGGCGAAAGGTCCGCCGGCTTCTTGCCGAGCGCCAGGTACCCCCGCCGGGCGGCCCAGTTGATGAGAACCATGCCCACGACGATTGCGCTGGTGACGCCCGCCGTGGCGCTCGCCAGGGCCAAGTCCTTGCCTTCCGGCCAGCCCTGGGCCTCGAACGTCCGGGCCAAGCCCCCCGCCGTCCCGTGTCCGCCCTCGAAGCCGACCGGTATCAGGCCGCCGAACATCGGTCCGACGCCGAACAGCGGTCCCAAGAGCAGCAGGACGAGGCCGACACCGACCACGTACTGGCCCCACGCGACGATCTGGCCGTAGGCGAGCTGCGGCCCGGCCCGCCGCCACAGGTCGCGCATGCGCGGCAGGGCCTGGCCGAGGAAGAGACACGCGAAGACGATGTTGATGAGCAGTCCCGGCAGCCGTCCCCAGCCGGCCGTCCACGCCTCCGGCACGGGCCGCCCCGCGTGCGATGCCGCCTGCAGCACTATCAGGCCCACCAGCCCCGCGATGACCGACGAGGGCAGGTACAGCCACTGGAGCAGGGCCACGCGGCTCCGCAGGAGGTACCCGACGTAGAGCAGCAGGCAGAGGCCGATGAACGATTCCATGGACAGACGCCTCCCTCAGCGGGTTCCCAGCCAGACGAGTACGTGCCGCCGCAGGTCCCGGAGCGGCGCCGCCACCAGCCGGTGCAGGTCCAGGAACCACGGCCGCACCAGGCCCCGCGCGCGCTCCGCATCGGTGAGCTGCTCCGGGGCGTACCGCCGCTTCAGCTTCTCGACGTGGTACCGGTCGGCCTCCTGGAAGAGGCGCAGGAGCGGCCGGGTCAGCCAGTCCGTGAGCGGCGACCGGATCGGCGCGTAAGCGATCTGGAAGTCGATCAGCAGGGGCCCGCCGTCGTCGCCCACCAGCACGTTATCCGGCTTGTTCATGTCCACGTACGCCATGCCCCGCGCGTGCACCGCCGCCACGAGCGCCTCCAGCCGCGCGAAGAAGTCTGCCGCCAGCCGTTCCCCCGGCGCCAGGTCCAGCAGGTCCTTGCCCTCCGCCCAGGCGTGGACGACGCCGCTCCGGTCCAGCCGGCCCAGCAGGCGCGGCACACGGTCGCAGTCGGCCAGCAGCCGGTGGTGGTGGATCTCACGGGCCGCCATCAGCTCGCCCGCCCATCCGAGCGGCAGGGTCAGGAAGGGCTCGGTGTGGTAGTGCTTCAGCACCGCCCGCGTCCCGTCGTCGGCCACGTACCGGCCGGTGGCCGCGAAGAAGTCCTGCTTCAGGACCTTCTCCAGGTGGAAGCGGCGGCCGTCAAGGTCGAAGTGCAACCGCGGCATGCGGCCGCGGAGGAGCCGTTTCGGTACGCGTCCCTGTTCCTTACGCGCCATGGCCGCGCATCCTAGGCGTGCCCCCGCGGGGCGTCAAGCGCCCGGCTCTGCGTCCGGCTCCGCGCCCGCCCGGCGCTTGCCACTGGGTGCCCGGCCGCGCACCGTTGGTCCGGAGAGGGCACGGTCGGCTCGAGAGGAGCCTGGATGAACCGGCGCGAATGTCTGCGATCCATCGGATGGGCCTGCGTGCCCGACCTCGGCGGCTGTGCCGGCGCGGGGCAGGGCGGCAAGCCGCGGGACGATGCGCCAGCCGCCGAGACCGCGCCAGACCCTCAGGCCGTCGCCTACTGCGGCGTCGACTGCGAGACCTGCGACATCTACAAGGCCCCCGTGCATCTCGACGCCGAGGCCCTGGAGCGGGCCCACGCCTCCTGGACCCAGACCGCTCAAGAGCACTGGCGCATGGAGACACGGGACCCGGCCATCCTGAGGTGCCGCGGCTGCCGCGTCGAGGAGGAGCCCCTTTTCAAGGGCTGCCGCCAATGTCGCATCCGCCGGTGCGTGCGGAAGCGCGGCCTGGCGAGTTGCGGCCAGTGCGCCGACTGGCGGACGTGCAAGCGGCTGGGGGGCCTCCTTGCGGACTGTCCCGAGGCCCGCGAACCCCTCGAGCGCATCGCCAAGGCGGCCGGCACGTAACGACCGCGTCTCAGCCCCGCCGCCGCGCGACCAGCGCCGCGACGCCGGCCAGCAGCAGCGCCAGCGTTCCTGGCTCTGGCACCAGCCGGACGTAATCCACGCGTTCGGTCCCGAAGAGCGACTGGACGCCGCCGGCGTCGTAGGCGTAGTGGGCGAACTCCAGGCACACCCCCACCAGCGGCGCCTCGTTCACCTCCGTGATCAGTGGGTTCCCGTTCCAACTGATCTGCAGCGTCTTGCCGACGCGGCTCACGGCAATGGTCGCGCTGCCCGCGGCGCTCAAAGAATCGTACCCCGAGTCCACGTCCTGCGAGGGCGTCCCGAGCCAGTACTGTCCCGTGTGCGTCAGCCACGGGTCGTGGGCCCCCGCGAAGGCCAGCCAGTTGTCTGCCGCGGGCAGGCCCGGCCCGGTCATCAGCCATGCCAGGACGTTCTGCATGGCCGCGTCGCTGCCTTCGGCGTTCCACGCCAGACGCGCTTCGAAGGCGAAGTCGCCCGTCGCGGGCACCGACCGGCACAGGTACGCCTTCGCCCACGGGCCGCCGCTGCCCGCGTTGACCATCGTCGGGTCAAGGTCAGAGACCTGGAGCCAGCCGCCCGTTTCGGCGGCCGTCCAGCCGTCGGCGTCCTGGAGAGTGACCGTCCACGCCGGGTCGAGGGCACTGTCGCCGAACTCGTCGCGCAGGAGGAACCCGGCCCGGGCGGGCGCCGCCGACCCCGCCACCAGACCCGCCAGCACCAGCAGTCCTGCACCTGTGCGTCGCATGCGGCGCGTGTCCATTGGTCTCGTCCCCTCGTGGTGCAGCCGGCCCGTTGTTCCGTTCGGAGAGCCGCGCGGCGTGCGCCAATCCAAGCGAAAGGGGCCGCGCCCGCCTGATGCAGGCACAGCCCCGGGCGCGTTCTCCCTCGTCCACGAGCACTTTACCTCGGAATCCGCGGAAGTCAAACGTCTTTGTCCGGGATTCCGGTCAGCGCCGCGTGTCCGCGAGTTCGTATCCCCACTCCCAGAGGCCGGGGAGTGCGTCGCGGTATTCCACGCTGCCGCTATGGAACAGGTAGTTCGACCCGCAGCCCGGATCGTCGGCGAAGGGGGCCGAGGCCAAGCGCGGGTGCCACTCCCATCGCACCGTTCCGCCGAGACCCCTCCCGGACCGGAACGGGACGTTGTACTGGCTGCCGACGGTCTGGCCGGCCGCCCCGCAGAAGAAGAGGATTCGCCGCGCCAGGGCGGGAATCTGCCGCCGCTGCTCCGCGAGGGTGGTGCATTGCGTGATGCCATCGAAGTCCGGCAGGGGCGCCAGGCCCCACGTGCAGCCCGCCTGGCGCCGCAGGCCCGCCGACGTTCGAAAGAGCACCGCGTTCAGGGCGTAGCTTTCCGGCGGCGCGTCCTCCAGGGCCGTCCCGGGCGTGGCTCGCTCGTCCAGGAACTGGCGGCCCGTCGTGCCCGCGTTCGGGTCGGCCGGGCACGTGCAGACGGACAGGTCGCCCAGGTACGGGTACAGGACGATGCTCCAGTGTTCCCCTGGGCTCCCCCAGCCGGGGGCCGGGCGCAGGGGCTTCATCCGGTAGCCCGTCTCGGCCTCGATCCGCTCATACAGGGCCAGCGGTGGGTCCTGCGAGAACAGGGGCGGCCACGTGCCGGCGTGGTCCTGCTGGTGGCTGTGATAGGCCAGGCCGATCTGGTGGAGACGGTTGCGGCACTGGGTGCTGACGGCGGCCCCGTAGGCCCCGCCGAGCGCCCCGATCAGGAGTGCCGCAAGCAAGCCGATGATGGCCACGACGATCAGCGTCTCCGCCAGCGTCCACCCGGGACGTCGGCCGTCGCCCCGGCCGCCCCTCATGGCACCAGGAACGCGTCCCGCCGGTCGCGGGGCACGTTGTGGGGGTCGTCAGGCCGGCCCTCGTCGGGCCAGTACAGGTTGTCGCGGACGCCGCCGGCGCGCACCGGGCCGCAGAAGGGCGTTTCGTGCCACGCGACGCGGCCGGAGAGGTAGAGCACGTTCTGCCCCGCGCCGCCGTGGTTCAGGCTGTTGGCTTCGGGCTCCTCGTCGGGCGACACCACCGGCTGCCGCGTCCCGTCCACGCGCGTGAACGGGTTGCGGTCGGCCACCACCGGCAGGTCGTCCGGGTGCGTGCCGGTGTTGGTGCGGGCGTTGACGGCGGGGGTGACGGCCGCCGACGTGGCCGGATGCGCGAACTGGTTCTGGTACGAGTACGAGCACCGGCCCCCTGCGACGCGGCGGAGGAACCGCTCTTCCTCCTCCGACGGCGCGGCCGTCTCCGGGTCCAGCTCCAGGAAGCCCAGGACCGCGTGGTCGAGCATCGGGTTGCGGGTCGGCCGGTCCGCCGTCGCCGGGCACACGAACAGCCGCGCGTCCACGTACTGCTCGCGGACCAGAACCCACAGGTTGGCCTGGTTGCCGACCGCCCGGGTGGCGGGCCAGGCCGTGGTCCCGGGGGCGTCGGCGCGGCTGGGGACGTGGCGGCCGTCGACCGGTACGGCCCCGCCCAGGGGGCTGGCCGCCCCGCAGTCCGGCAGGTACCCGTCGTGCTCGTGGGCGTACAGGCGGAGGCCCGTCCCGATCCGCGCCAGGTTCAGCGCGCACGATGACCGCGCGCTGGCGTCGCGGGCCACCGGCAGGATCGTCACGACGCAGGCCACCATACAGGCCAGGGCGGCGATCGAAACCAGGGCCTCGGTCAGGGATATCCCGTGCCGGGAGGTCATGGTCGGGGTCCGTCGATTCGTTCGACGTGCGGCGACACCCCAATAGCCGCACCATTGTGAGCGCAGGCCGGTGCCGCCTGCAACTGCTTTTTCCGCGCACGTGCGCCGCCGCCCGGGGTCGCGCACGCGGCGGCCGATTCCGGTTGCCCGCCCGAGCGTGCCGCGGGTACAATGCCCGCACGGATTCGAGGGCAAGCCATGGCGGGACGGGCCGCGTTCGTCACCGGGGCAACGGGAATGGTCGGCAGCCACCTGGCGCGCCGCCTGCTTGACGAGGGGTGGCACGTCCGGGCGCTGGCACGGCCCGGCAGCGACACGGCTTTGCTGCGCGAGTGGGGCGTCGACCTTGTCGAGGGCGACGTCACCGACCCCGCCGGCACCTTCACCGGTCCCATGGAGGACGCCGAAGCCGTCTTCCACTGTGCCGCCCTCGTCTCGGACTGGGCCTCCTTGGACGAGATGGTCCGCGTCAACGTCGAAGGGACCCGCCACCTTGCCGAGGCGGCCATTGCGTGCGGCACGATCCGGCGGTTCGTCTTCCTGAGTTCGATGGTCGTCTTTGGCATGGACCCGCAACGGGACCTGGACGAGACGGCGCCCGTCGTCCGCACGCACGACCACTACAACGAAACCAAGATCCAGTCGGAACTGCTCGTCCAGAAGCTGGCCCGAGAGCGGAGCCTGCCGGCGGTCATCATCCGCCCTCCCTACATCTACGGGCCGCGCGACCGCCAGTTCCTGCCGCGCATCCTTTCCCTGCTCCAGTCCGGCCAGTTCAAGTTCATCGGCAGCGGGGACCAGCCGTTCACCCTGTGCGCGGTGCGGAACCTTGTCGACCTGATCATGCGAGCCGTCGAGACGCCTGGCGCCGAGGGCGAGGTCTTCCTGGCTACCGACGGCGAGTCCACCACCCGCCGCCGCTTCATCGAGATCGTCTGCGAGGAGATGGGCTACGAGATGCCCACGCAGCACGTGCCGGTGTGGCTGGCGCGGCTGGTGCGGCCGCTGATCGAAGGCATCCATGCCCTCAAGCGCGGCGAGGAGCCGCCGCTCATCAACCGCTTCAAGCTCAAGTTCATGGTTACGCCGATGACGTTCCGCATCGACAAGGCCCGCCGCGTCCTCGGCTACGACCCGCTCATCGACACCGAGGCCGGCCTGCGCGAGGCACTCGCCTGGTTCCGGGAGACGGTGCCGGAGCTTGCCCCCCGGTAGGCGGCGTCACGCGTCGCCGGGCGGCTCGGACGCCAGGCGGTTCGCCAGTTCCACCACCGCCTCGACCGGATACGTCTCGCCGCGCGCTTCCGGGTTGAGGCCGATCGCGCGAAGCCGCGCCGCCCACGGCTCCGGGACGTCTTCGCCGAGGGGCGCCAGGGCCAGGCTCTTCGGGGCGCGCTTCCGCCGGTGCCCGAACAGACCTTCCACCACCTGCCGCAACAGCCCCAGGTCCGCGATCCGCCGCCGCCGCGCACGGCTCGGCCACAACCGCACCATCGACGACCAGACCTTCGGCCGTGGCCAGAAGACGCTGGGAGGCAGACGCCGCAGCGTCTCCACCTCGGCCAGCGCCTGGACCAGCACCGTGACCGGCCCGTAGGCCTTCGTGCCCGGCGCCGCCGCCAGACGCTCGGCCACCTCCTCCTGGACGGTGAAGACGAAGAGGCGCGGCACGGGGCCGTCGATCAGGAGGTCCACGAGCAAGGGAGTTGCGGCGGCGTACGGCAGGTTCGCCACCAGCTTCAGCCGGCCGCCGGCCGCCTCCGCCCGCGCCCGCACCGTCTCCAGCACCTCGGGGTCCAGGTGGTGCTTGTCGCGGAGCACGTCGGCGACCAGCAGGTCCACGTTCTCGTGTCCGGCCAGCCGCATGCGCGCCACGTCCGCCAGGGCCGGGTCCACTTCGACGGTCACCACGTGGCCCGCCTCGGCCGCCAGCAGCTCCGTCAGGTTGCCTGGCCCGGTCCCGACCTCGAGGACGACGTCGTCCGGGTCGATCTGGGCCTCGCGAACGAGAATCTGGAGCAGGTTGCCGTCGACCAGGAAGTGCTGCCCGAGCCGCCGCTGGGGACGCAGGCCGGCCGCCTGAAGGGCGTCGCGCAGCTCGTGAAGCGTGGCGGGGTGGGGCACGGCGTGCCTTTCGCCGGAGTCGGATTGGATGGGGCCGGGCGCGTCAGGCCCCCGGCCGCCCGTGGCGGACCATCTCGACCGCCAGCCGCAGGGCCGCCCGCATACTGTGCGGGTCGGCCTGCCCGCGGCCGGCGATGTCGAAGGCCGTCCCGTGGTCGGGGCTCGTCCGCACCACCGGCAGCCCCAGCGTCACGTTGACCGAGTCCTCGAACGCGACCGTCTTGATCGGGATCAGGCCCTGGTCGTGGTACATCGCGACCATGCAGTCGTAGCGGCCCTGCATCGCCTGGCGGAACGCCGTATCCGGCGGAAGCGGCCCGAAGGCGGCCATGCCCTCGGCGCCGGCCTGCTCGACCGCCGGGGCGATGATCTCGCGCTCCTCGTGCCCGAAGCGGCCCGCCTCCCCGGCGTGCGGGTTCAGGCCGCACACGCCGAGGCGCGGCCGCTCCAAGCCGAACCGCTCCTTGAGCGCCCGGTCCGCCAGCCGCATCACCCGCAGGATGCCCTCGGTCGTCAAGCTGTGGATCGCCTCAAGCAGCGAGACGTGGATCGTCGCGAGCACCACCCGGAACGGCCCCCCCGCGAAGAGCATCGCCACCTCACCGGCCTCCAGCTTCTCGGCCAGCAGCTCCGTGTGCCCCGGCCACGGGTGCCCCGCCAGTTTCACGGCTTGCTTGCTGATCGGCGCCGTGACGATGGCGTCCACCCGGCCGGCCCGTGCGGCGTCGATGGCGGCCCGGATCGACCGGACGGCGGCCCGGCCGCTCGCGGCCGAGGGCCGGCCCACCTCGATGCCCGCGAGGCTCAGGCCCGGCACCTCCACCAGGCCCAGGCCCCGCGGCGCCGCGTTCGGCGCCATCGGCGCGGCTTCCGGGCAGTCGCCGCCGGCGAGGGCCGCCCAGGCGGCGCGGGGCCCGACGTACAGGGCCATATCGGCCAGGTCCCGGACGGCGGGCTCGGCCAGCGCCTTCCGCACCACCTCCGGGCCGATGCCGGCCGGGTCGCCCAGGGTCAGCGCCACGCGGGGTCGAGCGGCCTCAGCCATGGTCCGCGTCCTGCATGTACCCGCTCTGCCGCAGGGCTGCCGCCAGCCGCGCGTCCGCCGAGACCCCGTCGGCGGCACCGAGCGCCCCGAGGGCGCGCCGGACGTACTTGGCGAGCAGGTCGGTCTCCAGGTTCACCCGGTCGCCGGGGGCCAGGTGGCGCAGGGTCGTCTCGCGGAGGGTCGTCGGCACGAGCGTCACGCGGAACGCCCCGCCGGCGACGTCCACCACCGTCAGGCTGACGCCGTCGATCGCGACGCTGCCCTTCGGGGCGATCTCCGGCAGGCATGCCGCCGGCGCCCGGACACCGAGCCACCAGCCCCCCCCCCGCTCGCCGCTCTCGATCACCTCGCCGGTGCCATCGACGTGGCCGGCGACAAAGTGCCCGTCCAGCCGCCCGTCCAAGCGCAGGCTCCGTTCCACGTTCACGGGCGTCCCGGGCCGCCACGCCCCCAGGGTCGTGCGTGCGAGCGACTCGGCCACCGTGTCGAACGCCGCCACGGTGCCGTCGAGGCCGGTCACCGTCTGGCAGCAGCCCGAGAGGGCGATCGAGTCCCCCGGCCGCACCCCCTCGGCCGCCGGCCCCAGGTCGACGCGCAGGATGAGCGACGGCCCGCGGCGGGTGGCGGCCGTGACGCGGCCGACCGTCTCGATGAGCCCCGTGAACATGGGCGCCATCGTAGACCCCCCGCCCGGCAACCGTCAAGCGTCCGCGACCTCGGGCGGCAAGTGGTTGCGTGCCGCCGCGCCGGGGCTATACTGCCGCCTGCTGCCGCATCGGGGTGAGGCCGACCGCCGTGACTGCCGCCGACACGTCTTCGCTTCTCGAGACGGACGACCCGGCGCCCTTCTTCGGCGTCAGGGAAGTGCTGCGCCTCGCCTGGCCCAGCGTCCTCAACACCGTCAGCCTGACGGTCATGCAGTTCATCGACGGGTTCATGGTCTCCACCCTCGGGGACAGGGAACTCGGGGCCCAGATGGGCGGGGCGATGACGCACTTCGTCCCCGTCGTCTTCTTCATGGGCATCGTCTCCTGCGTGAACACGTTCGCCTCGCAGCACCTCGGGGCGGGCCGCCCCAAACGCGCCGCCGCCTACGGATGGCAGGGCATCTGGCTCTCGCTGGCGGCGGGGGCCTTCCTGTTCACCGTCGGGTGGCCGCTGGCACCGAAGCTCTTCGCGCTGGCGGGGCACGAGGCCCCCGTCCAGGCGCTGGAGACCCAGTACTTCCGCATCCTGCTCTTCGCGGGCGGGTTCGTCCTGGCCGCGCGGGCCATCGGCAACTTCTTCATCGGCATCCATCTGCCGACCGTGCCGCTTGCCGCCGGTGTGATTGCCAACGTGGTGAACGTGGTCGTGAACTACGGCCTCATCTTCGGGAAGTTTGGGCTGCCGGAGCTCGGTTTCCCCGGTGCGGCCATCGGGACGGTGATCGGCTGCACGGTCGAAGCCCTGATCCTCTTCGGCCTCTTCACCCTCGGGGCCCTCGCCCGGGAGTACGGCGTCTGGAAGGCCTGCCGCCTCGACCTCCCGGCGCTCAAGGACCTGCTGAAGGTCGGTTCGCCGGCCGGGGCCGCCATGGTCGGAGACGTCCTCATGTGGACGATCTTCACCCTGGGCGTGGTCGCGAGCTTCGGAACCAAGTACCTGGCCGCCGGGGCCATCCTCAGCCGGTACATGCACCTGTGCTTCATGCCGGCCATCGGGGTGAGCATCGCCACGACGGCCATCGTCGGCCGCCACTGCGGGGCGAACCGGACCGACCTCGCCCGACGCCGCACCTATGCCGCCATCGCCGTCGTCGAGCTCTACGTCCTCGCGCTCGGGACGCTGCTCTGGGTCTTCCGCGACCCGCTCGTCGGCGTCTTCAACAGGCAGGGCGACCCTCATGTCCAGGCCATCACGACCGGCATCTTCTTCTTCATCCCCGCCAGCCAGGCCTTCGACGGGGTGGCCATCATCCTCATCGGCGCCCTCCGCGGCGCCGGCGACACCTTTTGGCCGGCGGTCATCCACGGCGTCTGCGGCTGGGGCGTCGGCCTGGGCGGCGCGGCCCTGGTCCGGTGGCTGGCCCCGGGGCTCGGTGTCGCGGGGCCGTACTGCATGATGGGCCTGTTCATCGCGCTGCTGGCCGTCGGCCTCTTCATCCGGTTCCGGTCCGGCGCCTGGCGGAAGATCAGCCTGGCCCAGCCGGGCGAGGCCCCGCTCATACCGGGGGTGCCTGTGCCGCCCCCCGACGAGACGGCCTGAGCCGGGCCCGCGGCGAGGGCGCCGCGGCGCCGAGAGCGAATAAACAATTGACCCCCCTCGGACCGACAGTATAGTAGGTATGAGACGGATCGCCCGGCGCCGCCGGGCCCGAAAGGAGTTGTTTGCGTGTCACCCCTGGCCACAGCTTGCCGTCGTGGGAAGCGGGCGGGGGCGGCGCGCGCCGGTATCGTCGGGGTCGCGGTAACGCGCGGAGGACCCCGGGCCTAGCCGGACATCGGCCGGAACGCCACCCCGGGGTCTTGCGGCTCCGGGGTTTTTTTGTCGGCCGACCCCGGCGCCGGGCTCCCTGACGGCCGACGCACCAGAGGCACCCGCCATGATGGACCTGACCGTTTACGATACGACGCTTCGCGACGGCACCCAGGGCGAGGGGGTCAGCCTCTCGCTTCACGATAAGCTCGAGATCGCCGAGCGCCTCGGCGACCTCGGCGTCCACTACATCGAGGGCGGCTACCCGGTCGCGAACGAGAAGGACGAGGCCTTCTTCCGCGAACTCGCGGCCGTCAACCTCGGGGCCGCACGCCCCGTCGCCTTCGGCATGACCCGCCGCAAGGGCACCCCCGCCGAGAAGGACGCCACGCTCCGGGCGCTCCTGGCGGCCGAGACGCCCGCGGTGGCCCTCGTGGGCAAAAGCTGGGCGTTCCAGGTCACGGAAGTGCTGCGCACCGACCGGGACGAGAACCTGGCGATGATCGCCGACAGCGTGGCTTATCTGAAGGCCGCCGGCCGCGAGGTCTTCTTTGACGCCGAGCACGTCTTCGACGGGTACGCCGACGACCCGGCCTACGCCCTGGCGACGCTGAAGGCTGCCCGCGACGCCGGGGCCGACTGGTTGGTTCTCTGCGACACCAACGGCGGCCGCCTGCCGGAGGAGGTGGCCGCGGCGGTCGAGGCCATCGCTCGCGAGGTCGGCGGGTCCCTCGGCTTCCACGGCCACAACGACACGGGCCTTGCCGTGGCTGCCTCCCTGGCCGCGGTGCGGGCCGGCTGCACCCAGGTCCAGGGCACGATCAACGGCCTGGGCGAGCGGTGCGGCAACACGGACCTGTGCGTGCTGCTGCCGACGCTGGAACTCAAGCTCGGCCGCGCCTGCCTCGGCCGGGAGAACCTGGCCAAGCTGACCGAGGTCTCCCGGTTCGTCTACGAGACCGCCAACATGCTGCTCGTGCCGGGTCAGCCGTACGTGGGGCCGAGCGCGTTCGCCCACAAGGGCGGCATGCACGTGGCCGCCGTCCGCCGCGACCGACGCACCTACGAGCACATCGAGCCCGAGGCCGTCGGCAACACCCGGCGCATCCTCGTCAGCGAGCTCTCCGGGCGCGGCACGATCCTGTCGAAGCTTGTCGGCACGGCCTTCGAGGCCGACCGGGCGCTGCAGGAACGCGTCCTCGGCGAGGTCCAGGCCCGCGAGAACGCCGGCTACCAGTACGAGTCTGCCGAGGCCAGCTTCGTGCTGCTGGTGCGGCGGCTGGCGGGCCAGGCGCGGCGGCACTTCGACCTGGACCATTACTCGGTCGCCATCAAGAAAGACGACGACCGGCCGCCCGTCACCGAGGCGACCGTCAAGCTGCAGGTCGAAGGCGAGTGGTACCATACCGTGGCCGAGGGGGACGGCCCGGTCAATGCCCTCGACGGGGCCCTCCGCAAGGCCCTGGTGCCGGTCTACGCGAACCTGGCGGCGATGAGCCTGACGGATTACAAGGTCCGCGTCATCAACTCCGGTTCCGGCACCGCCGCCGCCGTCCGCGTCATCATCGAATCCACCGACCGCCATCACCACTGGGGCACGGTCGGGGTGTCGGAGAACATCATCGACGCCTCGTGGCAGGCCCTGGTGGACAGTATCGAGTACAAGCTTACGAAAGACGAAGAGGCCGACCATGCCTGACGACACCCGCGCCACCGAGCCCGATGCCGCGCCCCTCGCCAAGACCTACGACCCGGCGGCCGTCGAGGACCGCATCTACGAGGCCTGGGAGCAGGGGGGGTACTTCCACCCCGCACCCGACGACCCGTCGCGGACCTTCACCATCGTCATCCCCCCGCCCAACGTCACCGATCGGCTCCACTTGGGCCACGCCCTCAACAACACGCTCCAGGACATCCTCGTGCGGTGGCACCGGATGCGGGGCGAGACAGCCCTCTGGGTGCCCGGGACGGACCATGCGGGCATCGCCACCCAGGCCGTGGTCGAGCGCCGCCTCTTCGAGGAAGAGGGCAGGACCCGCCACGACGTCGGCCGCGACGCCCTCGTCGAGCGCATCTGGGCGTGGCGGCACCGGAGTGGGGACCTGATCCTCGAACAACTCCGCAAGATCGGCTGCTCCTGCGACTGGGAGCGCACCCGGTTTACCCTCGACCCGACGCTCGCGCGGGCGGTGCGGCACGTCTTCTTCCGCATGTTCAAGGGCGGTCTGATCTACCGCGGCAAGCGGCTCGTCAACTGGGACGTCCATCTTCAGACCGCCGTGGCCGACGACGAGGTCTACCACGAGCAGGTCCAGGGCCACCTCTGGCACATCAAGTACCCCGTCGCGGGGGAGGAGGGCCGGTTCCTCAGCGTCGCCACCACGCGCCCCGAGACGATGCTCGGCGACACCGCCGTCGCCGTCCATCCGAAGGACGAGCGGTACGCCGACCTCGTCGGCAAGACCGTCATCCTGCCCCTGCTGGAGCGCGAAATCCCCGTCATCGCCGACGGGCTGCTTGTCGACCCCGAGTTCGGCTCCGGCTGCGTCAAGGTGACCCCCGCCCACGACCCGAACGACTACGAAACGGGGCTGCGGCACGACCTCGCACAGATCAACATCCTGACGCCCGACGGGCGCATCAATGAGCAGGGCGGCCCGTACGAGGGCCTGGACCGCTTCGAGGCCCGCAGGCGGGTCGTGGCCGACCTGGAGGCGAAGGGGCTGCTGGATCGCGTCGAGGACTATACCACCGAGGTCGGCCACTCCGACCGGTCGAAGACCCCGGTCGAGCCGTATCTCTCCGACCAGTGGTTCGTGGCGATGGCCGACCTGGCGGAGCCGGCACTGGAGGCCGTCCGCGACGGCCGCGTCCGCTTCCACCCCGACCGCTACGGCCGCACCTACCTCGACTGGCTCGGCCAGAAGCGCGACTGGTGCATCAGTCGCCAGCTCTGGTGGGGCCACCAGATTCCCATCTGGCACGCCGCCACGTGCACCGCGGCCGACCTGGAGGCGGCCTTCGGCGGCCGCGACGACGTCGCCTGGCGCGAGGATGAGATCCGCGGCGGGTTCCTCGTCTGCGCCCGCGAAGAGGACCTCGCCCCGGACGCCGTGCCCGGCCACGCCCTGGAGCAGGACCCGGACGTGCTGGACACGTGGTTCTCAAGCGCCCTCTGGCCCTTCTCGACCCTCGGGTGGCCCGAGCGGACGCCGGACCTGGAGGCCTTCTATCCGACCGACGTCCTCGTGACCGCCCGCGAGATCATCACCCTGTGGGTCGCCCGAATGGTGATGATGGGCCTCTACAGCCTCGGCGAGGTCCCGTTCACCGACGTCTACATCCACGCCATGATCCAGGACGGCGAGGGCCGCCCGATGAAGAAGTCCCTCGGCAACGGCGTGGACCCGCTGGACGTGGTCCACACGCACGGGGCGGATGCCCTGCGGTTCACGCTTGCCTGGATGACCACCGAGACGCAGGACGTGCGGATGCCGGTCGAGACCGACACGGAGACCGGCCGCAACACCTCGCCGCGCTTCGACATGGGCCGCAACTTCTGCAACAAGCTCTGGAACGCCGCCCGGTTCGCCCTGATGAATCTGGAAGGCGCCGCCGAGGCGGAGTTCGATCCGGACGCCCTCCGCCTGGAGGACCGGTGGATCCTCGCGCGGACGGAGCGGACCCGCGAGGCCGTCGAGCGCGAACTCGGCGCGTTCCACTTCCAGCTCAGCCTGACCGCCCTCTACGACTTTTTCTGGCACGACCTCTGCGACTGGTACCTGGAGGCGGTGAAGCGGCGAATGGACGACCCGGCGGCGCGGCCGACGGCGCAGCGCGTGC
Source organism: uncultured Anaerolineales bacterium (assembly GCA_964397995.1). Classification (GTDB taxonomy): domain Bacteria; phylum Planctomycetota; class Phycisphaerae; order FEN-1346; family FEN-1346; genus CAYNLG01. Next base: position 51,112 of record CAYNLG010000010.1, read on the forward strand.
TGGCGCTGGTGCTCGACCGGTCGCTCCGGATGCTCCACCCGTACGTGCCGTACGTCACGGAGGCCGTGTGGGAAAGCGTGGCCGCGGCCGTCCCGGACCGGAGCCTTCCGGGGCTGGCCGAGGCGCCGGCGGCTGACCGGCTGATTGCCGCACGCTGGCCCGCCCCCGCCCCCGCCATGGCCGATACCGAGGCCGAAGCCGCCTTCGAGCTTGTGAGCGAGGTGGTGCGCGGCGTGCGGAACGTCCGGAGCAAGATGAACATCCCGCCGGGGCAGGCCCTGACGGCCATCGTCCGCATCGGCCCCGAGCAGGCGGCCGTGTTGGAGGCGGCGGCCGACCTCGTCCGGCACCTCGCCGGCGTGGACACCCTCGAGGCCCGTCCCGAGGCCGCCAAGCCCGACCAGGCCGCCACCGAGGTCATCGCCGGCGCCGAGGTCTACGTCCCGCTGGCCGGCCTGATCGACCTGGACGCCGAGCGCGAGCGGCTCGGGAAGCGCATCGCGAAAGAGCGCCAGTTCCTCGCGGGCCTCGAGAAGAAGCTCTCGAACGAGGGCTTTACCAGCAAGGCCCCCGCCGAGGTCGTCGAGCGCGAACGCGCCCGCGCCGAGGAGACCCGCGAGACCCTCGCGGCCCTCGAGAAGAACCTGGCCGACCTCGGGTAGCCGCGCGCCCTCGCCCGGCCCGAGCCCGCTTTGTACGCACGGGGTTTGCCCCGCGGCCGGCGGGCCGGTACAATGCGCGTGGACCGGGGCAAACGGGAGTCTCCATGGAAGTCCGGTGCGAACTCGTCCGCATCATGATCACCGAGACGACCGACCACCAGGTGATCGTCCTGAAAGAGTCGGACGGCCCCCGGGCGTTCCCCATCCTGATCGGTTTCTTCGAGGCGGCCGCCATCGACCGCCGGCTCAAGCACAAGGTCCTGCCGCGCCCCATGACGCACGACCTGCTGGCCGGCGTCATCACGGCGATGGGCGGGGAGCTCTCGCGGGTGGTCGTGACCGACCTGCGGGACCACACGTTCATCGCGGACCTCGTGATCCAACGCGACGGCGAGGAGATATGCGTCGACGCCCGCACCAGCGACGCCGTCGCCTTGGCGGTGGCCAACGACACGCCCATCTACGTTGAGGAGCACGTCTTGGACATCGTGGCGGGGGAAGCACCGTCGCCCCCCCCCGAGGCCGAGTCCTGATGCCCCGGAGGACCGGTTCCCGCATGCGCCATCCCCTGCTGACCGCGCTCTCGCTCGCCGCGCTGCTTGCCGCCGCGCCGCCCGCCCGGGCCGCGCACCCCGAGGCCGACCGGACACTCGTCCTCGCCAATAGGACGGTGCCCGCCGGCGTCAAGGTCGCGCGGCACTACATGGCGGCGCGCGGCATTCCGGAGGAGAACCTGCTTCTCGTGACCGCCCCGGCGGCCGCCGAGATCGACCGCGACGTCTTCGAGGCGGCCATCCGCGAGCCGTTCCGGGCGTTCCTTGCCCGCTGGGAGGGCCGGCTGGAGGTCCGCCTGCCCGACGGTACCCTTGGCCTGGAGGTCGAGCGGCGGCGGGCCAAGTACCTTGTCCCCGTCTTCGGCGTGCCCATCAAGGTCAAGGGCTACGAGGACGTGGCCACCATGTACATGTCGCGCGCGGCCGCCGTCGATTCGGAACTTGCCCTCGCCCCGGGCCCGAACCACGACTTGGTCGGGCCGCTGCCGAACCCCTACTTCGGGGCGGACGCCCCCTTCGGCGCCCCCCTGGACGACCGGATGATCCTGGTGACGCGCCTGGACGGGCCGAGCGCGGCCATCGCGGCGCGGCTCGTGGACGACGCCGTCTGGGCCGAAGCGCACGGCCTCAAGGGCCGGGCCTACGTCGACACGCGGAGCATCACCGACCCCGGCTACGTCGTCGGCGACGCCTGGCTCCGCCACGCCGCCCGCATGCTCAGCCGCGCGGGGTTCCCGACGGAGGTGGACACGCGGCCGGAAGTGCTGCCCCTCGCGCACCCGATGCCCGACTGTGCGGTCTACCTCGGGTGGTACCATCACACGGCTGTGGGGCCGATGACGAAGCCCGATTTCCGCTTCGTCCGCGGGGCCATCGCCTATCACCTGCAGAGCTTCACGGGGGCGGCCATCCGCGACCCGAACAGCCACTGGGTCGGCCCGCTCCTCGTCCACGGGGCCTGCGCGACCGCCGGGGCCGTCTACGAGCCGTTCCTCTCCGGCACGCCCAACGTGGACGTGCTCATCCACCGGCTGCTGCGCGGCTACTCGTGGGGCGAGGCCACGCACATGGCCCAGTCGCAGCTCTCGTGGCAGATGTGCTTCATCGGCGACCCGCTCTACCGGCCGTTCGGCCGCAGGTAGCGGCGAGCCACTCAGAACAGGTCGCCGCCCCCGGCCGCCCCGTCCTTCGACTTCGGCAGAGGCGCCCCGAGGTGGCTGAACGCCGCCGCCGTCGCCATCCGCCCTTGCCGCGTCCGGCCGATGAAGCCGATCTTCAGGAGGTAAGGCTCCACCATGTCGACCAGTGTGTCGACCTCTTCGTTCAGCGTGGCCGCCAGCGTCTCGATGCCCGCCGGGCCGCCCCCGTAAATCTCGATCAGCGTCTTCAGGAACGTCCGGTCGAGTTCGTCCAGACCGCGGTCGTCCACCGCCTCCATCTTGAGGCCGTCGCGGGCGAGGTCGGCGGTCAGGCGCCCGTCGCCCCGGACTTGGGCGTAGTCCCGGACGCGCCGCATCAGGCGGATGCAGACGCGCGGCGTGCCGCGGCTTCGGCGGGCAACTTCCCCCAGGGCCTCGTCCTCGGCCTCCACCTCCAGCAGGTCCGCGCACCGCCGTGCGATCTTCAGCAGGTCCTCTTCCGGGTAGAACTCGAAGTGGTGGAAGATGCCGAACCGCTCGCGCAGCGGCGCCGACAGGAACCCCGCCCGCGTCGTCGCGCCGATGAGCGTGAACGGCGGCAGCGGCACGTTGATCGTCCGGGCGAACGACCCCCGGTCCACCGTGATGTCGATCCGGAACTCCTCCATCGCCGGGTAGATGAATTCCTCGACCACGGCCCCGAGGCGGTGGATTTCGTCGATGAACAGGACGTCGCCCGGCTGGAGGTTCGTCAGGATGCCCACCAGGTCCGCCGGCCGCGTCAGCGCCGGACCGCTCGTCGTCTTGATGCCCGCGCCCATCTCGGCCGCCACCACGTGGGCGAGCGTCGTCTTGCCCAGCCCCGGCGGGCCGTGAAAGAGCACGTGCTCCAGCGGCTCCTCGCGGCCCCGGGCCGCCTGGATGGCGATCGAGAGCTTTTCCAGCAGGGCCCCCTGGCCGATGACGTCGTCCAGGCGCTCCGGCCGGAGCGTCCACGAGAAGCCCTCTTCTTCCGGGCCGGCGCTTTCCGGGCTGACGATTCGCTCGCGGGCCATCTCGGGCTGACTGCTCCTTCCCCGTGCCCGGGGTCCTGGTCGGTCCGGCTCATCCCTCGGCCGGGGTGGCTCCCTGGTGGAACGCCTCGCGGACGAGGGCCTCGACGGGGGCCTCGGCGCCCAGCCGCTGCAGGGCCGCGTCGACCCGCTCGCTCGCCTCCGGCCGCGCCAGGCCCAGCTGCACGAGCACGTCCACGGCCTCGCGTTTCGACTCCGGCTCCTCGGACCGCGCCGGGCCTTCGCCCGCCAAGGCGAACTCGTCCAGCTTGCCGCACAGTTCGGCGATGATCTTGTCGGCGGTGCGGCGGCCGAGGCCGGGCAGACCCGTCAGGGTCTTGGCGTCGCGGGCCTCGATGGCCTGGGCGATCCGCCCCACCGGCAGCGCCAGGCTCCGCAGGCCCTTCGCCACGCCGATGCCCTGGACGCTCACGTACCGCTCGAAGAACCGCCGGTCCGTCTGGCTGAGGAAACCGACGAGGCGCGGCACCATCTGGCCGTAGGCCGGGTTGCCGTCGAGGTACTCCAGCGTGTGCAGCGTCACCTTCTGGCCCGGCCGGCCGCGCAACTCGTCCGCCGTGACCGGGGCGACGAGCACCTCGTACGCCACCGGCCCGGCCGCCACGACGACGCGGTCGTCGCGGACCTCGAGCAGGTCGCCGGTCACGCGGGCGATCATCGCGTTACCCCCGCGCGTTGGGTGCGATGGGCGTGACAAAGAGCGACGGCCAGGGCGTCGGCTACGTCGGCCGGCTCTGGCAGGACCGCCAGGCCCAGCGTGCTCTGGATCGCCCGCTGCATCTGGAGTTTCGAGGCGTGCCCCGCACCGACAAGGCTCTTCTTGATGCGGGTCGCGTTGTAGCTGACCACCGGAACGCCCGCCTCGGCCATCGCCAGGAAGATGACGCCCCGCGCGTGGCCCATCAGGATGGCCGTCCGCGGGTGCTTGTAGTGGGCGTAGAGCTGCTCGACCGCGGCCGCGTCGGGGTGGAACTCGTCCAGGACCGACCGCAGGCCCTCGTGGAGTTCGGCGAGGCGCCGTTCGAGCGCGGCCGAGGCGTCGGTCCGGATGACGCCGGCCTCGACGGCGCGGGGCTCGCGCCCGGCGACGTCGACAAGGCCGTAGCCGGTCCGCTGGAGGCCGGGATCAATGCCGAGGATGCGCACACGCTTCCTTCAAGACTGGATGCCAAGTTGAGATCTGCCTAGGCGACACGGAGCATCTCGCCTTCCTGATTCAGATACGCGGTGAACGGGCCCTCCTCGTCCAGGTCTACCAAGTCTACGGGCCGATGCAGGACGCGGGACGCCTTGCCCATGGCCTCGAGGTAGCGCCCGGGCGGTAGCCCCGCGACGGCGATGTCCACGTCGGATTCGTCCCGCAGTTCGCCGAACGCCGCCGACCCGAAGACGTACACCTCCCGTGACCCGGCGGCCTTCATCGCTGCCGCGGCCCGTTCGTTCCGCTCTCTCAGGTCGTCGGTCATGGTTTGGTCTCCTGTGGCCGTCGGCTCGCGGTCAGCTCTGGCCTTCCACCCACGCAACGAACTCGGTCAGGTCCTCGCGGACGTGTCGCCACACTCCCTCGCAGTCCGCGACCAGATCGGCCATCTTCTCCCAGTGGAGTTCGTAGCCGTAGGCTTGCCGGAACACGTGCCGGAACCCCAGGTAGCTGCGCAGGTCTCGCCGTGTGCTTTCCGAGATAACCGCCGGTCGGGGCGGTACCGGCTTCGCCATCGTGTCGAGCAAGTCCCGATGCCAAGCGGCTCCGCTTGGCAAACCGCCGTCGCACTCCCTGGCGATGCGCTTGAACACGTTCTCGATTCCCGTGTACAGCGAGTGCAGGAGAATGGCCAGCGATGACCGCACGCCTCGGTTGGGCGGCCCGGCAATGGCCTGTTGGATGTCCGTATGGTATTCCTCGAAGAGGCGCTCGATCTGCTCCAGCTCGATCCGGATTTGGTTGGGCAGTTCAGGCGACACGAACGAGTTTCCCCTTTTCCTTCAGATACCGCGTGAACGGTGTGTCGTCGTCCAGGTCCACGAGGTCGAGCCGGCAGGGCAACTGGTCGGCGGCCTCGCCCATGGCGTAGAAGAAGCGCCGCGGCGGCAGGCCGCTCACGGCCAAGTCCACGTCGGATTCGTCCCGCAGTTCGCCGAACGCCGCCGACCCGAAGACGTACACCTCCCGTGCCCCGGCGGCCTTCAGCGCTGCCGCGGCCCGTTCGATCCGCTCTCTCAGGTTGTCGGTCATCGTTTCGCTCCCGCGGCCCGCCGCCTACGCCAGCCGCCAAGTCGTCCCGTCCGGGCCGTCCTCCAGGGCGACGCCGGCCTCCTTCAGCCGGTCGCGGATGCGGTCGGCCCGGTCGAAATCCTTCGCCTGCCGCGCGGCCGCGCGCTCCTCGATAAGGAGCTCCAGCGCCGCGGCCAGCACGTCGCCGCCCGCGCCGCTGGCCTCGGCCTCCAGGTCCAGGCCGAGCACGTCGCCGCCCAGCGCCCGGAACGCCGAATCCAGCGCCTCGAGCGTCCCGCGGGCCGGTGTCCCGGCCTGGAGCAGCCGGTTGGCCTCCCGCGCGAGGTCAAAGAGGCGCGCCAGCGCCGTCGGCGTATTGAAGTCGTCGTCCATGGCCTCGTGGAAGCGGCCCGCGAGGTCGCCGACCGCCCGGGCCGCCGCCGGGTCGGCCTCGCCGGCCGGGGCCGAGGCCAGGGCCTGTCTGACCGCCTGGACCGCCCCGCTCAGGCGCTGCCAGCCGCTCCGGGCCGCGTCCACCGCGTCCTCCGAGAAGTCCGTCGGGCTGCGGTAATGCGTCTGCAGGATGAACAGGCGGAGCACCATCGGCTGCCACCGCTCGAAGGCGTCGGCCAGCGTGATGAAGTTCCCGAGGCTCTTGCCCATCTTCTGCCCGTTGATGGTCACCATGTTGTTGTGGAGCCAGTACCGGCAGAAGGGCTTGCCGGTGGCGGCTTCGGCCTGGGCGATCTCGTCCTCGTGGTGCGGGAACTGGTTCTCCAGCCCGCCCCCGTGGATGTCGAGCGTCTCGCCGAGGTACTTCTGGCTCATCACGGTGCACTCGATGTGCCAGCCGGGGTAGCCCATACCCCACGGGCTGGGCCACTGCATGATGTGGCCGGGCTCGGCCTTCTTCCACAGGGCGAAGTCCGCCGGGTGCCGCTTCTCGGCGTTCGGCTCGACGCGGGCCCCCGCGAGCATCTCGTCCAGGCTCCGGCCCGAGAGCCGCCCGTACCCGTCCCAGCTCGCCACGTCGAAGTACACCGAGCCGCCCGCCTCGTAGGCGTGGCCCGCCTCCACCAGCCGCTTCACGTGGTCGATCTGCTCGATGACGTGGCCCGAGGCCCGCGGGCTGATGTCCGGCCGCAGCACGTTCAGCCGGTCCATGTCGGTGAAGTACGACCGGGTGTAGGCCTCGGCGACCTGCATCGGATGGACGCGTTCGGCCTTGGCCTTTTTCTCGACCTTGTCCTCGCCCTGGTCGGCGTCGTCCGTCAGGTGCCCGACGTCGGTGATGTTCTGGACGTACCGGACCGTGTACCCCAGGTGCCGCAGGTACCGGACGATGACGTCGAACGAGACGTAGCTCTTGGCGTGGCCGAGGTGGGCGTCGCCGTAGACGGTCGGCCCGCAGACGTACATCCCGACGAAGGGCGGGGCGATGGGCTCGAACCGCTCACTGGCGCGGCGGAGGGTGTTGTAGACGTGCAGGTTGTGGTTCGTCACGGTCACGGCTGCTCTCCATCGGCTGCGGCCCGCGCGTCTGGTCCGGGCCTCGCGGATCGTCACCCGGTCAGCGGCCCTCGTCGGCCCCGGCACGCGCCATCAGCATGACGGCCTGGGCGGCCACGGCCCGGCCTGCGCCGACCGGCCCGAGGCCCTCGAGCGTCCGGGCCTTCAGGCCCACGGCATCCACCGCCACGCCCAGCAACTCCGCCAGGCGCGTCCGCATGGCCGCCTTGTGCGGCCCGAGCTTCGGCCGCTCCAGGATCACGTTCACGTCCACGTTCACCGGCCGCCATCCCGCCTCGGCCGCCATCGCCAGGACGCGGCCCAAAATGTCGGCGCTGGAGGCGTCCTTCCACGCGGGATCCGTGTCGGGGAAGTGCTCGCCCAGGTCGCCCAGACCGGCCGCCCCCAGCACGGCGTCGGCCACGGCATGCAGGGCGGCGTCGCCGTCGGAATGGGCCTCCGGCCCGATCTCCGCGGGCACCGCGACGCCCGCCAGGACCAGGCGTCGGCCGGGCGCCAGGCGGTGGACGTCGAAGCCCAATCCCACTCGCTGGTCCGCCATGACCGGTGCCGGCGCCTCCTCCTCGGGCCGCGTGTGCCCGCAGTCTACCGGCCCCGGGCGGCCGCCGCAACGGCAAAGGAAGGGCCGCGCCGGGTGCTCCCCCCTGAGCACCTGCGGCGCGGCCCTTGGTGGCGATGGCGTCGGCTTACGGGGCGGTCAGCGTCCGGATGCGCTCGGCCGCCTTCTTCCGCTGCTCCTCGTCCGGCGACTGCGCGATCACCTGGCGGTAGAGCTGCACCGCCTTCTCCCGGTCCAGCAGCCGCTGCTCGTAGATTTGGGCGGCGTTCAGCAGCGCCGGGTAGCTCGTCACGGGGTTCCACTGGGCGGCCCGCTCGTAGGCCTGCACCGCGCGGACCCAGTCCTCGAAGTACCAGCCCCCGTAGGTTTCGCCCATCCGGAACGCCGCGTCGTCGATCTTGTCGCTCGTCGGGTACTTCTCGATGATCGTCTCGAACTTCTCGAGCGCGATCACCAGGTAGTCCTTCTTGCCCGGCGGGAAGGCCGGGTAGTTCTTGTAGTGCAGGCCTTCCTCGTAGAGCTGGTCGGCGGCGGCCAGGCTCTCCGAGGGCGTCAGGTCCGGCCCCGCCACCTCCGCCACCGTCAGGTACTGGGTCTGGGGCACGGTCTGGAGGGCGGCGATCTCGGCCTCCACCCACGCTACCTTCTGTGCGTTGCCGCGCCGGTCGTAGTGCGCCTTCAGGGCCTCCAGCGTCTGGCGATACCGCTTCCGGGCCATGGCCCGCTCCTCGACGAGGCCGATCTCGCGCAGGCCGGCAAGCGGCACCTCGGTGGTGTCGGGGTTCGGGGCCGTCTGGGCCTCGGCCGCCTCGGCCTGGACGTCGGCGCGCGGCATCGGTTCAGCCGGCTCGGGGGCGGCCATCGGCTCGGTCTCGAACTCCGGGGCGGTTACCATGCCTTCGGGCGCGCCCGTCTCGGCGGGAACGCCCGTGATCGGCGTCAGGACGAACTCCGACACCCCGGCCTCCTCGGTGGCGACCCCCGGTTCCGGCGCCGGGGCCGCCGGGGCCTCCGTCGTGGCGGCCGGGGTTGCGGGAACCTCTTCGGCCGGCGTGATCGGCTCGGGGGCTTCCAGCGTCATCTCGCCCGGGGCCGCCTTCGGCTGCTTCCGGGGGTTGCGGGGCTGGCGCTTGGGCTTCTCGGCGGGGGGGGCCGGCGCCTCCGCCTCGTCGGCCTCGACGGGTTTGGCCTCCACCGTCTCGGCGCCTTCGGCCGCGGGCGCGGCCGCCTCCCGCTCGTCCGGCACCGGCGGGATCGGCTCCGCCCCCGTCGACCGGTCGGGGCTCAGTTCGACGGGCGGCAAGAGGAATTCGTCGTCCTCCTGGGCGGCGGCGAACGGCGCGGCACAGGTCCAGACGGTTCCGGCCGCAACGAGGCAGATGAGCAGGCGGCGCATAGGCGGTCCCTCCGACGGCGTGAACGCGGCGCCTCCCCCGCTCCGTCGGGGGCGCGGCGACAGCCATCCATTAGGGGTGTGGGCGCGAGGGGCGTCAAGCAAAAACCCACGTTGGCGGGCGGTTCCGGGGGCCTGCGCGGCTCAGACGGCCGCCCGCCGCCCCCCGCCGAACCGCTTTGCCAGCCGCTTCCACGCCCGCCGCCGGAACGTCGGGTCCGCCACGTGGTTCCACAGGCTCCGCAGCATCGCCCGCCGCACCTTCTCCCGGCCGAGCTTCCGCACCATCGGGTGGCCCAGGGCCTTCCGGTAGGCGATCCACGGCGGGTGCTTCGCCAGGAACCGGAGCTGGATCCGCGCCTGGATCCGCCTCAGGTCCTCGACGCCGAAGGCCTCGCTCACGACGTAGCGGCGGCGGCCCTGGACCCGCATCCCCGGCTGGGCGAGCACCCATTGCTCGAAGTCCGTGTTTTCGTAGGCGTAGATCTTATTCGGGCTGATGAAGTCGACCCCCAGCCCGGCCGCATAGTCCGCCACCCCGAGCATCTCCGCCTCCGTCTCGCCCGGGTTGCCGATGAGGAAGTTGCCGAGGGTCAGGATGTGCGTTCCCCGCAGGTGCCGGAACGCCCGCCGCGCCATCTCGACCGTGTACCCCTTGCGCATCGCCTTGAGGAGGCGTGGCTGGTAGGTCTCGAGGCCGACCATGAACATGAAGAAGCCGGCGGCCTCCATCTTGCGCACCAGGTTGCCGCTCCGGGCCAGTGGGTTGACGCGAATCTCGCACGCGTACAGGTGCCGGATGTCCCGCTCCAGGATCAGGTCGCAGATCCGCTCGACCCGGTCCAGGTCCGCCGCGAAGTTGGCGTCCACGATATGGACCACGTCGGCGTCGGATTCCTCGAGCTCCGCGACGACGTCCTCGGGCTCGCGGCCGATCCAGGGCTGGACCTCGCCGAAGATGTTCTCGCGCCACTTGCAGAAGGCGCAGACCATCGGGCAGCCCACGCTGGTGATGATGTTGTCGCCCTTGAGCGTCAGCCACGGGTAGTCGTAGTCGCGGACGGACCGGTCGAGGTGGTAGTTCTCGACGTGGACCTCGTCGCGGCGGGGGTTCTTCACAACCTCGGGGTCCGCCGCCCGCCCCCCGTCCGCGCCGCGGGCATCCGGCGGCCGCGCCGTCGCCCGGTCGCGGTACCAGAGGCCCGCGACGCCCTCGGGCCTGCCGCGCCGCACCAACTCCTTCACGGTCTCCTCGCCGTAGCCGAGGCAGAGGAGGTCGATGCCCGGGAAGTCGCGGAGCATCTCGTCGGCGTGCCGCGTCGCGTACAGGCCGCCCACCAGCAGCGTCACGTCGTCCGGGATGCCGCGGAGGACGGCATCGGCGTAGGCGTCGCGGCCCCACATGAGCGAGACGAGAACCAGGTCCGGCCTGAACGCCCGGAGGATGGCCTCCAGCGGCTCGTCCTCCATCCGCAGGTCCACGAGGCGCAGGGCCTCGACCTCGGGCCGCAGGTTCGACGCGACCACTTCCAGACCGATCGGGTTGATGACCGCCAGTCCCCCGTACATCTGCTCGCTCTTCTTCTCGGGCGAGTACGGGTAGACCAGCAGCGCGCGGGTCCATGTCATGGCGGGGCCATTATAGGGGGAGCCCGGCCGCGAAGAAAGGGCGGCCGCGCCCCGGGGTTCGCGCGGCTCAGACACGGGCGACCACGGCCGCCATCGCCTCGACGAGCCGCTCGCCGTCGCCGGGTTCCAGGCCGTACCGCCGGGCGATCTCGACCTCGTAACCGCCCTCGTCAAACGCCTCGCGCGTCGGCCAGTACCGCTCCCAGCCGTTCGTCACGGTTGAAAGGGCGAGCGGTCCGCCCACCCGCTCCCGCAGCGCCAGACCCAGCGGGCTGAAGAGCTCGACCGGCAGGGCGGCAATGCGGCACGGACCGATCCGCCACGCCGCCAGGTCCAGCTCGTGCCCCGCCAGGGCCACGGTCTCGGCGGCCGTGGCAAGCGTCTGCTCCCCGCCGCGCGTCCCCCAGGCAAGCAGGCCCACGAACGCCGCGGCCGCCCGCGCCACCGGCGCGAGGTAATCGGCGCGTTCCTGGGTGGCGATCCAGGGGTGCAGGTCGCCCGACGCTCCGGCGAGGAAGACCGCGTGGGCGTCCGGGTTCGCCGCCTCGATGGCCGCGCACGCCAAGCCCGGCCAATCGGCGCTCACGCAGTTCGAGACCGGCCCGAGGCCGACCCCGTGGCCGCCGGCGCTCCAGAGGACGTACTGGCGCGGGCCCTCCACCTGGCGGAGCACCAGGACCGTACACGTCGGGTCAGGCATCGGCTCCGGCGCCAGGGCGTCCTGCTCGTGCGGGCTCCAGCAGTGGGCGAGCCCCGCGCCCGTACGGACGCGCCGCACGTAGCTCAGCCCCAGCGCCGCCTCCTGGCACGCCGCCGTCACCGGGTACAGCCGGAACGCCGCCCGGGCGGCCGTGTCGCGGACCTTCTCGGGCAGGGCGGCCGCGTACCGCTTCTCCGGGCTCGCATCGTCGGGCAGGTCGGGCTCGGCGCGGCGGCCAGTCTCGTGGGCGACGTCCACTTCGCCCAGCGTCGGGCCGCTGTGCGTGTGCGTACAGGCGACCATCACCCGGTCGGGCGATGTGCCGACCTGCGCCGCCACCAGCCGCCGCAGGCCACGCGCCGTCTCCGTCCTGAGCACGCACAGGTCCAGGCTGACCAGGGCCGCCGGCCCGGTGCCGTCATCGAGGATGAGGACGCGGCAGAGCAGGGGGTCGTGGATCCCGTGGTTGCCCGGCGTCAGCTGCTCCTGCCGGAAGGCGTAGCCCATGAGGCCGACGTCGCGCGGCGGGGTGATGTCGCATCGGGCGAATCCGGCTCGCAGCATGGGTGCACCTCCCGGACTCCGGCGCCTACTTCGGCCCGTACTTCTCCGCCGGGTCGAAGACCTTCACGCCGTCCTCGGCCCAGGCCCCGTCCCGGAGCACCCACGAGAAGCAGCTCCGCATGCCGGTGTGGCAGGCGGCGCCGCCCACTTGGTCGACGCGGACCAGCAGCACGTCCTTGTCGCAGTCGGTCCGCATCTCGACGAGCTTTTGCACGTTGCCGCTCGACTCGCCCTTGTGCCACAGCGTCTGCCGGCTGCGCGACCAGTAGTGGACCTCGCCGGTCGTGACCGTCTTCCGGATGGCGTCCTCGTTCATCCAGGCCATCATGAGGATCTCGCCGGTGGCGGCGTCTTGGGCGATGGCGGGGATCAGGCCCCGGTCGTTCAGCTTCAGTTCGTCGATGGGCACGTCCATGGTCCGTTCTCCGTCTCGGGCCCGGGCCGGGCCACGCTCAAAGGAAGGGGCCAATCCTACCGCCGGCCCGCGGCGTGTCAAGGTTCGCCGCACCCTCAGGGAGTGTCCTCGCCCAACGCTTCGAGGTCGGCCATGTCCTTCTTGCGGCCCGTCGCCCGCTTGTTGGCGGCGAACGCCTCGCGCCCGATGAAGGGGGCGGGCACGCCGCTTATCTCGCCGGCGACCTTCGTCTCCTCCGCCTCAGCCCACGTCACGCCGGTCAGGGACGTGATGAGGTCGACCCGTACGGGGGAGACGCCCAACTGCACGACATGCTCTGGCTTGCTGAAGTCGTCCTCGGTAAGGTCCAACGAGCCGAAACCGAACGCTTCCAGGGCCCGAAGGAGCCGCTTCGCGTTGGCCTCGGACGGGCGGACCAGCACGTCCATGTCCCCGGTGAAACGGGGCGCCCCGTGAAAGGCCAGCGCATGGCCTCCCACAATCAGGTACTCAACCTTGTGCTCGTTTAATAACGCGAGCAACTCTTTGAAGTCGGGGTGGATCGTCAGATCCATAGCAGGACCTTCGGAGGGCCTCGACGGCGGCCAGACGTTCGGACGGGGGACGGCTCAGCCAGTACGCCACGTCCCGCCGCGCCTCGTCCGGGTCGCCCAGGCGGTGTCTGTGGACCGTCTTGCGGATCATGGCCCTATCCTAGCAGGCGACGCGCCCGAGCGGAAGCGCTCTGTGCGCCCCGTGGGCCGCGCCGCTCAGCCCACCTCGATCAGCCGGATCGTGTCCTTGAACCGCTTCCCCAGCGCCCGGCGAATCTGCCGCGACGCCGGGGACGACAGGGCCGCGTCCCGCGCGATCCACGCGAACGCTTCTTTGCGGGCGACGCGGAGCAGGTCCTGGTCGTCCACGACGTTGCCCAGCACCAGTTCCGGTAGCCCGTGCTGCCGCGTCCCGAAGAACTCGCCCGGCCCGCGCAGCCGCAGGTCCTCCTCGGCGATGCGGAACCCGTCGGTCGTCTCGCACATCACCTCCAGCCGCCGCGCCGCCGTGTCGGTCGTCGGTTCGCCCAGCAGCAGGCAGACGCTCCGGGCCGCCCCGCGCCCGACGCGGCCGCGCAGCTGGTGCAGCTGCGACAGGCCGAACCGGTCGGCGTGCTCGATGAGCATCACCGTCGCGTTCGGCACGTCCACGCCCACCTCGACCACCACCGTCGAGACCAGCACCTGGATGTCGCCCCGCCGGAAGGCGTCCATGGCGGCGTCCTTCTCCTCGGGCTTCATGCGGCCGTGGAGGAGGCCGACGCGGTACCCCGCGAGCTCCTCCTCCGCCAGGCGCGCCGCCTCCTCGGTCGCCGACCGCAGGTCCGACGCCTCGCTCTCCTCCACCAGCGGATACACCAGGAACGCCTGCCGCCCCGCGTCCAGCTCGTCCCGCACGAACGCGAACGCCTTCTCCCGCTGCCCCGGCCGCACCCACCGCGTCTCGACGGGCGTCCGCCCGGGTGGCATGGCGTCGAGGGTCGAGACGTCCAGGTCGCCGAAGACCGTCAGGGCCAGCGTCCGCGGGATGGGGGTGGCCGTCATGACGAGGTAGTGCGGCTGCAGGGCGGGGTCCTCGACGGCGGTCCGCCACTTGGCCTCCGCCCGCTGGAGGACGCCGAACTTGTGCTGCTCGTCTACCACCACCAGGCCCA
>CAYNLG010000011.1:0-23455 GCA_964397995.1 uncultured Anaerolineales bacterium
GGCCGTGCGGGGCCTGTTTAATAAGCCGACCATCATCAACAACGTCGAGACGCTGGCCAACGTGCCGGTCGTGGTGGGGCGCGGGCCGGACGCCTTTGCCGCCGTAGGCACCGATACGAGCAAGGGCACGAAGGTTTTCGCCCTCTCCGGGAAGGTCGAGCGGACCGGCCTCGTCGAGGTCGCCATGGGCACCAGCATCCGCGACATCGTGATGACGATCGGCGGCGGGGTGCCCGGCGGCAAGGCCTTCAAGGCGGTCCAGATCGGCGGCCCGTCGGGCGGGTGCATCCCGGCCGACCACCTGGATATCGCCGTGGACTACGAGTCCCTGCGCCAGTTCGGGGCCATGATGGGCTCCGGCGGCCTCGTCGTCATGGACGAGGACACCTGCATGGTGGACGTCGCCAAGTTCTTCATGGACTTCATCCAGCGGGAGAGCTGCGGCAAATGCATCCCGTGCCGCGAGGGCACCCGACGCATGCTCGAAATCCTCCAGCGGATTACCCGCAGCCGCCGCGAAGAGACCCAGGACGCGGCCCTGGAACGGTTCAAGGGCATCATGTACCTGACGCGGCTGGGCGAGGTGATCAAGGACACCAGCCTGTGCGGATTGGGCCAGACGGCCCCGAATCCGGTGCTGTCGACGCTCCGGTGGTTCCGCGACGAGTACGAGGCCCACGTCTACGAGCGGAAATGCCCCGCGGGGGCCTGTACGGACCTGCTGACGTACCGCATCGACCCGGACCTCTGCAAGGGATGCACGCTGTGTGCCCGGCAGTGCCCGGCGGACGCCATCCTGGGGGCGCCGAAGAGCCCGCACCACATCGTGCCGGAGCGGTGCGTGGGGTGCGGCGCGTGCCTGGAGGCGTGTAAGTTCGACGCCGTGACGGTGGACTAGACCAAGGACGAGGTGACCCGTGATCCCGATCGAGGTAAACGGCCGCACGGTCCAGGCGAAACGGGGCGAAATGCTCCTGGAGACGCTTCGCCGGGCCGGCGTCCACGTGCCGACCCTCTGCCACATGGACGGCCTCTTCCCGAGCGGCGCGTGCCGCATGTGCGTCGTCCAGCTGGACGGCACCGGCAAGATCGTCCCGAGCTGCGCCTATCCGGTGACCGAGTCGGTACGCGTGCAGACGCACAGCCCGCGGGTCGTGCGGGCCCGGAAGACGATCATCGAGCTGCTGCTCGCGGACCACCCGGACGAGTGCCTCTACTGCGTGCGGAACCGGCACTGCGAGCTCCAGAGCCTGGCGGAGGAGCTGGGCGTTCGCGAGCGCCGCTATTCGGGCCAGAAAAGCACCTACAAGGTCGATACGTCGAGCCCGTCGATCACCCGGGACCCGTCGAAGTGCATCCTGTGCGGCCGGTGCGTGCGGGTCTGCGAGGAGGTCCAGGGGGTGGCGGCCATCGATTTCAGCGGGCGCGGCAGCGCCACGACCGTCGGCACGGCCTTCGACGAGGGTCTGAACGTCTCCAGCTGCATCAACTGCGGCCAGTGCGTCATGGTCTGTCCGACGGGGGCCCTGCGGGAGCAGAGCGCCATCAAGGAGGTCCTGGAGGCCCTGGATGACCCGGAGATGACGGTCGTCGCCCAGCACGCCCCCAGCGTCAGCGTCACGCTGGCCGAGGAATTCGGTGTCAAACCGGGCACGGACGTGGCCGGGGCGATGACGGCGGCCTTGCGGCACCTGGGGTTCGACCGGGTCTTCGACACGGCCTTCGCGGCCGACCTGACGGTCATGGAAGAGGGCTCGGAACTCGTCCAGAGGCTGCGGCAGGGCGGTCCGCTGCCCATGATGACCAGCTGTTCGCCCGGATGGATCAAGTTCGTCGAGACCTTCTACCCGGACATGGTGGACCACCTCTCGACCTGCAAGAGCCCGCAGCAGATGCTCGGGGCGGTCATCAAGGGCCCCTGGGCCCAGCGCGAGGGCCTGGACCCGGCCAAGATCTTCAGCGTCTCGCTGATGCCGTGTACCGCCAAGAAGTTCGAGGCGGAACGGCCCGAAATGGCCGTCAACGGCGTCCCGGACATCGACGCCGTCCTGACGACCCGCGAGCTGGCCCGGGTGCTCCGCATGCGGGGCATCGCCCTGGACGGCCTCGCCCCGGAGCCGCCGGACATGCCCTACGGCGACCGGTCCTCGGCCGGGAAGCTCTTTGGGGCCTCCGGCGGGGTGATGGAGGCGGCCATCCGGACCGCCCACGCCCTGGTGACGGGCCGCGAACTGGGCAACCTGAAGGTCCAGGCGGTCCGGGGCCTGAAGGGTGTGAAACAGGCCTCCGTGGACCTGGACGGGACCACGCTGAACGTCGCGGTCGTCAGCGGCCTCGCGAACGCCCGGGACCTGCTGGAGAAGGTCCGCGCCGGCCACGTGGACCTGCACTTCATCGAGGTGATGACGTGTCCGGGCGGGTGCATCGCGGGCGGCGGTCAGCCTTTGGGGGCGGACCCGGAGGCCGTCCAGGCCCGGATGCAGACGCTCTACAAGATCGACCGCGACGAGGCGGTCCGTACCGCGCACGCAAACCCCGCCGTGCAAAAGCTTTACGACGAGGTGCTGGGCGAGCCGCTGAGCGAGAGGAGCCACCACCTCCTCCACACCCGCTACGGCGCCCGCGAGGTTGTGAGGTAGCCCGGGAGCCCGAGCCCGCGTAAGATGGCAGAAGCGCGACACGCCGCACCGACGAGACGAGCCATGAAGCACGCCCAGAACATCCCGCTGGTCACCACCATCAAGGAGCGGTGCCGCGTCTGCTACACCTGCGTCCGCGAGTGCCCCGCCAAGGCCATCCGTATCGCCGAAGGCCAGGCGGAGGTCATTCCGGAGCGGTGTATCGGGTGCGGCAACTGCGTCCGGGTCTGCAGCCAGCACGCCAAGCAGGTCCTGCGGTCTCGGGACGACGTGGCCAACCTGCTGGCGGCCCCCGGGCGGGTGGCGGCGGTGCTGGCGCCCAGTTTCCCGGCCGAATTCGGCGAATGGGACCACGAAATCCTCGTCGGCATGCTGCGCCGACTGGGGTTCGACCTCGTGGGAGAGGTCAGCTTCGGGGCCGACCTGGTGGCCGAGCGGTACCGGCGGCTGCTGGAGGCCGATACGGAGCATCGCTGGATCGCCACGAGCTGCCCGGGCATCATCGGGTTCGTCGAGCGGTACCACCCGGAGCTGGTCGACGCCCTGGCGCCGATCGTCTCGCCGATGGTGGCGACGGCCCGCGTTGTGCACCGGGCCTACGGCGACGACGTCAAGGTGGTTTTCATCGGCCCGTGCATCGCCAAGAAGGGCGAGGCGGCCAGCCGGGCGATCCAGGGCGAGATTGTGAGTGTGCTCACATTCGAGGAACTCCGGGTCCTGCTGACCGAGCGGGGCATCGCCCCCGAGGCGACCGAGCCGAGCGACTTCGACCCGCCGCACGGCGGCGTGGGGGCCCTCTTTCCCATCGCCCGGGGGTCGCTGCAGGCGGCCCACCTGCCCGAGGACCTGATGGCGGGCGAGGTGGTGGCGGCCGAGGGGCGGTTGAACTTTCCGGCGGCCCTGAAGGAGTTCGAGAGCGGGGACCTGGACGCGCGGCTGCTGGAGGTTCTGTGCTGCGACGGGTGCATCATGGGGGCGGGGGCGACCACCGACGCGCCGCTGTTCAGCCGCCGTAGCCGCGTCAGCCAGCACGTCCGACGCCGCATGGAGGCCCTCGACCTGGCCGCCTGGCGCCGCGAGGTCGAGTCGTACGCCGACCTGGATCTGGGGCGGACCTTCCACCGGAACGACCAGCGGATTCCGGTGCCGGAGGAGGCGGAATTGGGCGAAATCCTGGCCCGGATGGGCAAGTTCGGGCCGGAGGACGAACTGAACTGCGGGGCATGCGGTTACGACAGCTGCCGCGAGCACGCCGTGGCCATCTACAAAGGCCTCGCCGAGAGCGAAATGTGTTTGCCGCACACCATCGAGCACCTGCGGCGGACGATCGGCAAGCTGAACCTGTCGAACGAGCAACTGGCCTCGACGCAGGAGGCCCTGATGCAGTCGGAGAAGCTGGCCAGCATGGGCCAACTGGCCGCGGGCATCGCTCACGAGGTCAATAATCCCCTCGGTGTGGTGCTGATGTACGCGCACCTGCTGCTGGAGGAGGCGGAGAAGCGGAAGGCCGACCCGAACCTGGCCGACGACCTGAAGATGATCGCCGAGCAGGCCGACCGGTGCAAAACGATCGTCTCCGGCCTCCTGCACTTCGCCCGGCAGAACAAGGTCGCGCTGGAGCCGGCGAACGTGCCGGACCTGGTGGACCGGACGCTGAAGGCCCTTGTGGCCCCGGATGGCGTCGAGGTGGTCGTCGAACACGCCCTCGGCAGCCGCATGGCCGAGATCGACCGCGACCAGGTCGCCCAGCTCCTGACGAATCTGGTGACGAACGCGTACGCGGCCATGGAGGGCGGCGGGCGTCTCACTGTGCGGACCTCCGGCGACCCCGACGAGGTCCGCCTCGAGGTCGCCGACACCGGATGCGGTATCCCGAAAGACCACGTGGCCAAGATCTTCGAGCCCTTCTTTACGACCAAGCAGATCGGCAAGGGCACCGGGTTGGGCTTGGCGGTGACCTACGGCATCGTCAAGATGCACCGCGGCGACATCACGGTGGCTTCCAACGCGGACCCGGCGGCCGGTCCCACCGGCACGACCTTCACCGTCATCTTGCCGCGCAAGGCCCGGGCGGAGGAGCCGGCGGCCGTGGGCGGCTTGGCCGACGAGGCCGGCGCCCTGCTCGGATGAACCCCAGGGGGAGCGGAACGCTATGACCGACGCACCCAAGAAGACGATCCTGGTGGCCGACGACGACGTCGACTTCCGGACCCAGATGGCCGTTCAGCTTCGGGCGGCCGGCTACGAGGTCCTCGAGGCCGACGGCCAGGCCGAGGCCGAAGCCGTCCTGAAGGACCACCGGCCGGACTTGGCGATCGTCGACCTGATGATGGAGCATGCCGACGGCGGCTTTGCCCTGTGCTACCATATCAAGAAGCAGGACGCGGCCATCCCGGTGATCCTGGTGACGGCGGTGGCGAGCGAGACGGGGCACCGGTTTGACGCGGCCACGGACGAGGAGCGGTCGTGGGTCAAGGCCGACGCGCTGCTCGCCAAACCCGTGCGGTTCGAGCAGCTGTGCCGCGAGATGAAGCGCCTGATGAAGGACTGACCATGGCCGAGACGCTGAAGCTGCTGGTGGCCGACGACGAGCCGGGGATGCGGCTCGGGGTGCGGCGTGCGCTGCGCGACTTCAGCGTATCCCTGCCGGATGTGGGCGTTGACGTCGGGTTCGAGGTCGGCGAGGCCCCCACCGGCGAAGAGGCCGTCGAGACGGTCCGACGCGACGGCTGCCACATCCTGCTCCTCGACTATAAGTTGCCCGGCATCAGTGGGTTAGAGGTGCTGGACGCCCTGTCGGGGACGCCGGATCTGCTGGTGATCATGATCACGGCGTACGCGTCGCTGGACACGGCCGTTAGCGCCGTCAAACGCGGGGCGTACGACTTCCTCGCCAAGCCGTTCACGCCGAGCGAACTGAAGAGCGCCGTCCGGAAGGCCGCGGGGCGGCTGATCCTGGCGCAACAGGCGCGGCGGCTGGCCCAGGAGAAGCGGCAGGTCCGCTTCCAGCTCATCTCGGTGCTCGCGCACGAGTTGAAGGCCCCGATTGCGGCCGTGGAGGGGTACCTGCGGATTCTGCGGGACCGCACCGCCGGCGACGACCCCTCCGCGTACGAGGGTATGGTGGACCGGTCGCTGACCCGCCTGGAGGGCATGCGGAAGCTGATCATCGATCTCCTGGACATGACGCGGATCGAGTCGGGCCAGAAGCGGCGCGACCTGGCCGAGGTCGACGCCGTCGAGGTCGCCCGCCAGGCCATCGAAACCGTCCTGCCGCGTGCCGAGGAGCGGGATATCGCCGTCGAGCTCCACGCCGAAGGGGCCGAGCCGCTGACGGCCGACCGCGGCGAGCTGGAGATCATCCTGAACAACCTCGTCTCAAACGCGGTGAAGTACAACCGCGACGGCGGCCGCGTGGACGTGACCGTGGCCGGCGAGGGCGACGAGGTGGTGCTGACGGTGGCCGATACGGGCATCGGCATGGACCCGGAGGAGGTCGCCCGGGTTTTCGAGGACTTCGTGCGCATCCGCAACGCCAAGACCAAGCACATCGAGGGGAGCGGTCTGGGCCTCTCTATCGTGAAGAAACTGGCGGCCCTGTACGGCGGCACGGCGACCGTCACCAGCGAGGCGGACGTGGGGACCACGTTCACCGTGACGCTGAAACGGCATGCCGCCGCCGAGGCCGAGACGGCCGACGCCGACACCGAGAAGGCGACCGAGGCAACGTGATGGACCGAGGCGAGATCACAACCTGGCTCCGGGAGACCGACCCCGAGCGGCTGGAGACGCTTTGGCGGCGGGCTGACCGCGTCCGCGCCGAGCACGTCGGCGACGCGGTCCACCTGCGCGGCCTGATCGAGGTCTCCAGCCACTGCGTCCGCCGGTGCATGTACTGCGGCCTGCGGGCCGAACGGACCGACGTGCCGCGCTACCGCATGACCGAAGCCGAAATCCTGGACTGCGCCCGCCAGGCTGACGCGTTCGGCTACGGCACGGTGGTCATCCAGGCCGGCGAAGACTACGGCCTGACGCGGGAGTGGGTGGCCGGCGTGGTGCGGCGGATCAAGGCCGAAACACCGCTCGCCGTGACGCTCAGCCTGGGCGAGCGGCCGGACGCGGACCTCGCGGCCTGGCGCGACATTGGGGCCGACCGGTATCTCCTGCGGTTCGAGACCTCCTGCCGGGCCCTGTACGACCGCATCCATCCGCCGCGCGGCGGGAAGCGGTCCGACCGCTTCGCCATCCTCGCCCGGTTGCGGGAGCTCGGCTACGAGGTCGGGAGCGGCGTGATGATCGGCATTCCCGGCCAGACGTTCGAGGACTTGGCCGAGGACATCCTCTGGTTCGGGCGGCTGGACCTGGACATGATCGGCGTCGGGCCGTTCATCGCCCATCCGGAGACGCCCCTGGGCGTGCCCGGGACCCTGCCGCCGGCTCCGGAGCACGACCAAGTCCCCGCGAGCGAGGCGATGACGTACAAGGTGGTGGCCCTGGCGCGCCTGGTGTGCCCGCGGACGAACATCCCGAGCACGACGGCCCTGGCGACGCTGAACCTGGCCGAGGGCCGCGAGCTGGGCCTCCAGCGGGGCGCCAACGTCGTGATGCCGAACCTGACGCCCGTCCGGTACCGGGCGCTATACGAGATCTACCCCGCCAAGGCGTGCATCGGCGAGAGTGCCGAGGATTGCCACGGGTGCATGCGGCGGCGGATCGAGTCCCTGGGCCGAACCGTCGGCGCGGGGCAGGGGCCTTCGCCGAACTGGGAGGCCCGCCACGAGTCCGAGCGAACCCGAGTCGGAAGGACTGAGTGATGGGTAAGCTGGTCGAGATGACATTGAGCCAGGGCGCCGTCGACTTCATCGACGACGTGCGCCTCGAAGAGACCCTTCGCACGGCCGAGGCGGACCCGGCCCGCGTCCGCGACCTCATCGCCAAGAGCCGCGCCAAAGAGGCCCTGAGCGTCGAGGAGACGGCGGCGCTGCTGGCCGCCGACACGCCGGACCTGGTCGAGCAGATTTTCGACGGGGCCCGGTCGCTGAAGCGCGAGGTCTACGGCAACCGGATCGTCCTCTTTGCCCCGGTCTACGTCGGCAACGCCTGCGTCAACGACTGCGGGTACTGTGCGTTCCGGTGCACCAACAAGGACGCCCTGCGGCGGACGCTCACGCAGGAGGAGCTGCGCCATCAGGTGGAGGCCCTGGAGCGGAAGGGGCACAAGCGGCTGATCCTCGTCTGGGGCGAGCACCCGAACTACGACCCGGAGTTCATCGCCGAGTGCGTCCGGACCGTCTACGCCGTGAAGACCGAGCCCCACGGCGAAATCCGCCGCGTCAACATCAACGCCGCCCCCCTCGACCACGAGGGTTACCGGATCGTCAAGGCCGCCGGCATCGGCACCTACCAGATCTTCCAGGAAACCTACCACCACGAGACGTACCGTCAGTGGCACCCGGCCGGGACGCGGAAGGCCGACTACCTGTGGCGGCTCGACGGCCTGAGCCGCGCCTTCGAGGCCGGGTGTGACGACGTCGGCATCGGGGCCCTGTTCGGCCTGGCGGACTGGCGGTTCGAGGTCCTGGGTCTGGTCAGCCACGCCCTGCACCTGCAGGACCGCCACGGCGTGGGGCCGCATACGATCAGCTTCCCGCGGCTTCGCCCGGCCCAGGGGGCGGAGCTGGACCTGCCGACGGTCGTCAATGACCGCGACTTCAAGCGGCTGATTGCCATTCTTCGCCTCGCGGTGCCCTATACGGGCCTCATCCTGACCGCCCGTGAGAAGCCCGAAGTCCGCCGCGCCGTCATGGACTTCGGCGTCAGCCAGATCGACGCCGGCAGCCGCATCGAACTCGGCGGGTACACCGAGGCGGGCGACGCCCAAGTGATGGAACGCGAGCAGTTCTCCCTGGGCGACGTCCGGAGCCTCGACGAGGTGGTCCGCGAGTTGGCCGAGACGGGCAATATCCCCTCCTGGTGCACGGCCTGCTACCGCATCGGGCGGACCGGCGAGCACTTCATGGAGTTCGCCATCCCGGGCTTCATCAAGAAGTTCTGCACGCCGAACGCCCTGACGACCTTCATGGAGTACCTGGTCGATTACGCTTCGCCCGAGACCCGCGAGGTGGGTGAGCGGCGGGTGGCCGAAGAGGTCGCGAAGCTGCCCGAGGGGGAGATCCGCTCGCAACTTGCCGAACGGCTGGAGCGGATTCGCACCACCGACGACCGGGATCTGTACTTCTAGCGCCCGGCGGGGGGTCGTTACGCGATGAGCGAAACGCGGACGGAACACGACCTGCTCGGCGAGCGCGACCTGCCCGTCGAGGCCCTGTACGGCATCCACACGCTGCGGGCGATGGAGAACTTCCCGCTGGCGCTGCGGCCGGTGCATCCCGCCCTCTGGCGGGCCTACGGGGCCGTGAAGCTGGCCTGCGCCCGGACGAACCACGAACTGGGCCACCTGGACGCCCGCCGCTTCGCGGCCGTCCAGCAGGCGTGCGAGGAGATGGCTGAGGGTCGCCTCGACGCGTGGAACCGGACCGACGCCCTCCAGGGCGGAGCCGGCACGTCGACCAACATGAACGCCAACGAGGTGCTCGCGAACCGGGCCCTCCAGATTCTCGGCCTGCCGCCCGGCACCGGGGGCGAACTCAGCCCCGCCGACGACCTCAACCGGCACCAGTCCACCAACGACACGTACCCGACGGCGCTGCGGGTGGCGGCCATCGGGCGACTGGGCGAGTTGGAGCGGGCCGTCGTCGCCTTGCTGGAGGCGTTCCAGGCCAAGGAGAAGCAGTTCGCCGACGTCGTCAAGGTCGGCCGCACCCAGCTTCAGGACGCCGTCCTTGTGACCCTGGGCCGCGAAATGAGTGCCTACGCCGAGGCCTTCGCCCGGGACCGCTGGCGGATTTACAAGTGCGTCGAGCGGCTCCGCGTGGTGAATCTGGGCGGGACAGCCGTCGGGACGGGCCTGGCCGCCCCCCGCCAGTTCATCTTCAAGGCGGTTGATCACCTTCGGCAGATCACCGGCCTGGGGCTTGCCCGCGCCGAGAACCTGGTCGAGGCGACCCAGAACGCAGATGTCTTCGTTGAGGTGAGCGGCATCCTGAAGGCCTTGGCGGCCAACCTGGTCAAGGTCGCGACCGATCTGCGGCTGCTGTCGAGCGGCCCGGACGGCGGCTTCGGCGAACTCCGCCTGCCGGAACGCCAGCCCGGCTCCTCCATCATGCCCGGCAAGGTCAACCCGGTCGTCCCGGAGGCCGTGACTCAGGCCGCCTGGCGGGTCATGGCCAACGACCAGGCCATTACGACGGCCTGCGCGTCGGGGAACCTGGAGCTGAACCCGTTCCTTCCGCTGGTGGCCGATGCGCTGCTGGAGAGCCTGGACCTTTTGGAGCGGGGGTGCACGCTCCTGCGGACGGGCTGCGTCGAGGGCCTGGAGGCCGACCGTGCCCGCTGCCGCCGCCACGTCGAGTCCGCCACCGCCACTGTCACGGCGCTGCTGCCGGCCATCGGGTACACTGCGGCCACAGAGGTGGCTCGGCAGGCCCGGGCCGAGGGCCGTACCGTTCGGGAGGTTGCCCTGGAGCGGGGTCTGTTGAGGGCGGAGGCGTTCGATGCGCTGGTGGCGCCGGAGGCCGTGACGCGGCTCGGGTCGCCCCCGCCGCCCGAGGAGGCCCCATGAAGACCGCCCCGAAAGGCATCCGCCTGCACATCGGCCTCTTCGGCCGCCGCAACGTCGGCAAGTCGTCCCTGCTGAACGCCCTGACGCGGCAGAGCGTGGCCATCGTCTCGGACGTGGCCGGCACGACGACCGACCCGGTCGAGAAGCCGATGGAACTCCTGCCGATCGGCCCGTGCCTGTTCATCGACACCGCGGGCATCGACGACACGGGCGCCCTCGGCGAAATGCGCGTCGGCAAGACCCGCCAGGTCTTCGACCGGACCGACGTCGGGGTCATCGTCGCCGAGGCCGGGCACTGGGGCGAGTTCGAAGATTTGCTCCTCCGCGAGCTCCGCAATCGCGAGACGCCCACCATTTGCGTCTTCAACAAGGCCGACCTTGCCGAGCCGCGGGCCGACGTGGTCGCACGCCTCCAGGAGGCCGGTGTGGCCGCCGTCCACACGGTGGCCAGCCGCGGCGAAGGCGTCCTCGACCTCCGCGAGGCCCTCATCCGGGCGGCCCCGGACGAGTTCATCAACGCTCCGGCCATCCTCGGCGACCTCGTGCCCGCCGGCGAACTGGTCGTGCTGGTGGTGCCGATCGACCTGGAGGCGCCCAAGGGGCGGCTGATCCTGCCCCAGGTCCAGTCGATTCGTGACATCCTCGACAGCGACGCCTACTGCATGGTCGTCAAGGAACGGGAGCTGCGCGACGCGCTGGACCGGCTCAACCGCCGGCCTGCCCTCGTAGTGACCGACTCGCAAGCGTTCCTGAAGGTGGCCGGCGACACGCCGCCCGACGTGCCGATGACGAGCTTCTCGATCGTCTTCGCCCGCTTCAAGGGCGACCTCTCGATGTTCGTCCGCGGGGCGATGGCCATCGACGGTCTGGTGCCGGGGGACCGGGTCCTGGTGGCCGAATCGTGTTCGCACCATCCCATCGGCGAGGACATCGGCCGCGTCAAGATCCCGCGCTGGATTCGCCAGTATGTGGGCGGCGAGGTCCATTTCGACCACGTCCAGGGGCACGACTTCCCGGCGGACCTGACGCCGTACAAGCTGGTGGTGCACTGTGCCTCGTGCGTCTTCAATCGGCGGGAGATGCTGTCGCGGATGCTCCACTGCCGCCGCCAGGGCGTGCCCATCACCAACTACGGCATGACCATCGCCTACACCCTCGGCATCTTCGAGCGGGCCCTGGGGCCGTTCCCGGCGGCCCTGGAGACCTACCGCGAGGTCCTGGCCGAACGGCGCAAGGGCTGACCCGCCGCGGACGGCGGACGCCTCAGCGGGCGGCCCGCAGCAGCGCGTGCAAGGCCGCCTGCTCCTGCTCCACCGGGGCGTCCTGCGGCAGGTACCTCGCGAAACGGTAGCCGCGGGTCCAGACGAGATCCTCCCCGAGGTACAGGGCCACCATCAGGTGCTCCCTGTCCAAGACGCCGAACCTCTCGGCGGCCAGGGCGGCCGCCTGCCGCGAGGCGTCGTCGAGGTGCGATTGCCACTCGGCCGCCCCCGGCGTGAGCCTGGCCTGCGGTCCCAAGGCTACGCGGGCGAAGACGAGCAGCCCCTCCGGGCGCGGCTCCCCACGGAGCTCCTGGAGCAGGAAGTCGGGCTTCAGGTCCACCGGCGGATCCCGCCGGATGGCGTTCTGGGCGAGGCGCCACTCGAGCTCGCATCGGCCGCACGGTTCGAGCATCGTCTTCGACAGCCACGGCCACCGATGGCCCAGGGCCCAGGCGGCCGTCGTCCCACCGACCAGCAGGCAGAGCACGACGGCAGCGTGCCGCATGGTGTGTCCTCCTGCGTTCGGTTTCTCGGCGTCGCCCTCTTTGTCGGAAAACCTGACTCGTGGCATGAGTCTTTTTTAATGCAATGCGTCAGATATCCAAGTCGCGGGCGACGCTTCCCGGGGAGGCGCCGCCGGCGCAGGAAAACGGCCCAGCCCCCCCCGGGGGGTGAAGGGAACCGGGCCGCACTGTGTGCAGATCGGGGCCGTCCGAGGCGGCGGGCTACTCGCCGGTGACCTCAACGCGTTTCGGCTTGGCGGCCTCGCTCTTCGGCAGCCGCACCTCCAGCACGCCGTCCTTGTAGGTGGCCTTGACCTTGTCGGTATCGAGGGCGGTCGGGAGCGTGACCTCGCGTCGGAACGTGCCGTAGGCCCGCTCGACGCGGTGATAGGTCTCCTCCTTGGCCTCCACGGCCTCCTTCTTCTCGCCGGTGATGATGACCGTCTGGTCGTGGACCGAGATGTCGATGTCCTCGGGCTTCATGCCGGGAACCTCGGCCCGGATGACGACGGCGTCCTCGCGTTCGCTGATGTCCAGGGCAGGCCACCAGGTGCGGCCGTCGGACTGGCGCAGCGCGCGGTCGCCGAAGAACCGCTCGAACAGGTTGTCCATTTCATCGTGCAGACGGGAGAGCCCGGCGGTGCTGCCTTGACGAATCGGTGTCAGGTCCAACATGGGAAGCCTCCTTTCGATCCGGTGGGTGTCCTTCGTCCGCCGCGTGGGCGGTGCCTTGGTTCGCCCGACGTATAGTGCAACTGCCGTGCCAATAGGTGCCGCGCCACGACCCCCGCGGAAGGCCGTGGCGAAGGCGTTCCGAGCCCGTTCTCGCGGGACCTCGGCACGGCCGCCGGCGGGCCTGCCGTTTTGACAGGAAGCGGCCGCGCGCGGTCTGTCAAAACGGCACGGTTTCGCCCGGAACGTTGCACGGACTCCGCGGGGCTCTACAATGGCCTTTTGAACCTTCGGAAGGACGCTTCCCATGACGTGGCAGCTCCGCCAAGCCGACTTGGCCACGCCCGACCCCGACGTGCTCTCGGCCCTCTTTGCCGTCGGCAATGGGGCGACGACGACGCGCGGCACCCTGGGCGAGGAGCGGTTCGGCGCGTTCCGCGGCGTCTTCGTCTCCGGCCTCCACGGCCGCGCGCCCCAGGGCCTCATGTACACCCTCGGCGCCCCGGACTGGCTCCCCGCGTGGGTCGAGATCGACGGCCGGGCGGCGGCCTGCACCCGGTCGGAGCGGACGCTGGACCTGAAGACGGGGGTCCTCGCGCGGGAGGCCGAGTTTGCCGCCGGAACCACGACGGTCGCCCTGCGCGAGGAGCGCCTCGCGTCGCTCGCGGAGCCGGACCGGATGGCCCAGCGCGTCGAGGCGAAGGTTACCGCGGGCGAGGCGCCGGTCGCGGTCGTCCTGGGCCTCGACGGCGAAATCCGCCAGTCCCTCGCCAAGTACTACAGGCCCGGCCAGTACCCGATCTGCTCTGAGGAGGGCCTGAAACTCGCCGAACTCGAGACCATTGCGGCCGAGGACGGGCGGTTGCACGTCGAACTGGTGTCGCGGCCGACAGGGCGGAAGGTGAGCGCCGCGGCCGTGGTCCGGCAGACGGGCGGGCCCGAGTGCGGACCGGCGGCCGGCGTGGAGGACAACCGGGCGCTGGTCCGGTACCGACTGCCCGCGGGGGCCGGACGGGTGGTCTTCGAGAAGCTCGTTTCGCTCGCGACGGACGCCGAGACGGCCCTGCCGGACGAGCCGGAGGCCGATCGCCTCGGCGACGCGACGTTCGACGCGGTCCGCGAGGCGAGCCAGGCCGCCTGGCTGACCTTCTGGGACGGCGCGGACGTGCGGATCGACGGAGACCCGGCTGCGCAGCTCGCCGTCCGGTACGCCCTCTGGTCGACGCGGATTGCGGCGCCGCTTGACGGCGGGGCCTCGTCCATCGGCGCCAAGAACCTGACCGGCGACTGGTACCGCGGGGCCGTCTTTTGGGACCTGGAGATGTACCAGTTCGCCCTCCTGGCCGCGGCGGCGCCGGAGCGGGCGCGGAATCACCTGCTGTACCGTGCGCGGCGGCTTCCGGCGGCGCAGCGCCTGGCGGCCCAGGACGGCTACGACGGGGCCCGGTTCCCCTTCCAGAGCTACGACACGGGTCTGGAGGACCCGCCTGTGGTCGGCCCTCGCACCGCTCACCAGCTCCACCTCGACTCGGCCGTCATGTGGGTGTTCCTGCTCTACGAGCGGATGACCGGCGACACGGCTTTCATGCTGGAGACCGGCCTGGAGGTGGTGGCCGAGGTGGCCGCGTTCTTCGCCTCGCGGGCCGAGCCCGAGCCCGACGGATACCACATCCGCGGCATCTGCGGGCCGGACGAGATCCACAAGGGCGTCGACGACAACGCCTACACGAACCGGTTCGTGGCCGAGATGCTCCGCGAGGCCGACCGCTTGGTCGCGCGGCTGGAGGAGACGGACGCCGACCGCGTCCGCGCCGTCCTGGACCGGTGTGGCATCGACGGGGCCGCGCGGGCGGCCTGGCGCCAGGTGGCCGACCGACTGCACGTGCCGATGCTCGCCGGCGGCGTCTACGAGCAGTTTGCCGGTTGGGGCGACCTGCCGGAGCCCGACTGGAAGCTCCGCCAGAACACCGGCCCCGGCTGCGACAAGCGTCACAAGCAGGCCGACGCCCTGATGCTCTGGCAGGCGATCCCCGAGGCCGTCGGCTGGGCCGCCGCCGAGCCCAACTTCCGCGAGCATGCCCCCCTGTGCGAACAGACCTCGTCGCTCTCGCTGGCCACCCACGCCCTGCTGGCGGCGCGGCTGGGGCTTGGGCGCGACGCGCGGCGGTACTTCGCGTCGACGGCGGGGGTCGACCTGGAAGACGCCTTCGGCAACACCGCCCACGGCGTGCACGGGGCGGGCGAGGGCGGCCTCTGGATGGCCGCCGTCTGGGGGTTCGGTGGCCTGGCCGTCGGCCCGGAGGGCGTGCGCATCGACCCGAAGCTCCCTCCCTGGTGGACGGGCATGGCCTACCGGTTCCATCTCCAGGGCCAGGTCCTGGCCGTCGAGGTCGGGCGCGACCGCATGGTCGTCCAGCACCACGGCGACCGGCCTGTCGCGCTGGAGGTCCTCGGCGAGTGGCACACGCTGAAGCCGGGGGCGACCCTCGAAGCCGCCCACGCCACGGCCTGGCGCGACCAGGGCCTGGAGGGCGTCATCTTCGACCTGGACGGCGTGCTCGTCCGGACCGACCGGCACCATTACCTTGCGTGGAAAGAGCTGGCTGACGACCTGGGCATCCCTTTTGACGAGGAGAAGAACCACGCCTTGCGGGGTGTCTCGCGTGAGGAGAGCCTGCGGCGGATTTATGGCGACCTGGCGCTGCCCCCGCCGGCCGAGTTCGAGGCCCAGTGCGCCCGGAAGAACGCCCGGTACCGCGAGATGTTGGCCGAGATGGGCCCGGACGACGTGCTGGCCGGCTCGGTGGAACTGCTGGCGGCGCTGCGGGCCGCCGGGGTGAAGTGCGCGGTCTCCAGTGCGTCCAAGAACACGCCGCTGGTGCTGGAGCGGACCGGCCTCGGGGCGCACCTGGATGCGGTGGTGGACGGCAACTGCGTGAGCGCGTCGAAGCCGGACCCGCAGGGGTTCCTGCTCTCGAGCCAGCGGCTGCGGTGCCTGCCGTGGGCCTGCATCGGCGTGGAGGACGCTGCCTCGGGCATCGAGGCCATCCGCCGCGCCGGCATGGCCTCGGTCGGCATCGGCGAGCCCGCCAGCGAGGCGGACCTGGTGGTCGGCGGGGTGAACGAGTTGACGGTGGGTGACCTGCAGGCCCTTTACGAACGCGTGGAGAACCCCGTCAACCCGTACCTGGAGCGGAACGTGCGGAAGATGAAGCACGAGATGGCGGGATAGCAGGCCCGGCCGCGGCGGCGGGGGCGTAACGCCGACGCCCGCCGCGGGTTGAACCGGGCGTACCGGAGGCTTCTAGCGGACAGGGAGGCAGCACATGGCGCAGCACACGAAGCGACTCGCGGGACTCGGACTGGCCTTGGTCGCCATTCTGGCGGGGGCGCAGGCGGCCCGGGCGATGGAGGACGTGGCCCATCCGTTCCTGCTCTGGACGAAGGACGAGGCGGCCGCCATCGCCAAACGCTTGGAGACCGACCCGGCGGCCAAGGTCCAGTACGAGCGGATGGTGGAGTATTCCAAGGATCCGAAGCACGGGCATCCGACGCTGCTGAACCTCTTCCGCTACATGGTCCTCGGCGACGAAGAGGCCGGCGCCAAGGAGAAGCAGGAGCTTCTGAAGTTTGCCGGCCGCATCCCGGAGCCGCTGACGGACGAGTTCAAAAGGATTGCCCAGGGCAAGAAGTGGGTCCGGGGCAACGCGAGCTTCTCGGACCGGCACATGCGCGACGAGCAGACGCTGAACGTCCTGCGGTACGACGTTTTCTACGACGAGCTCACGCCGGAGCAGCGGCAGAGGATCCAGGGCTCGTTCCGGGCCTACATCGAGTTCCACCTCGACGGCCATCGCCCCTGGCACCCCGATTTCCGCTACGGCCGCATGACCTGGCTCCCCAACATGCACTGGCCGCGCACCATCGGCACCCACCTGATGGCGGTGGCGCTGAAGGACGAGGCGGCCGTCAAGGCGATGTTCGAGTCGACGGGCGGCTTCAAGTACTTCTTTGACGACTACCTGGGCGACGGCCGCTTCTACATGGAGGAGTTCGGGAAGTACTACTCCAACATCGGCACCATGATGATGTATTGCGAAGGACTTCGGCGCCTCGGCCTGGATCAGTACGGCTACGGCTACACCGGCAAGGGCGGGGCCACCATGAGGAAGTTCCTCATGATGCACTTCGCCATCGGATACCCCGAGGTGACCGTGCCGGGCGGGCGGGACATCGTCTCGGTCGTCAGCATGGGCGACACCCCCAGCGACCACTTTGGCCTGCCGGGGTTGGGCGGCGACGTGATCGTGGCGGGGTATCTGCCGGACGGCCAGGGCGGGCAGCGGAAGTTCGGCGCGTCGCGGATGAACGGCCCGCTGCCGAAGCTGCGGCTGCCGACGTGGTTCGAGATGGGCCACCGCCGCTGGCCCGACGCCGGCTTCGGCTACTTTCTGGCCAAGATGCGGAAGCCCGGCGACGAGGTCTATTACCCGAGCCTCTACTTCGGCCTCGAACCGATCGGTCCGGGCGACGCCCCGGCGCCCGACGTCGAGAGCTACGTGGCCATGGAGCGGGGTTTCGCGATGCTCCGGGCGGAGGAGTCGCCGGCGTACTGGGAGTCGCCCAAGCCGGCCGTCGCCCTCCAGTTCGGCATGTACTACGTCCACTACGCCCACGACTGCTTCTCGCTGCTCGGCTACTACGCCAAGAACCGGCCCATCTATGTCCAGGGCTGGGGGGCGAAGGGCGGCACCACGAACGAGAGCATCCAGTCGCATCCGCGCGGCTACATCGGAGGGCACCCGTGGCACGACACGGTGCGGGGCCACGCCGGGGGCGTGGTGGTGGACAACCTCAAGGCTATGCCCATCACGGGGGGCGAGAACGGCTTGGAGCACCACCGCATCCGCCAGGGCT
This sequence comes from uncultured Anaerolineales bacterium, assembly GCA_964397995.1. Taxonomy (GTDB): domain Bacteria; phylum Planctomycetota; class Phycisphaerae; order FEN-1346; family FEN-1346; genus CAYNLG01. The sequence continues at coordinate 17,675 of CAYNLG010000011.1, forward strand.
TCCATCCGCCCGTCACGTTTGCCGCCGGACGCGTCGAGCCCACCGAGGTGACCGACACCCGCTGGGTCTTCAACGAGGAGAAGGACGAGATGGAGGTCGTCCAGGAGAAGACGACGCGCGGCATCTACCCGGACGTGGATCTGGAGCGGGGTCTGTTCCTGACCGACGAGTACCTGCTGGACGTCTACTGGCTCCAGAGCAGCCGCCCGCGCCAGTACGACTGGCACGTGCTGGGCGCCGGGTCGCACCGCCTGGACGCGAAGCAGGGGTGGAAGGCGACCTCGGAGCTCAACGGCTCGATGCTCTACCGCGACGTCGGCGCCGAGCAGCCCGAGGGGCACGAGGACAAGACTGACGGGAACGATCTCCGCGACGTCCGCAGGGCCGACCTGGGCGCCGGGACGTGGTCGTCGGTCATCGTGCAGGACTGCAACCTGGACGACCCGGCCAAGAGCAAGTTGGGCAAGGCGTGGTACGACCGGGGCGTGGGCGTCCGGGTGACGATGCTGGGCACGCCGGGGACGGTGGCGTACGCCGGGCGGCCGCCCTCGGGCGGGAAGAAGGGCCCGGCCCCGCTGCCGGAGACGGGCGGGGCGGTCCTGATGGTTCGCCGCCATACCGAGGACACGACGTTCGTCGCGCTGCATGAGCCGTTCGAGGGCGGCGACGCGAAGGCACCCAAGACGGTGCTGGAGGCCGTCGCCCACGAGCCGGAGACGGGCCTTGCGGTCCGCGTCCGTGGCGAGGGCCTCGACGACCGCGTCCTGATGGCCCTTGGTGACGGCATCGATACCCCGGTGACTCTCGGCGACGGGCAGGAGTCGTTCACGTTCACCGACTACGGCTTCCTGCGCGTCGGCCGGGGCACGGTCGAGGTCTGGGGCAACGTCGCGGCCATGACGCTGAAGGTCGCGGGCTCGCCGAAACTGACCGTCAACGGCAAGCCCGCCCAGGCGACCGTCGCGGGCGGGACGCTGACTTACCAGGGCGAGTAGCGGCGGCGGACCTGCACGATAGGCGCGACGAAGAGCCGCTCGTGGTGCGCCCCGTGTATACTATCGTGTCGGACTTCCGCGCGCTTCGAGAGAGTATCGGCGGGGTGGGTGGAAGGGCGAGGGGCGTTTTCGGGTGCGCCAGGCGGGTTTTGGTAAGATGGGCAAGCCGAAACGCGCCCTTTTTTGACACTTTTTCTGCGGTTCCCCGCGGGTTCTGGCCCCCCAATTTCTAGAAATTGGTCGCCGGATGGCGCGAATTTTCACCTCGTTCCGGCGGCGGCGTATGGCCTGAAGTATTGACGGCCTTTCGGCGGGCGGGGGGCCGTTTTCGGGTCGCGCCGCGGTGCAGATTTCTGGCATCCGGCCCGGCCGGGCGGTATAGTAGTCCCCCCTGTCAGCCGAAAGGAGCCCCCGTGCCGCTCTTCAGCCCGCTCGACCACGGTGCCGCCGGCGACGGCGCGACCTTCGACACGCGGGCGCTCCAGGCGACCCTCGACGCGTGCCATGCCGCGGGCGGCGGCCGCGTCGCCCTCCCCGCCGGCAAGGTCTTCCTGACGGCGCCGCTGGAGCTGAAGAGCCACGTCGAGCTCCATCTGGAGGCGGGGTCGCGGCTGGTCTCCTCGACGAACCCGGACGACTTCCCGGACGAGGTCTTCGCGTGCCTCCTGCACGCCCGGGAGGCCTGCGGCATCGCCGTCACGGGCACGGGGACGATCGACGGCCAGGCCCACGCCTTCTGCGACACCTCCGACCGGTACCACTACAAGGGCGTCAAGCGCCGCCCGCAACTCATCGTCTTCGACCGTTGCCGCAAGGTCACGATGCGCGACGTGACGGTCCTGAACTCGGCGAACTGGGCCATCCACCCGGTCGGATGCCACGACGTGCTCCTCTCGGGCCTGACGATCCTGAACGACCTGCGGGTGCCGAACGGCGACGGCATCGACCCGGACCATTGCCGCGACGTCCGCATCTCCGACTGCACCATCGAGTCGGCCGACGACTGTATCGTCATCAAGAACCGGGCGGAGTACCCCGGCTACGGGCCCTGCGAGAACATCACCGTGACCGGGTGCACGATGGTCTCGACGAGCTGCGCCGTCAAGCTCGGGACGGAGTCCGACGACGATTTCCGCAACATCATCTTCGACGCCTGCGTCATCCGGGGTACCAACCGGGCCCTGGGCATCCAGCTGCGCGACCACGGGACCATCGAGAACGTGCTGTTCTCGAACATGATCATCGAGACGCGGCACTTCAGCCCGGGGTGGTGGGGCCGGGCGGAGCCGATCTACGTGACGGCCATCCACCGGGCCCCCGGGACGACACTGGGCCGCGTCAGGCACGTCCGTTTCTCGAACGTCCTCTGCCGGGCCGAGAACGGGGTGTTCGTGTGCGGGAGCGCCGATTCGCCCATCGAGGACCTGCTGCTGGAGAACGTGCGGGTCGAGATCGACCACCGGTCGAAGTGGCCGGGCGGATGGCACGACCGCCGGCCCTGCATGAGCCCGCGGACCGATTTCGGCATCGAGCCCGAGAAGGACGTCGGCCTGTACGAGCATCCGACGGTCGGCTTCTTCCTGGAACACGCTCGGGGCGTCACGCTGCGTCACTGCGAGGTGGCCTGGGGCGAGCCGCGCCGCGACCATTGGCGGCACGCGATCGAGGCCCACGCCGTGGAGGACCTGCGGCTGGAGGATTTCCGGGGCGACGCCGCCCACGAGGGGGTGGAGGCGATTGTGCAGCATGGGGAGCCGCTCCGGTAGGGCCGGCGCGGCTGGGGGGAAAGCGAGGACCACCATGACCGGACGCATTGTGCGCGACGTGCCGTTCGCCCGCCCGGGCGGACGTCGGGAGCCGCTGCTTTTGGACCTGTACCTGCCGGAGGGCCGCGGACCGCATCCCGCGGTGCTGTGGATCTGCGGCGGAGGCTGGCGGGGCATGAGCAAGCGGGGCGCCGAGCGGGTGGCGGCGTGGCTTGCGGACTTCGGCCTCGCGGTCGTGCCCTTCGAGTACCGCCTGACCGACGAGGCCATCCACCCGGCCCAGATCCGCGACGCCAAGGCCGCCGTTCGGTGGGTCCGGGCCCACGCCTCGGAGTTCGGGCTCGACCCGTCGCGACTCGGCGTTTGGGGCGACTCGGCCGGCGGGCACTTGGCGGAACTCGTCGGATCAAGCGGTGGTCTCGAGACCTTCGGCCCGCCGGACGACCTGGCGGACGTTTCCGACACCGTCCGGGCCGTCTGCGCGTTCTACCCGCCGGCGGACTTCACGACGTGGCCGGTGCGGCACGAGGAGGCCGTGCGCGATCTGCTGGGCGGGTGGCCGGACGAGGTGCCGGACGTGGCCCGTAGCGCCAGCCCCATCACCTACGTCTCGCCCGCGACGCCGCCCCATCTCGTCGTCCACGGCGACCGCGACGAGATCGTGCCGATCGAGCAGTCGTACACCTACTGCGATGCCTTGGTCGAGGCCGGCGTAATGGTCGACCTGATCGTTCTGCCTGGCGTCGGCCACTCGGGCGAGGACCTCTACGGCAGCGAAAAGGTCCAGGCGCGGGTGCTGAGGTTCTTCAAGAAGCGGTTGGCCCGCGGACCCGCCCGACAGGCCCTCGCGGGGAGGAGTTAGACGGCATGCCGACGACGTTCGATGTGACGGACTTCGGGGCGATTCCCGACGGGGAGACGCTCGCGACGAAGGCCATCCAGGAGGCGCTCGACGCGGCGGGCAAGCAGGGTGGCGGCACGGTCGTCGTCCCGCCGGGCACGTTCCCCACGGGGACACTTCACCTGCGGAGCTTCGTGACGCTGGAACTCGCGACCGGGGCGCGGCTCCTGGGCTCGCCGCGCATGGAGGACTACCCCGAGGCCTCGTGGAACCGGGAACGCGACCGCCATCGGCACCACCTGCTCGTGGCCGACGAGGTGGAGGGGGTGACGATCCGTGGCGGGGGAACGATCGATGGCAACGGGCCGGCGTTCTGGAAGCCGCAGAAGGCCGAGCGGACGTGGATCGGCGCGAAGCACCCCCGTGTCTGCCCGATGCTCGAGTTCCGCCGGTGCCGCGACCTGCGGATCTTGGACGTCACGATCACGAACTCCCCCGGCTGGACGGTCCACACGTGGGTCTGCGACCGGGTGTGGCTGCGCGGGGTCAAGCTGCTCAATCACATGTTCGGGCCGAACACGGACGGGTTCGACATCGACGCCTGCCGCGACGTCTTCATCAGCGATTGCCACGTCGAGTGCGGTGACGACGCGATTGTCCTCAAGACCACGCCCGACGCCGGCCGCAGCCTCGAACGCGTCACCGTCACGAACTGCGTCCTGCGGACCCACTGCGTGGGCCTGAAGACGGGGGCGAACGAGTCGTACTTTCCGATGCGGCAGATCACGTTCTCCAACTGCGTCGTCTACGGCTGCACGCGGGCGGTGGGCTTCTACAGCTGGCGCGGCTCGATGCAGGAAGACATCGCCGTTTCGAACATCGTCTGCGACACCGACTGCGGGTTCATCCTGAACCGGCCGATCCACATCGACGTGCGGAGCGAGGACGGGGCGGCCCCGAGCGGGCTGCGGAACGTCCGCATCTCGAACCTGGTAGCCCGCACCGACGGGCGGGTCCTCATGACCGCCGCCGACGGCGGGACCGTCGAGAACGTCCTTCTGCGCGACGTCCAGCTCATCTATCCGGCGCTCGACGACCCGGCGGCCACGGGCGCGGAGGCCAGGAGCGCCCAGTTCTCGAACCACAGCCCGGAGGCCCGTGTGGCCCGGGCGGCTGTGGTGGCCGACGGGTTGCGGAACCTCGTCGTCGAGGACCTCGAGGTCCAGTGGCCGGACCCGGACCGCGCCGCCGACTGGTGGGACGGGCCGAAGCAGGAGAACAGTTCCACCCGGGCGTATCCGCGGGCCGACGACGCGGCCGGCGACCCGCCCATGCACGCCTTCTGGGGGCGGAACCTGGAGGGTGGTCGGCTTCACGCCCCCGGCGCGGCCGCCAACCGGCCGGACGTCGAGGCCGTCCACCTGGAAGGCTCCACGCTCGAAATCGAGGGATGACATGACCCGCCACCGACCTTGGGCGGCCCGGCTTCTGGCCGGGGCGCTGTGTGTCCTTGCGCTGGGCGCGGCGACGCCCGCCCCGGCCGCCGACCACCCGTTCCTCCTGTGGACGCCGGAGGAGGCGGCCGCGCTCAGAGAGACCATCGAGACCGAAGCCTGGGCCCGCGAGGCGTACGAGGCCCTGCCGAAGGGCGGTGACGAGGCCCTGCCGAATCTGGTCCGCTACGGCGTCATGGGCGACGCGGCCGCTGGCGAGGCCGAGAAGCAGGCCCTCCTCAAGGGCAAGGGGGGGCGGCTGGCCCAGGCGTTCCGCTACGACGTGCTCTACGACCTGCTCTCGCCTGAGGAGCGGTCCAGGGTCGAGAAGCGGTTCCGCGACGAGGTCCGCGGTGCCGTCAAACGGATGGCCCACAACCCCTACACCCGCATCAACTGGCTGCCGAACATCACGTACGTCTGGTACCGCGACCTGCACGTCGTGGCCTTGGTGCTGCGGGACAAGACCCTGGTCCGGGAGATCTTCGAGAGCCCGTTCGGCTTCAAGTGGTACCTGGACGATTACCTGTGCGACCTGGGCTTCTACAACGAGGAGTTCGGGAAGCAGTTCGTCCGGGCGGGGGCGCTCATGCTGTGGATGCGGGGGGCCGACCGCCTGGGCTGGACCGAGATGGGCTCCGGCTACACCGGCGAGGGCGGGGCGACGATGCGCGGCTACGTGGAGA